>JAAYKE010000010.1 GCA_012522575.1 Armatimonadota bacterium | reverse complement strand
AGCGCGGACGCAAATCCGTTTTCTGTTGTCCTGCGATGCCTGACTGGAAAAGTCGATATGACCCTCGCAGCTATTCTATGAACAGCTACCTGCGCGAACCCGCAGACAAAGAATACTACCCAAGCCGAGAATGCATCAGCATAATCAAGGGTATTCGCAGCAGCAGCATTCATAAAATGCAGGCAACCATACTGCTCTTCGAAGGCTTGCCATTGAAAATCGAAGACCCGAACAGCAGCATAGACTATGCATATATCTACCGCTGCTGCAATTGGACAGGCGTCAGGGGATATTCGGATTCAATGTATGCTAGCCACACAATCGATCCCGGAAATCCCTGGCACGGGCGTAACAACAACTATCTTTACGCGGACGGACACATTCGCACTAGAAAGCCTGGAAAGAAATCGGTAGGCGTGCTGTCGACCTACAAAGAAATGTATGAATGGTACGTAGACAAAGCCGAGTTTGAATACAAAAAATGGCCGGCGTATTCAAGAAGCGGCGCGCCACTTGAGTAGGATCAGCATTTTTCCGGATCAACTCGGCGGTTCCGTATGTAGCTGCAATCACAAATAGCGAAATGCTTGAACCACATAGGGTAAAAGACGTCGTTGGCGTAGGCTCTGCCGAGGTAGAATAGCTCATCCTTACTACTGGTAAGAAGCGAGTCCAGCATCCCCTGCTCCACCCTGAACACCCTTGTCCCAGTTGATGGAACCATACCAAGCACATCTGGTTCATATCCCAAGTCAGTCTTCTTGAACGTCGCTCCGACAATCAGTTCCGCAATCCGTGTGTCCTGCCGGTTAGTGATCGGCGGTATCTCCCCGGTTCTCTTAATCAAGTTGCGGAACACAGAGTCCTCGTGCCACCTGTTCTTCAGCTCAATGCCAACAATCTGTCCAGCAGCAGTGATGGGACAGCCACTTTGTGTAGATTCGAATGCCGTGAGAGCGCCGACGATTCTTTCTTCGGTAGCCTCTTGCAGCAAATCGATTGTCAGCTCGGTATTTGTAGACGGGCTACCCACAACGGCAATATCTTGATTGCGATTGCTTTCCACTAAACCCCTCCTCTGCCGCCCTCGGTGCGGTAATTCTGCAGACACAACATTGTGGTCTCGATATCAGGCGTGCTGCCTGCCACATACTGAGACACTGCTTGCTCTATCACGGCAACGCCTGAGCCTAGGCTCTTCACCATCCGATCCGCCAAAAAGAGTGGATACGGTTCCACCACTGCCGGAGTGAAGAACTGCCTCTCAATGCCCTCTAACACCAGCGATAACCGAGTGTTGCTAGAGGAAACCGGTGCGGGAAGCTCAATGCGCAGCGCGGGAATCCAGCCATAAGGTCGGTAGTATATGACCCTGACGCTGCCAAGCGCCGCATTCATATCGTCAATGTCACTCTCGCTACAGAAGTCGATCTTTTCGCCATCGAGATATGCATGCTGCGGCATGTGATAGGTCTCGTTGGCATCCAGTATTGGCAGTGGCGCCATATATTCGCCCGGTTCCAATACCAATGTTGCCAGTGTCTTGCCGTCAATATTTGCAGGACAGGCAACTTTGTTTTCCTGAATAAGCTCATTACGTGATGTAAACTTCGGCAATGCTGCCGTACGATCGCTACGGAGAAGGCGTTTGAGTTGCTGAAACACTCCGGATTCCCAGCGTGCCAGAAACTCCTCCTGTGCGTCCGGTGCACCGGAGGCAAGTTTCGTTATAGCCTGGTTAAGGTAGATAATCAGCGACGCGAACGATCCATCGAGAAGAACCAGATCATGTGGCGCTTGATCGGCAAGCTTCAGCTCCATCGATACCATGATCCCTCGAATTATGCCGGTCGTATCCGAGTTGTGCGGTATGCATTCGACCCACATTTCGTGGTATGGCTCCGGCCAGTATCTCTTGGCCTCTTTGGCTGTCCCTTCCACGGCTACGGCGGCCGCAGCGCACAAATCCACTGCTGTCAATCTATGAATCTGATAGGAACCGTCGATCCCGACGACGGATGGTTCTCGCGATACGTCAAGATCGGCCTTTCGACGAATCAGGCCATTGGCTCCGGCCTCATCTCGCATTCGCGTACGCTGGCCTTGGACATCACGAAGCGTGGAAGCGACTCCCTCGGCCACCGGCGCAGCTTTCGCGAGGATGTCGCGGACTAGAGCATCGGGCAGGTCATCGAAAGTATCCACTTAGCGGCCCTCCTCTTCTAAGGTCGGACTATCGGGCCACAAAACATAGTCATCGTTGGTAAAGTCCAAATAATTTCTGCATCTTTCCGCCCTCGGAATCAGCCAACGTTCTTTGAACAAACCAGCCAGATGATCCGCAGGCCATGTGTGCAAATCCGGATCAGTTGTCCCCCCTCGGAGGAACTCCAGAGCCTTGTTGCCAAGCGGAGCGGCGTATATCTCCCTGCGAATCCCGTGGTATATCAGGCTTGACGACAGTTCAAGGGAAGACAGGCACTTCCTGATGACTTCTCGGCGATTGCGAAAACCAGTACCCCAGTTGTTGTGCTTGGCCGTAGGCTCGCAGTTCGCTTCTACGTAAGACCGCATCTTTGAGTAGACCCCGTTTGAGAAATGGAACTCACCTGATCCCTGAGTGAAGCCCACGCTTTTCCAGTAGTCAACTCCATTGAGCCGGATGCGATTATAAACTGACGATTTTCCGAGGGCGGAGGTCGTCGTGAGCATTGCAAGAATCGGCTCTCTCTTCTCTTTCCTGATCAAGGAAAACTGACCTGAATACTTGCTTCGAAACGCATCCTGCACTTCGCTTGATAGAGCAAGCAAGGCGATAAGCTTTCCACAAATAAGAGAGGAATAAGGCGGGACTGCGCCCAGCACGAACGCATCCATCAAGTGATACATTCGAGATTGCTTGGCTTCCTTATTCCAACCGATCCACTCGTCGCGATTCTTCAAAGAGAACACCGGATCACCAAGGCCGAACAGCCCTATAAGTTTGCCGTTGTTCTCATCGAAAACCAGGAAGCGCAGCCTTCTGCCATAGCCTGATGAAACCGGAATACTCCAATGTAAAGAGGCGTATCTGAAAAGCAACTCCTCCTCGGAACCTCCCTGAACCAGGACGAGCTTCGGACTGACCTTGTCAGGAAATACTTCGTGGCCATTGGCGATGTAGTTGATCAATTTGTGCTCGCAGCGCTGCAGCTTAGGCTCTGCTGCCGCGAGTTTCTTGGCCACGGCAAGTTGGTTCATTCGCCGGTAGTCATCCTTAGTAAGGCCATCGGGCAATTCAATCAGACCCGACTTTATTATATATCCTTGAGATTCCAGGATTTCGATTATCGAGTCTTTGAGTTCTTCGGCTGAGGGAATAGCTTCATTGGCGGCAACAACAGTTTGACCAGCACAGTCCACATTTGTTTCGATCTTGTCAGGCGGCCTAGCGCTTGCTCCTTCAGCAGGCACCCGTTCTATAACCGACATCAATTCTGACACATCATCTCCCATACTACTTATTGCTTAGGTTGTTAGGTGACTAATTCTTCGACTTGAGGGGCGCCTTCTCCTTCGCCAGACTCAGCAGTTGCTTGATCTCCGGCCCGTCCCTAGGTTTGTGGTTGATCTTGGGTTCCTTAGCCGTTATGGACTGCCGTGAATGCTATTTCGCTGCAGCCTTCTATCGTAAGCCTCCGGCATCAGACCTTGGGCGAGGAGTCGCCACTTTCCACACATTATCGGCAAATGCTATGATCTCTCAAGCAGTATAGAGCAATCCCAGAATCCCGGGATTCAGACACCGGACAAGGATATAGGTTTACCATTGATATGGTACAGTTAGGGGTACAGGAAAGGGAGTGTATCTGGTATTGGCTATCTGCTAAGAAAAACTGTTCTTGTCACATCAATTTGCTGTGAACCGAAAACTCGCAATAGCGCGGTCAAAGGTGCTCTGCCAGGATTCGAAACTGTCGACCGGCGCAGTACAGAGTACAGCATAACCGGTTCCGTTGTGATAAAGTCCAACATCTATCTTCTTTAGAACCGGCTGCCCTCGTTTCTGGAGCGTAAACACCCACGTTGCTGATCGCTCTCCGCCTAGAGTGCTATAGTCCATAGACACGCGTTGATAACGGCTGCCGTACACTTTCTTGAAACGAGTTTCCAGACCCTCCCAAGATTCAATGGGGTCCTTTTCCGGGATATCAACCATTGCATCAACTCGTATAGAGACGCCTGCTGCAGGAGCTTTAAACAACATGGTATTCAACTGGGCATTTTGTAATTGTTCGCTAGACCAATCATCTGGTCGGTCAATGCTGTAGCCCAGTGAAAAGTCTTCGTGAGTGCTCCAGGCAGATTCGCGGCTAGTCGTTCTTTCTTCTGATGCCTCGCCATCTCGTGACATATACGGCGCAACCGGAGTTTGTTTCGGTTCCTGCTGATTGACTTTTAATGGAGGGATACTCAATGAATCGCCAGATGATGTATCTTGTTGCGAAGAGACTTGGTTTTTTGCTGGATTGCCAAACACTAACCAGGCGCCTATCGTAACAGTAACAAGCGCAACTCCCAGTAGGGCGACTGCCTTCATTGCCAAGTGCTTACTGGATTTTTCAGGATTCCCGGCGAACTCACTATCCAACTTTGCAGTGGCTTGTGTGAAAGTGACATCCCGTTTCTGTCCCGCCAGCGCCTGAGCAAAGTCAAAACAGGACGAAAACCGCTGATCGGGATTTTTCGCCAAAGCCTGCATCAATGCATCTGATAGTTGATCCGGTAAATCGCTTCTCATCGTTCGCGGGTCAGGCGGTTGTACAGTAATATGCTTATTGACCAAGGCCCATGGTTGAGTTGTATCGCTACGGAATGGCGTCGTTCCTGTCAGCATCTCGTAGGCTACAATAGCAAGCGAATACTGATCCGAACGTCCATCTAGCTCCTCACCGCGCGCCTGTTCCGGTGACATATATTCAGGGGTTCCGATAATCCCTCCAGTCATAGGAGTTCCATCTACAGATCGGGCTATCCCGAAATCAACAACCTGAGCGTTTCCGTGCCTATCAACAAGGATGTTGTCGGACTTCACGTCCCTATGGATGATTCCTGCGCTGTGAGCATAATCGAGAGCGGCAGCTATCTGGCTGACTATCAAAAGAGCACGCTCGACCTCAAATTGTGCCGATAGATCAATCTCCGTGCGTAGACTGCCACCTTGAACAAGTTGCATCACATAGTACGAGCACCCATTGTCCACCCCAACGTCATAGACATGGACGATATTTGGATGATCGAGCTTCGCCGAGTTGAGCACCTCTCGCCTGAATCGCTCCAAAAACTGGATATCGCGCCCAAACTCGGCGGGTAACACCTTTATTGCCACGTAGCGACCTAGTTGGATGTCCCTCGCTTTGTAGACAACACCCATTCCTCCGCGTCCTATTTCGTTTTCAAGCGCGTAGCGCTCGTTAAGAACTCGCTTGTTCAATTGTTGAAAGCCTCGCCTATCGTCCATTTGCTGCTATCCAAGCTCTTGCTTGCTCGTTGTCAATTCACTCCATCGAAAAACTCAACCACCTTGGTATGTCTACTATGAGAGCAACTTAGTGGCGTGTCTCCAGAGTAATTAGCACACATCACTGCCGTCCCCCGAATTGTCAATCGCCGCCGCTTCCAAATATTGAACTAGACGGAAGGTTCTTTCCAGTTACCGCACGCCAAATGCCTGCCCGGAATAGCTCCTTAAGCTTGGGGTAGTTTGGATCGTCGATCAGAGACTGCCAATAAACACGGCCTTTGCCGTAAGTATGCACAAAAGCAGCAATACCGGTTTGGTCATATTTTTCGCTTCTCCAAGCGGCAACAATCTCACAGAACTCATCCGGAACATCAAGCACTGCCAAATGTTGGCTCCCAACATGGCGAAATATGGTTGTTCCCATCCCTAAATTAGTACCGAGAGTCCTGTTGGTGCTGGTTAACATAACGCCGCCACTCCGCCAAGGACCGCATTGAAGGCTGATTATTTCATTACAGCCAAACCAGTCAACTATACTAGGAAGCTTCTTGAGAGTCGTATTTTTACCGTCGAATACATAATCATAATCCTTGGCCCCTTCTGTATCCAATTTGAGCGGAATGCTTCCGACGAGCACGACACCGCCACCTTCTGACAGGTACTTCTTCAGCCGATCCGACACACTTGGTTTGGTCGCATTATTGTTGTTGAGGATGACGCAAGAATAGTAATGCAGTGTTTCGGGTATTGATACCGAACTATTGTACTCCAACCCCAGGCTCTCGACCATTTCCTTGCACTCCGGCTCGGACATTACGACCTCAAGCACAGGTTTGACGTCGAGCCGGCTGCTGTCAGAGCTGTTCTTGCCGATGATCACCTGCTTCAGATCAGACTCGTATCTAACGGTCTTACCCTGTGCTTTAACAAGTAAGGATAATGGCAGATAGACCTCGCCATCAATAACCGCAGCTTTCCCGTCGACCTCATTGCCATCGATGACAACCGGTACCATCCTGGTTTGAGTCTTGGATGCGGATACGTTAATTGAATCCGAGGCAACCGCTTTATTTGCGGCTACGTTTACCACAAAAACTACAGCGAGAACTAACAATATAGCGTAGAGTAATACTCTGAACATAAAATATGCCTCCTCATTTTTTAGAGTTGCTTTTTTCTGTGACGTTAGCTTCAGTCATCGGCAACTACTGAGCAATCCCTGCCGCCAGCGCTGAAGCCATCCTTTGCTGGCCCGTTTCTGCTCTGATGAAGTCGGCATCAGCCCTATTACTAAGGAAAACCATTTCTACCGTTACGGCAGGGACATCACTGTAGATAGCTCCTGTCAACGCACCTTGCCGCCCACCAATCTTGGTTGCGCTATCTCCTTTAACCCCATTGTCTTTCAAGTCGCCTTTCATAGCTGCCGTCATGCCGCGATGTATGGCATCTGCTGCCACGTAACTGGACTTGATAACCAGCGCAGAAGGACCTACCTTTTCATTCTTCTTGCCTTGTCTATCGGGATAATAGAGCGTATAGCCACTGCCGCTACCAGTGTCGCAGTGAAGACGGATAAGAAGCGAGGCTCCATTCTGATTAGCAATTTCCGCACGCCGCTTGTTGGTCACGGTCTCTTCGCAATGAGTTTTTGTACAGATGACTGAGTATCCACTAGCTTGCAAGTTTTGGATCAGGTAAGCGGCAACATTCCAGTTGATGACCACCTCCTGAAGGCCATTTTGCACTGTCTTTCCAGAGCTCACTTCAGAAGGGTGACCTGGGTCGACGCAGATCACTAGCGAGCGTTTGGGGGTTGGAACCGGCCCAATCAACTGACTGCTTGCCGCCCCTGCAGTAGATTTGCTCTGACTAGGTTGCTGGTTCGGCTTTACACTTGCAGTAGGCTTCGTTGTCACTTGAGGCTGAATGGCTGTGCTCACATCCGCGCAAGGCGGTACCGAAGCGATATCGGGCTGGACACGATGGGAACTTGAATATGTGGCAATAATCCAGACACCCATACCTAGTAAGGCACCAAAAAGTGCGCCTATAATTATACTGAGCGTGGAGTATGTGGTTTTGTTTGAGCCTCTGGCGTTGTCTGAGTTGCGCCTAGCTGTCATTTGTGTTCACCACGCGCTTTTTGATAATCCAGTATTTTTTTCGCATTGGCTCTTTCCAGCTTTGACATTGCCGCTGCTGCAATTCGATTAACACTATCACGGTTGGAATCAGAACCTCCCGGACGATACCAAGGCTGCCTATCAAAATAGCTCTGTATATCCTTGCGTCTAAAAACCCATCCATGTCTGGCATATATTTCGTTACGCATTATGTCACGGTCAGACGCTGAAATATAAGCAATGTCGCTCTCGTCAACAGCGCGCTCGGATGTCCAGGGCCACCGTCCCATTCCTTCTGGCTCTTCGAATTCGTCCACATCTATGTCGCTTGAAGTCGACGTGCTTTCCGAATCAGACGTCTCAGTTGTAGGCTGCTCGATAGTGGGCGGTGGCACTGCGATATCGCTTGTTTCAGAGCTTAAAGATGGCACAGAGGAAGACTCTTGTGTCGAAGTTGATGCATTATCGTTGTTCACTCTCGCGCTGAATAACAAGAATCCTCCACTGACAAATAGACCTACGACAATCAGTGCGATGAGACTCGTGAGGACAGTAAACTTGGATTTGGATTTCGCCTTAATACCTGCATCTTGGTTCACTTGTGCACGAACAGACATTGTGAGAGGCACCTGGGCTTCATCGGGTGCGGCTTGACTATTCCCAGCAAGCGCCGAGGCGAAATCCGTGCAGGTACTGAATCTATGTTCAGGCGCCTTTGCAAGCGCACGCATCAGAGTTTGTGTTACGAATTCCGGCAAGTCGCTGCGTAAAGATCGCGGATCTGGCGGAATCTCGGATATGTGCTTATTGACCAATGCCCAAGGTTGAGCGGTATCACTTCGAAAAGGTGTGGAGCCTGTCAGCATCTCGTAAGCAACGATAGCTAATGAATACTGATCAGAACGCCCATCGACGTCTTCGCCCCGGGCTTGCTCTGGTGACATATACTCAGGCGTTCCAATCATACCGCCAGTGAGCCTGGTACCCTCCATAGTTCTGGCAATACCGAAGTCCACGACACGTGCGTACCCATGCTGGTCAAGCAAAACGTTGTCTGGTTTTATGTCGCGGTGAACTATGCCCTGCGAGTGGGCGTGATCCAGCCCCTCAGCAATCTGTGAAATCAGCCTGGCTGTTTCTTCCAGAGAAAACGCTTCTCGCTCGCGAATCTCGGCCTGAAGATCATTGCCGTCGACAAGTTGCATAACATAGTAGTTCGTTGTGCCGTCCTGTCCTACATCATATATCTGAACCACATTGGGATGGTCAAGGCGTGCGGAATTAAGCACCTCGCGGGTGAACCGCTCAATAAACTGCTCATCTCTGGCAAACTCAGGTGGCAGCACTATGACCGCAACGTGCCGATTCAGGGACGTGTCCTTAGCACGATAAACCACACCCATGCCACCGTGGCCAAGTTCATAAACCAGAACATATCTATTGTTAAGTATTTGGTCGTCCATCTATAATTCCATCCAACGTGTTACACAATGCTTTGCTAGCGCCCTTGATCAGTCGTCAGTAATTTGCTCTCTCGTCTGCGTTGTACGTCATTTGGCTCCCGAATGCGGTTTGGTAGCTTGATGCGAAATCTCATATACTATCTCAACTCCGGCCCCTATCGACGTTAAGGCATACAACTCCTCGACATCTGCATTTCGCAATCTGACACAGCCATGCGATACCGACTTCCCGATGAGCTGAGGGCTATTTGTTCCATGTATGCCGATTTGCATACCTCGATACTTGCCCCTGTCATTAAGACCAATCCATCTGGTGCCAAGCTCTCCACCAACCCTGTCCGTCTTGCTTGTTACTTTGAATGTCCCTTCCGGCGTCCACGATCTTCCCTTGCCTGTGGAAACCGCGTATTGGCGGATCAATTGAGACCCATCGTAAGCGTACAGAACGTTCGTGCTTTTGCAGACCACAATACGATTGACGGTCTTGCGAACTGGAGGAGGAGACTCCTTGACAGTTTCAACGCTCCTTAACCCAAGTGCTTGCAGAACGGCATTACAGTACTTGGGAGACGCAGTAGTCATGTTGGGCAGCTCAAACGTTATGACTTGGACGCCTTGGTCACAGCCGTAGTAGTTACCCATCGAACCGGGAGTCGGGTATCCAATATCACTCTTAACGGGCAGGTTAGTCAACTTAGAGAGTTGCTTTGCTATCTCAAGCGATGGGCCGCTGTAATTCAAACACGATAACGGTGCGTGGAAAGATATAATCAGGTAAGGTTTGTATGTCGTCACAACGTCCATAACCGCTTGAGTTTCTGGTTCAGAAGCTGGCTTCTTTCCTCCCTGGAATCCTTTCGACTTAACTCCCGCGCTGAAGCCTGTCTCAGGAAAGTTTCGGTTAAGGTCTATGCCTCGAACGTTTTGCCTGCGACCTTGTGCATAGCCATCAGGATTGACTAGAGGCATCACGACTATTCTCTGCTGGAAAGCGGACGCCGGAAGCTTCTCCAGCTCCGCTAGCAATGACTTCGCTGCCAATACTCCTGATTTTTCATTTCCGTGAACACCACCCATGATTAACACTGTCTTGGCCCCGTTACCAAACACGTGCACATCAATCGGACGACTCTCCTGAGAATAGTAGCGTTTGGGCAATTCTTCAGAAGCGCCTGCTGATGGTGAAGACGGCTTAGGCTTCTGAACCGTTGAATTGCTGGAAACAGCCGCGGAAGTGGAGGTTTTCTCAGTCGAATCGAGGGTGACATTGATGGCCAGCCTGGCATCCGGTTTCGGAGCAGATTTGCCGTTAGTATCATCATTAGCGAAACACTGATTCAAGAGTGTGAACGATATGCTGGATACAACTATCAGCAATGAGACAGTCGCAAATAAGACTACAATCTTTCGCTTCATTTTCTTCCTGCCCCTCCTTGCTTTTGAGTTACGTCAATCTTCTTCGTGTCGACCGAGGATTTAGCCGATTTGAACGGGAGACTCAGCGCATCAAGGAGAGCAGTGACACAGCGTTGCGAGCATCCTCTTTGATTGGGTAACTCCAGTGTGATGACCTGGACATTGCGCTCGACTCCGTAGTAGTTGCCCATTGAACCGGGAGTCGGATATCCTATGTCTTCTTTCAGCGGAAGCCCGGTCAAACGGGATATGCGTTTGCCTGTCTCGTGAGATGGGCCACTGATATTCACGCAACCCAATGGGGCATGCAACGATATGATCAGTTCGGGTTTGTAATTATCGACAACCCTCATAATGGCTTTGGTCTCAGGCTCTGAGGCTGGTTTAGGACCTCCATAATAGCGCCCGGATTTTGCACCTTTGCCAAAATTCTTTTCGGGGAAATTACGGTTGATATCCACACGATGTGCATTCTGCCGGGTTCCTGCCGCGTATCCATCGGGGTTCACAACAGGCATAACAACGATCCTCTGTGAGAAATCGGCTTCATTGAAATCTCTTAGCAAACTCACTAATCGGCGAACGGTTTCTACACCCGATGATTCGTCGCCGTGTACACCAGCCATCACCAAGACTGTTCTTTTGCCTTTGCCGAAAGTAATCACATCAATTGGACGACCACTTACAGATACATCAGCTTGCGTGGATGCTACTGGGGTTGGCGCATCAGGCAGGTCAGATGGTTTAAGCGCTGTTGTTTCAGGTATTTTTTCGTTCGGCTCCATAACTTCAGGCTGCGCCTCCAAAGCTGTTTGGCTAACGTGCTTATTTTCTTGATTGGAAATGGTTCCCATATATGTTGCAGACCCATTGCTGCCGATTTGCTTCCATACTGCACATATTAGCGACAAGCCTGCAACACAGACCAATATTACGAGCGTTTTAAGGAGCAGTCCGTCGACCGTATCTTTGCTATACTGCACTAACCAATTCTCCCTTTAGAGTGGCCTGAAGACGTCTTCAACAATCTGAAGACCATTCGGCGTTCTCTCTATAATCATGGTCTCTTTGCCTCTGCTTTTGTATGCATTGCTTTCGTAGTACTGAATAAAAGACACGCGGCATTTGTCATTGCCAAGTTGTTCAATGCTCAGTGGCCCTACGCTGAGGCTGATATAGCTTCTTGTGTTGAACATCTTGTTCTCATGTGCCATATATTCTGAATAGTTGTATTTATCAACTCGGCCGTTCTTTTTGTAATTGGTCATTTTCAAGCGCCTGTCGTAGCAGTTCCGTAGCGCCGATATGTCTCGATTGCACCACGCTTGCCTCCAAGTTTCGATCAGACTCTCGACTTCTGAGCTATCCAGGGGAATACTGGGCGGCGGCTGGGGCGCCGAACACTGATCGCATGCGCGTATTGGTTGATTACCTGCCGTAAATGTCTTCACGGACTTGTTAATACAGTAAGGACCGGCCAGCATACCGGATGCCTCGCAGATTTTCACGTCCACAGTTTGGGGCTCTTGAGTGCTGCTCGAGGAATTATTCGATAGCCCGCTTGCCTGTCGAAGACCTTCGACCACAGCAGTCTCAACAATTTGGGTTATTTCTGAGTCATCTGCACTGGAACGTTGCATCTGACTCCAGACGAGCATTATTCCACCGACTAACAAAACCAGAAAAGCAGCACTGAGGAATATCCAAGTACCCGGATCAGCTTTGGGTGCGGTCTGAGTACTAATCTGCTTTGGCGCTAATATAGTGCTCCTCTCTGCGGGCACTCTGGCGTCGTCTTCAATTGGAGTTGATATGATTTTACCTGCCAGCGCCGCAGCAAATTGTGCACATGAATCGAAGCGATGGGCAGCTATCTTAGCTAATCCTCGAAGAAGCGTCATCGACGCATGCTCCGGGATACTACCCTTTAGTGACCGAGGATCAGGTGGTGGCTCCGAAATATGCTTATTAACGAGCGCCCATGGCTGTGAAGTATCACTGCGAAACGGCGTGGTTCCTGTCAGCATCTCGAAAGCGACGATAGCTAATGAATACTGGTCTGAGCTTCCATCGACCTCGTCTCCACGTGCTTGCTCTGGTGACATATACTCAGGCGTTCCGATCATTCCGCCGGTCATCCTGGTTCCTTCGACCGTTTTTGCAATACCAAAGTCGAAAACGCGTGCGTTGCCATTGGTATCAAGCAGAATGTTACCCGGCTTGATGTCACGATGGACGATCCCGTGAGAGTGCGCATGATCCAGCGCTTCTGCAACTTGACCTATGATTCGTACGGTTTCATCGAGAGAAAACGCCCCTCGATTTTGAATTTCGGAGTGCAGATCATTTCCATCCATCAACTGCATCACATAGTAGTTTGTTGTGCCATCTTGTCCAACGTCGTAGACTTGCACTATGTGAGGACTGTCCAGCTTGGCTGAGCTTAATATTTCACGCTTGAAGCGATCCAGAAATTGTGGATTATGGTTGAATTCGGCAGGTAGTATCTTTACGGCTACGTGCCTGTCGAGTTGCTGGTCTTTAGCCCGGTACACTACGCCCATTCCGCCTCTTCCGAGTTCTGCTTCCAGTGTGTACCGGCCATTCAGAACTTGTGACGTCATTGTGCTGCCGCCCCTCCCTTTATCAACCCGTATTTCTGCTTGAGCTGCAGTATCCGCACCACGGACTCATCAATTCTCGATTCAGGTACTTCGCCGCTGCGGACCGAACTCAATAAGTATTGGCGCGTCAGAGACTTCAGATCATCACCCTCACAAATAAGGAAAATATCAATTCCAGCATCTAAAGCGTCCTTCACGACGTTGTGCCAGGAATAGTTTTTGCGGATCGCACCCATTCCGAGGCTGTCCGTGATGATGACCCCCTGGTAACCCAAATCCCGACGCAGATAGCCATTTAGCCAGAAGTTCGATAGAGTTGCAGGCCGATTATCATAGCCTGTATAGATGATATGCGCCGTCATAATGGCGTCCACACCAGCCCTTATTGCCCTTTTGAATGGGTGCACGTGAATATTCATTTGCTCCTGCGTCAAACTGGCAATTGGCGTGTCTTTGTGCGAATCAACGCTGGTCGGACCATGCCCTGGAAAGTGTTTGGCAGTGGCGATTATCCCGCAGCGCTGCAATTCCGTAATATATGCGCAGCCAAGTTGAGCAACCTTTTCTGGATCGCTGCCATAGGATCGTGAACCTATGACACGATTTCGCGTGTTGGTCTTCACGTCCAGCACTGGGGCAAAGTTCATGTTCAGGCCAACTTCGTGGAAGACTCTTGCGGTTGTCCCGGCCTGCTTTATAACTCCAATCTCGTCGTTCTCCTCACCCGATGTTGCGTTTGATGCAAAGGGTGGACAGATGGACTTACCTATGTGGGCAACCGATCCGCCTTCTTGATCGGTCGCAAGCAGAAGATCAATCCCGCTGTCAGATCTGGATATCTGTTGCAGCGACTCCGTTAATACCGCGAGCTGCGTTTTGGTGATTGCATTGCTGCGGGAGATAACAAGCCCTCCGACGTGGTAATTGCGAACAAAACCAATGGCGCCTTTATGGTCAGGCCCTTTGAACCCAACCATAAGCATCTGCCCCACTTTCTGTTCTAACGTCATTCGTTGGAGCAACGTATTGACATCGTATATCGACTGCCGCTGACGTATGCGAATGCCCGGCACGCGATTTCTGGGTGTATTGGAAACAGAGGCGCTTGCTGTCGCAGTGGCGGCGACTCTGTTTGGGATATCTCTTTGTCTCTGACTACTGACTTTGGTCGTGGGTGCGTCATCACATTGTAGAAGCTTTGGAATCAGCAAGAACCCCACCCCAAACGCAGTCAAGCATACGAGTAGATCCAATCCCCAACGCCTCAAGTAGCCATGCCGATTTCTGATACTTACAGGCGCCCTCATCGCTCAACCTCCACAGTATAAAATCTGGCCGGACAACCCTGCTGGTCTTCGCCATCAGCCTCGTCTATAGAAGGATAAGTGTGGAA
The DNA here is from genome assembly GCA_012522575.1 of Armatimonadota bacterium. Classification (GTDB taxonomy): domain Bacteria; phylum Armatimonadota; class UBA5829; order UBA5829; family UBA5829; genus DTKD01. The sequence goes on along the minus strand of JAAYKE010000010.1, from coordinate 9,907 downwards.
GCGAGAGATACCTATACTGTGCGCGGTCTCAGAATCTAAAGTCAGAGTGCACCTCACAGTGATAAGCATCCTTCCCGGTTGGGACGGAATCACTGTAAACCTGGCATAACGCTTTCCGCCGCGTCCCCATGTCTGGTTTTGGTAATATGCCTCGGCCCCAACCTCAGATGCTGCTATCCTGGTTTTGATAAACGCACCCGATACAATATCGAACAGGCCAATCTTCTCTCCCGGACGCCATACTCTTGGACTTTTTGAATCCGATGACATCTCAATACGAGGCGATCCGGTAAATCCGGCCGTGATGCTACCACTGTTTGCCGATATCCCCTCATTGACTGCATTGACCACAAACTCGAAAGACTGCCCAACATAAACCCTGCCTGGCAAACCAGTCACATCGAATCTCGGCAAGGGAGTATTCACAGATACCTCATTGGAATCCGAATTCTCCTCTTCGCTGCTGGTCTCTTGATTACTGCTCATTGGTTCTGATTCAGCAGACTGAACCACGCTAATGCTGGGAGGCGGGGGAGTATCCAAGTCAATGGGCTTGCTGCGTGTACCGAGTACAAGCCCGAAGCCGATAATCATTACGGCAAGAGCTGCGGCCAATAAACCAACTAATGGACGTTTGCTGGAACGCGGCGCGGTGGTCGGAAGTGGAGCAGTTCCTACCAAAGTAACGTTTTCAGAAACGCCCGTGTTCCGCGGGGATACTGACGCGCATGTTCCATTCTCTAGAGCCTGCGCAAAATCTGAGCAGGACGCAAACCGATGTGCTGGTATCTTAGCCAGAGCACGAAAGATAGCTGATGCAACATGCTCGGGCAGATCAAGCCGCAAGCTTCTTGGATCGGGAGGAGGCGCATTAATGTGCATGTTGACAATGGCCCACGGTTGGCTGGTGGCGCTACGAAATGGAGTCGTACCGGTGAGCATTTCGTATACAACAACGCCAAGAGAGTATTGGTCCGAGCGACCATCGACGTCCTCACTTCGTGCTTGTTCAGGGGACATATACTCTGGCGTTCCTATCATTCCGCCTGTAAGCCTCGTGCCTTCCATCGTCTTGGCAATCCCAAAGTCCACGACTCGTGCATTACCTTGCCTGTCGAGCAACACGTTCTCTGGCTTAATGTCGCGATGCACAACGCCCTCTGCGTGTGCGCAGTCTAGTGCAAGCCCCACCTGCCTTATGATGCGCACGGTTTCGTCCAGGGAAAGAGTACATTTTTTCAGTATCTCGGAGTGCAGGTCGGAGCCGTCAACCAATTGCATAACATAATAGTGAGTTTCTTCGTGCTGGCCCACGTCGAACACTTGGGCAATGTTAGGATGACTGAGCTTAGCTGTGTTAAGAACTTCTCTTCTGAAGCGATCCAAGAACGACAAATCGTGTGTAAACTCCGGAGGGAGCACTTTGACGGCGACATGCCGATCCAACTGAATGTCACGTGATAGATAGACTATTCCCATCCCGCCTCGGCCGAGTTCGGACTCTAACACATATCGTTCGTTCAGTACAACCTGGCTCACTTTTCTCCGGCGCCCCCTTCCTTGTTATCGGCTGGCAAGACGCTGAAGCAGGCTATGATTTGGTCGGTTGAACCAGCAACCCGGAAAAAAAGCCTGTATTCGCCGGCACTGGCCAATGGAGCAAACCATTCGGTCATAGACTCAGGGGTTGCTTTGTGAAGTATAACTTCGGCACAGTCAGGCTGTAGCAGCACCAGGTTAGCGCGTTGTTCCTTAAGCATAGCAATGCTCTTGGATGCATATTTGAAGGTGTATTCACCCACGGCGCCCTGGCTCTGCCGCCATTGTGGCTGGTCCACAATCTGCATAAAAGAAGCCCCATCAGAGCGCAGCCGTAGTGCGCCTGTTGCTTTATCGAACACCACATTCAGCCTGGCCGCCTCACGATGAGCCGAGGTAGTTTTATGCGCAACTGTTGTTGCAGATGGCTGTTGCTTTTGTGGATTGAAGAAAGTGAACCTTATCCCAGCCCCCAGCAATAGCGCAACCAACACTAACGACGAGCGAATAAGCCATGTTCTACTGCGAGGAGGTCTTGGTTGTGTGCTAATCGTACGATTCAGCACATCATTCGAAGGGCGATGAGGCGCAGACACACGCCTGCTTTGATTCCTCGTGATTGGAGGCGGCAAGGCAGGATTCCATTTGCCGTGGCAATACAATACCACACTGATATTGTCTTCGCCTCCTGCTGCGTTTGCTGTAGCACAAAGTGCCTCTCCAGCTTGCACTATGGATCTGCTCTGCGAGATCACCTGACGTATCTCATTATCCGATAGCATACCGGTCAAGCCGTCGCTGCACAGAAGAAGTATGTCATCGAAAAACAATTCGAATGAGTATGTGCTTGGAACAATATCGGCAGCCACGCCTATTGCCTTTGTGAGCTGGTTTCTATAAGCCCATTTCTCTGCCTCCGCAGATGACATGTCCCCTTTGTTTACCAATTCTTGCGCCCACGTATCATCTTCGGTTACCTTGTGCAGTTCACCGTGACGTAAGAGGTAAAGACGGCTATCGCCAACGTGGGCGACTTCGCAACTCTGGAGTTTTATGGCAGCCACAGTCAAAGTGGTGCCTGGATGCTCTGTGCCACTTTTATCACATCCGAAATAAACCACCTGGTTTGTCTTTTTAACGGCATCAATCAACGAATCACGGATGTCCGTTTTAGCCGCGGCCAAGGCTAGACTGCTCTGAAAAGCCTCAATTGCTGTCGCGCTCGCCCATTCCCCGCCGTGGTGACCACCCATGCCGTCTGCCACAGCGAGCAGAGATTGTATGCCAAGCGGTCCCGGGCTCGCTATGCTCCATTGCTTTGCTAATACCGAATCTTCATTATGGTCCCGAACCTTACCCGTAATAGAACAAGTGTATGGCTCTGATGGGTTTGTAGTGGGCGTCAGCGACATACTTTTCCCTCCGCAGTGAGATCAGCTTAGATGCCAGCGTGGTCTTCAGTTCATATTTGGTTGATCACGCCACTAGCGATGGTGACTAGCTCAGACCTGCGGCCCTTGCATAGCTGCTTGAGCGGAGCGGAACTCCACCACAGAGCTGCCCAGGGCAATTCGGTCACCATGGTTCAGCGGAACCTCTGTAACGGTTTCCCCGTTTACGATGGTTCCTTTTCCACTGAGATTCTGCAGCACCCATTGGCCGTTGTGTAAAGAAACGGTAGCGTGTTCTCGGGAGACGAAGCCATCAGTAAGTTGCACATCCTGGCCCGTTTGTCGGCCAATACTGATTGTTTTCCTGCCGAACGGATACCGCTTGTCCTTGTCTGGCCCATCGACCACAACAATTTCAACGCCCATAAACTGTCCTGTCTTCGCCGAGTGAACTGGCTCTTTCTCCCCGACCATGGTGACCGAAGATGGGCTTGGCTGCGACGATGCCGCGGACATCCCGGCGGATGGGACGCGCCTGGCTATAACCTGCAACTGGCTGCCTCCAACCTCAATCACTGCATCAGGAGCTATCTCAGATTGGGAACGATGAACAGGCTGTCCATTGACAATTGATCCATTGCGGCTTGAATCCACGAACAGAAGACGACCGTCATTCGTGACAACTATTTCTCCATGCCTGGAGGAAACCATAGGGTCATCTGTTAGTTGAACATCGCCTTCGGTTCGTCCGATAACAATCTGATTGCCGGACATAGGAACAATCAGGCCGTCGTGAGGTCCAGATACGACTCTGATTTGACCCCAGGCGTCGATGGTGTGCTGCGGTATTTTCGCAGATGGGCTTGATACCATAGTGCCGCCCGGACCGGAAGCGGACTGTGGCGCAGATTGCATATAGTTTAGCTCGGCCTCTAACCTCAGCCTTTCTTGCTCTTGTTCTGCTGATCTACGTTGTTGCTCTGCAACCAGCCTTTGCTGTTCTTGCTGCTTCTTAATCAAGACAATGGCTATAATGCCGATTAACAGGGCTAGACCGATAAACGCAATGCCGATCAGCGCAGTTCTATCAAGCGTCTTTTTCTCAGTTGAAGCAGTATTGGCTGCAGGTTTTGAGGGATTTAGAGACGAGCGTGATTGCTCGATAATAAACATCTCTCCATTGTCTTTGATAACAGTGCCCTCTACGTGCCACTTAGTTCCGCTTGGAGGCCATTGTTGGTGGGTGCGAATCCAGACTTCTTTGCCCCAGTAGTCGCGGAGCGAATAGACCTTAGTGTTCTGAGCTTTGTCGTCCCGTCGAGGGCCAATCATTCCTTCAACTGCAACGTAGTGACCAATTAAACCGGGCAGACTTTCTACCCTGACGCTGCTGGATGCAGATGGTATTTCAACGGGTGTAGCTGGCACTCCGTTCTGGGCGAAGAGGCACCCGGCCATTAAAAGACAAATAAAGGCAGCTATGCCAACGACATGTACAAACCTGACCATATTACCCTCCCAACTGAAACGTGAACGCGTGTTACCGACGCAGTCGTACGTTGGTCACACCACCTTGGCAGTCTGACCCGCACAGCAACACGTGCACACGTTGCATATCATGCTGCGACTCTTGAATAGTGATTTCTTTCATACTTCTCTAGACTCATATAGCCAAGGATAGAATGAAATCTTTGTCTGTTATAGAATACTTCCATATAATCAAACTAATCATTCCTTGCTTAGCCATTTGTTGAGCATGTTTTGTTAAGGCGATGTACTGCTGAGTGCGTAGAAGAATGGCAAACTTAAACATTCAAGTTGGCATCTATATCGAACAGCCACGGCAGAGGCTTACGCAGACTGTGTGGCCCTGCTCAGTCGGCAATATTATGCATTCCTGCGGCTTTGCATCAACGATACAAATCTCCCCAATGCCGATCTACAAGCTAGCGCCCGCGTCTGCTGCTGATTGCCAACATTGCGGTTATCATCGTAGTCACCAACAAAGCAACCATAGCCAATAGCTTTGTTGTTACCTCACCTTCAAATGAGCCGTTCTTCAATATCGTATAAACCGGAAGCGAATCGATCTTTTCGTTGACACGCGCCAAATAACCCATAGAGCCAAAGGCCCATTTGGCGGCATGCAGTTTTGAGATTATGCTGACCACAGCACCCGCATCATCAGGTATGAACATGCCCGAAAAAACGATCTGTGGGATCAGAACTATAGGTGTCAAGCTGACGGCCTGGTCAGACGAACGTGCAATAGACGATAATAACAAGCCCATACTTAGCCCGACAGATGATGCCAGTAGCAGCACGCCAAACATACTGAGTACGTCTATGTCATTGACACCAAACCAGGACAACCAGTATCCCACGCCGGCAATCAATATTGCGCATTGAACCACGCAAAGAACAGCCAACACGGAAAATTTCGACAGGAAGTATGCGCTCGGACTAAGAAATGCCATACGTTCGCGGATGTAGATCGGGTTCTCCTTTACAATCTCCCTGACTGAGTTGGATGTTCCAAACCATATTGCACTGATTACAAGCAAAAACAGAATCGGAGACGCGTGCCTCAGTGGGTTTAAGTCAGACGAACCGATAACTGCTTCGAAGCTATTACTCGGGAAGACGAAAATGATGATAAGTACGATTAGTGGCGCTTGAGCAAGCAGCAAAGCTACATTTGCCCTGTCATTAGCCATAATCTCCAGATATCGCCTGCATAACAGCCAGAATTGGCTCAGCCACCCAAACGCGCCAAAGCTGGACACCCTCTGCGGCTTTGCCAACGAACTGGCGCAATTGCTGTGTCCCCGCCTGCAACCAAACTGCTTATAAATGTCTGACTTCCAGAATCTGCGTTGCTGACGCAAGACTTGATAGGATGTGTCGCCGACGACCGAGTAGATATCATTGTAGCTTGTGCATCCGAAGTGCGCTAACGCATCGTCAGGAGGACCGAAATATACCAATCGGCCTCCGACACCCATGACCAATAGCAGATCACAGAGATCCAGGCTGGCGGTTGAGTGCGTAGTGACAAGAATAGTCCGCCCATTCTTGGCCAGACGCTGAAGCAATTCCATTATCTGTCGCTCTCGGTATGGATCTAGACCGCTGGTTGGCTCATCCAGGTACAACAAATTCGGTTCTGTGATCAGTTCCAAAGCAATACTGACCCGCTTTCGTTCGCCTCCGCTCAGATGCTTGATAGTTGAGTGCGCTCGATTCGTCAATTGGACTGAGTCCAGGACACTTTGTACGCGCTCAAGGTGTTCTTTCGTGGAAGTGTCTTTGGGAAGTCGAAGTTGGGCTGCGTACATAAGGGCTGACCATACCGTTAGTTCCGGGTGAACTATATCCTCTTGTGGAACCAATCCGACCTGGCCCGCAAACAGCCTGGCGCTCTGGTGATAGTCAGCGCCGTTCAACATCACGCAACCGTTGGTGATGGCTTGAGCGCTCGTCAATGCTCTAAAAAGGGAGGTTTTACCTGTTCCACTTCCACCGGCAACAACACAAACGCTCCCGGCAGTGTCGGGTTTGTGGGTCAGTGGGGCGCTTACACAGATCACGAGACCAGGATGTCTCAGCTCGATACTCCTCTTGTCCTGATGGGTATACGCTATTATGATCCGATAACGGCGCGGTTCTTAAGCCGTGACCCGATGCTTGGCATCAATGACTATGCTTACTGTTGGAACAACCCAGTAACATACATTGATCCGGATGGAATGAGTGCGTTTGGCAGGGCTATAAAATGGGTGAAAAATCTTCCGACAACACTCGTGAAGATGGCAACCAGAGGTTATAAGGGTCCAACGCTGCAAGGGTCATTGAACGCAACTGCAAAGCAGTATCAGAGCGCTGGGCTATCAGCATCAGAATCGGCCGGTCTACCATCTGCCTATAGGACCTCAGGTCGCGATGCAACTCAATTTGTAACCGATGTGCAGAATGATGTAGGATGGACTGTTGCGGCTGGTGCTGTTGGCAAGCTAGGGAAAGTCGCCAGGTTAGCTGGGACGCAATCACGCACGGGGTATATAGTTAGCTCGGCGAGGATGGCTCCCCACATGACCGGTAAATTGGCCTCCGGCAAGAGTCAGTTTCTGTTTCGAGTGGATGCGCACAAGGCTGTGGCTGACGCAGCACTTTATGCCGATAAGCAGAACTTGTGGGTTAAAAATACCGCCGTTGTTAAGATGTCTGGAGACATCGGGGTGGTCGCAAGAACAGGAAAACTAACTCGATATATGAAGATATCGCGAACCAAGAAAGGCCAAATACACGGTTGGCCTGTGGATAGATAGTGAGGTGCAATATGGATCTGACTTCCATATTCCTTGCAGCCAAGGAGAAAGCTCACGAGTGGGATGAGGCCGCTTTCCATCGTGCGCTCAAGTTAGTGTCGGACAACTGTCCAAAGATACGGGTTGACTCAAGCGACGTCGATGATAGCGGTAAGAATTGGGCACGATTGTATGGTGCGATTAAGAATAATGAACCAGAGCATTTCGGCATCATGTGGAGCGAAGGACCACTGTGCTTCTTGTCTCCCTACATTGTGGAATGCGCCGGACCGGAGCTTATACGGAACGGGGTAACGGTCATTACAGTCAGTGACTTTGATGCTCCATACTATAGTATAGACCCATCGTTGTCCGAAGACTTGTTTGAAGTCGAATGGGAAGTCGAGCATATAGATCCAAACAGTATGTCTATCTTGGATCTGGAGTGGATGACTATTTGATCAGTGCTTGGTATGGTCGGGCGGTAGAATATTATGCCGCCCGACCTCGTCTGATAACGACCCGGTCTGTCTTGCGATCCAGCGCTTGGCATCAATGACTATGCCTATTGTGGGAACAACCCCGTGGGCAGAATCGATGCAGACGGGCAGGCACTTGAGACTATAGCCGATGTTGCAAGTATCGGCTGGAGCACGTATGATCTGATAAAGAACCCGTCTTGGGCGAATGTAGGGTATCTTGCCTGGGATATCGGTGCGACCGTCGTGCCATTCGTTCCCGGTAGCTATGTAGCCAAAGGCATAAAAGCTGCATCAAAGGGCATTAAGGCAGTTAAAGTTGCGAAGGCTACAACCAAAGCAGGTAACACAATAGCGGCCAAAACTGGCAAACTGAGACACGCGGAACTGGCAGCAAAAGCACGATCTAAAGGCTGGAAAGCTGAGGTAACTATCGTTGACCGGAAGACAGGAAAGCGGTATCGTGTAGATGCAATGACTCCTTCTGGCAATCCTATCGAACTAAAGCCCGATACGCCAAGAGGACGAGCCAGAGGTAAGTCTCAGTTGCGCACCTATGAGCGCATTACAGGAAAGAAGGGTCGTGTGATCTATTACAAGCCCTAAAATGGCATAAATATGAATTATGGGGTCACTGGCAGTAAATCTACAGTGACCCCATCGGGAGGAGTATACGTGAATGGCATCCCCATTTGAAATTAGACTTCAGTCAATATTAAAGAACCATGTGACTCCGCTACTCAAGAACAATGGATTCACTAAAACAGGGAGCGTATACTATTGTAGTCATGATGTGCTCGATTGGTTGGTCGAAATAGAACGTTCTGGGTTCAACGATGTAACACAAGCCAACTTCACCATCGTTTGTGGCGTATATGTTCCTAGAGTAATGTCACGCTATATTACTGTAGATCAGCCAGAACCGGCTAGGCCTAAATATCCAGATTGTACATTATATGCACGACTGGGTTGGCTTGCGCCAGAACACCTAGATGTATGGTGGACACTATCCAGTTTGGATGATAACGAGCATGTTGATGCCGAGATTGGCAGAGATATTATTGAAAGATTGATCACGCACGGATTGCCGTTCTTGCAGCAGTTCTTTGATCGCAAAAGTGTATTGAACTTCCTTCTGGAGTCTCGGATGGAATGTGAAGAGCAAGTAGAACCCCGGGATCCAGTTGTCTCTTTAGTATATGCATCAATCATTTCTTTCTTGCTGGGTGATCGCCAACAAGGCGAGGCTGCGATACAGGCAGCAGAGAAGTTGGCTATACAACATTCATCGTGGTCAGACTTTCCCGAAGTAAAAAAGAAGGTCCTCGATACGCAAACTTACTAACGCGAGGAGATTCAGTGCAAGTATCGGTAGCTTCTATGTTGATGCTCAGGCACTTGAGACCATATTCGCAGATCAGCAAGCTCACCACGTGATACCACAGGCAGTTGAGAGTCAGATCAGGAAATATCTCCCGAAGCTCAACATAAACGACCCGAAGTTTGGAGCTTGGGTAGTGTACCTCGCAAAAACTCCGTCCGCACAATTTCCACAGTTGCAGAGCCGTGAATATAGGAGTTTGTACAAGCTGACAGAGTCGCGCAGAACGGAATTCAGTGCTCTGTGGGCTGATGGGAGGGTGAAGAAGCCGGAGATTAGGCATTTCGGCAGTTGTGCAGGCGTGATGAAACGACCACCGGATTTTGTTCGGCGAGCAAGAGTGATAAGTTTGATTGCGAGCAGATCAGGCAGCTTCTGCCCGGTAGCTGCGATAAAGCCCACCAAGTATTCGTTCGGACTCTAGCAAGGAAGAGTGCAAATGAAGCTTATTGGAAGCAAAACAGAACAAGATTTCAGGGATGAATTGCTCCAATCTCATAAATCTCTATTTGATGAGCACTCTGACGAGAGGCTGCTCGACATACTGCGAGCCACCTTTCCCAACATGCGAACTGGAGTTCCCCCGAAATAATGGACACCCCAAGTATAATGGACTGTAAGGGGTGTAAACATGTCAAAGCAATACACGAATGAGTTTCGAGATGAGGCGGTAGGGCTTGTGCTGGAGGGCAAGTCTTCTCTGGCACAGGTGGCCAGGGATCTTGGAGTGAGCGACTGGACGCTGCGGGGATGGGTGAAGAAACACAGGGCGAGATCGGGTGTGAGCCGTCCTTGCAGGCCGGAGAGTCT
>JAAYKE010000098.1 GCA_012522575.1 Armatimonadota bacterium | reverse complement strand
TACCGTGAGGATGACGACGACTACTACACCCAGCCGGGCATGCTTTTCCGCCTGATGACCCCAGACAAGCAGAAGCTGTTGTTCTGCAACACGGCCAGAGCGATGGGGGATGCGCCGGACGAAATCAAGATTCGCCACATAGGAAATTGCCTGAAGGCGGACCCGGATTACGGCAAGGGAGTCGCCGAAGCCCTTGGAATATCACTCGATCGAGTCTCTGAATGACGACTTAAAATAAATCTGCGATGAGTGGCGGTCGCCGAATCGCCACTCATTCCCAACACCCAACCTCCAACGTCTAACCTCCAGACCGATCGCCGAATCGCCGTTTCCTTCTACGTGGCGCAACCCGGCCACTGCAAATTGAGATATTCCCTGTCTTGTAAGAGGATACTGGCTGTGGTATACTAACGCGATTCATAAAAGTGGAGGAAGTCTGATGCAGGTTATCTGTGCGCGGAAGGACCTTTTTGAAGGAGTTCAAACGGCGGCAAGGGCGGTCAGTGTTCGCACATCGCTGCCAATTCTTGGACATTTGTTGATTACTGCCGAGGACGACAAACTTATTATCGCAGCCACTGACCTGGAAATCGGCGTCGAGTGCGTGGTTGAAGCTAAGGTTATCGAGGGCGGCTCGATGACTGCCCCTGCGCGTGTCTTTAGCGAGGTGCTGTCGTCGCTTCCGGAAACCGATGTGTCGGTTACGGTCACCGATGATGTCAATGTCAACATCAAGTGCGCCACTTCCGACTTCACCATAAATGGTCTGCCGCCGTCGGACTTCCCGATGCTGCCGGATGTGGTCGAGGATGTCAGCTTTGCAATAGATCGAGATGTGCTGCGCGATGGCATCCAAAAAACATCATTTGCCATCGGAGTAGATGAATCACGCGCCATCCTCACCGGCATACTTATGCAGATCAGTGAAAGCGGCCTCAAATTAGTGGCGACCGATACGCATCGATTGTGCGTGCTGGATTGCCCTGTCATTGAATCCCGAGGGGCTGTCAATGCCATCGTGCCGGGCAGGGCTATGAACGAGCTTATGCGGGTGCTGCCGGATCAGGATGGCGTGGTTTCGGTAGGGATTTCTCAAACGCAGATCAAATTTAAAACGGGAGACACTGTGCTCATCTCCAGATTGATAGAAGGGCAGTTCCCGAACTACGAAAAAGTGGTTCCCGCAGAGCATACCAAAAAATTGGTTATTCCCACAGAACAATTCGAGCAAAGCCTGAAACGCGTGGCCATTGTCGCTCGTGAAAATTCCAATCGGGCTACCCTGGAAACTGATGACGGCAAACTCACAATAACCGCGGAAAGCGGAGACCTTGGCAGAGCGCATGAGGTAGTCGAAATACTAAAAGAGGGCGACGACACGAAGATGGCATTCAGCACGCGCTATTTGCTGGATATGTTGAGCGTCGTCGATACCGAAGCCGTAGAGATAGAGCTGAGCGGCGAGGTCAATCAGGCGCTTATTCGCCCGCAAGGACAATACGACTATCTGTATGTCGTGATGCCGATGCAATTGAATTAGATTAGCGCCGAGGAGGTTGTATGATGGCGTCGGCGGCCCGCCTGTGCAGAAAATGTATATTGAACCTTACCCCGTATGTGCCCGGTAAGCCTATAGAGGAAGTCAAGCGCGAACTCGGGCTTGATGACGTGGTCAAGCTCGCGTCCAACGAAAACCCGCTTGGCCCATCCCCGCTGGCTATTGAAGCTATGCGAAATGCCCTTGATAACATTGCGCAATACCCCGAAGGAAGCTGTTTTGAGCTTCGAGAGGCGGTCGCCGGTCATCTAGGGGTAGACCCTGACATGCTGATATTCGGAGCGGGCGCGGACGAGGTCATCCACTACCTCGGAGTCGCGTTGCTCGATAGCGGCGACGAAATTGTGCAGGCGAACCCAAGTTTCGTGCAGTATAAAGCGGCATCGACCCTTATGGACTGCCCGGCGCAGATGGTTGATCTGAATGATTGGACACACGATCTTGACGGGATGCTTGCTAGGGTCAACGAGAACACTAAGATGTTCTTCATCACCAATCCCAACAACCCCACCGGCACTCTCGTATCGGCGGATCAGGTGGAGGCCGTCCTCGATGCGTTGCCTGAGCGCTGCCTGCTGGTGCTGGACGAAGCTTACTATGAGTATGCTGATGACCTAAATTATACGCGCTCGATTGACTGGATCAAGCAGGGCCGAAACGTGATCGCCCTGCGCACGTTTTCCAAAATATACGCCCTTGCCGGCACGCGAGTCGGCTATGGCGTCGCTCCAAAGCAAATTATCGACTTGCTGGAGCGCGTTCGAGCGCCGTTCAATGTCAATTCGGTTGCTCAGGCGGGTGCACTGGCGAGCCTGTCCGACCCGACACAGGTTTCCCGCAGTCGCGAACAGAATCAACGCGGCAAAAAGTATTTCTACGACCAACTTGATCAAATGGGCCTGTCATATACCCCCACTCAGGCTAACTTCCTATGGATCGACGTGGGGCGCGATTGCCGGGAAGTGTTCAACGGGCTGCTGAGGTTGGGAGTCATCGTTCGCACCGGAGATATTTTTGGTTGCCCGACCCATATTCGCGTCACCACCGGAACCGATGAGCAGAACACACGCTTTATAGAATCTCTGCGAAAGGTGCTGAAATGATTGTAATTCTATCGCCACAGGCCTCAAAATCGGATATTGACGAGGTCACGGCAAACCTCAAGGAACGCGGTTACGGCGTTCACGTTTCCCAGGGCGTCGAAAAAACAATAGTAGGCGTCATCGGCGCGCATGATGACGAAAAACTGCTGGTTGCGGAACAGTTGTCATCGTTGGCTTATGTGGAACGAGTAGTGCCAATCCTCAAGCCGTTCAAAGTTGTCAGCCATGAGTTCCACCCGGATAAGACCATCGTCAAGGTCAACGGAGTTGATATCGGCGGCCAAAAGGTCATAGTTATGGCCGGGCCGTGTTCGGTGGAATCCGAGGAGCAGACCATTGAAGTAGCCAGGGCGGTAAAGGCTGCCGGAGCGAGTATTCTGCGTGGCGGCGCGTTCAAGCCGAGCACATCCCCTTACAGCTTCCACGGCCTGGGCGAAGACGCACTGAAAATGCTGGCGGCGGCGCGGGAGTTGACGGGGATGCCGATTATCACCGAGGTTATGGATACTCGCGACGTCGAACTCGTTTGCAAATATGCCGACATTCTCCAGATCGGCACGCGAAATATGGCCAACTATTCGCTTCTTACCGAGGTGGGCAACGCGAGAAAGCCGGTTATGCTCAAAAGAGGCATGGCCTCGACCATAGAGGAGTGGCTGCAGGCGGCTGAGTATATCGCAAACCAGGGCAACTACGACATAATTTTGTGCGAGCGCGGGATTCGCACCTTTGAGACTTATACGCGCAACACCTTTGACGTCAGCGCTATTCCCACTGTCCTCGGGCTTAGCCATCTGCCCATAATTGCCGATCCCAGCCACGGGACCGGACGCCACGCATTGGTTCCGCCGGTTGCCAAAGCCGCGGTAGCCGCAGGCGCTGATGGGTTGATGATTGAGGTGCATCCGCAGCCGGAGAAGGCCCTTAAAGACGGAGCGCAGTCACTCACGCCGAATAACTTCGATCAGATGATGAAGGATATCTCCGCGGTGGCGCGCGCGGTCGGCAGATATATCTGATGGCGACCGGTTTTCCCAGCAGCGTCATATTCGAAAATGTGGCGATAGTCGGAGTTGGCTTGATTGGCGGCTCAATCGGCATGGCTGCCCGCCGAAGAGGTATCGTAAAAAAAGTAACCGGAATCGGCAGGGCCGAGCAGCGATTGATGCGGGCGAAAATACTTGGCGCGATTGACGATTATTCGATGGATATGGAATCCGGAGCCGCCGAGGCCGATCTTGTCATTCTATGCACCCCGGTGCGCCTTGTCGTGCCGTCCCTTGCGCGTATGGCCTGCTCGCTCAAACGGGGAGCCATTGTCACCGATGCAGGCAGCACTAAGCAGGAGATAGTTGAGCAGGCCGATGATGTTATGCCTGCGTGCACGTTCTTCGTTGGCGGACATCCTATGGCAGGCTCGGAGCAAACGGGAGTCAACTCGGCTCGTGCGGACCTCTTTGAAGGGGCAACCTATGTTCTCACACCCGGAGAAAAGACCGACCTCGCCGCATTAAGCAAAGTCGGAGAGTTTGCGACGGCTCTTGGCGCAAAGGTGGAGATATTGGACCCCGTGCTGCATGACCGGGCGGTGAGCGTGATAAGCCACCTGCCACACGCGATTGCGTCCGCACTGATGCAACTCACCGGAGAAAGCCATCGACATTCGAGCAAGACCTTTCAGCTTGCGGCGGGCAGTTTCAAGGACCTGACGAGGATAGCGGATAGTTCCCCGGAGCTTTGGCGCGATATAAGCCTCACAAACGCAGATTCCCTAACCGATGCGATCACCGGCCTGCAAACGATCCTCGAAGACCTCAAAACAGCCCTCAAAAACAAAGATGAGCAGGCTATCGAGAGCTTCTTCGAAAAAGGCCGGCAGATACGAGAGATGTATATAAGAATCACGCAATAAAAGAGTCGAACACCCGAATCAGCTTGTGAATAATGCATAAACCCATAATAGCCATAGACGGCCCGGCGGGAGCCGGCAAGAGCACAGTAGCAAAGACAGTAGCGGACAGGCTCGGCTATCTCTACATAGATACCGGCGCGATGTATCGTGCGATAGCCTGGAAGGTATCGCAGGCCGATATTCCCGTCAGCGACACCAAGTCTATCGTTTCTCTGGCCATGCGCACTCAAGTAAAGCTGGCGATTATCGACGGCGAGCAGCGCGTATTTGCCGATGAAGAGGATGTCACCGTGCAAATCCGCAGCCGTGAAGTTACCGCAGCCGCATCCCCTGTCAGCGCGATTCCCGGAGTTCGCAAGAGGCTCGTCGAACTCCAGCGCAGTATGACCGACCAAGGCGGCGTGGTGATGGAGGGCAGGGACATCGGCACGGTAGTATTTCCGAACGCCGAGGTCAAGGTGTTCTTGACGGCCAGCGCGCAGCAGAGAGCCAATCGCCGTGTGCAGCAGATGAAAGAGATGGGCATCGAGGCGGACACCGAGCAGATCGCTGCAGAGATGCGCGACAGAGACCTCAGGGATAGCTCCCGGGCCGATGCGCCTCTCGTGCAGGCTCCGGATGCCGTGCTCATCGACACGGATCATCTATCCATTGAACAGGTTGTAGACAAAATCATCCATATCCACGATCAGTCGATATCCGAAGTCGGAAAAAAATAGATGTTATACTCCATCGGCAAATCGCTGAGTTGGCTGCTGGCCAAACTCGTCGGCAGAATGCAGGTTATCGGGCGCGATAACATTCCGCGCAAGGGCGGCGTGATGATATGCGCAAACCATGTCAGCTTTGCCGACCCTCCCGTGCTCGGCGCGGGCGCGCCAAGGCCAATCCACTACATGGCCAAGACTGAACTTTTTGAGATTCCCATCCTCGGTTATTTAATCAGAAAAGTGGGCGCATTCCCTGTCCAGCAGCGGACTGCGGATCGCGCTGCGCTCAAAACGGCGGTCGATTATCTTAACAGAGGTGAGGTCGTCGGCATGTTCCCGGAAGGCCAGAGAATCTATGGCGGCAAGCTCGGAGCTGCGCTACCAGGGGTTGGTATGATTGTGCTGCGTGCAAAGGCTCCGGTGATTCCGGCTGCCCTCATAAACACGGACAAATTGCTGCCCCCGCACCATATACTGCCCAGGTTCTCTCGAGTGATTGTAGCGTATGGAGAGCCGGTGGATATGTCGGATTTATACGACAAACCGGGCCGAGAGGCGATCGAGGAAGCCGGCAGGCGCATTATGGGCGCAATCGGCGAACTCATAGAAAAGCGCCGCTGACTTGCCTCGATCTACGGCCACAAAGCCATCAGAATGGCGATTGGCTGGTAATATCAGCCTGTGATCGCACCAGAACGACAGGTCGGATCTGACCGGACTCGCGCTCACATGACGACGCCCCGGTTACTTGAACGTGTGTCCACTGCGGGTTATATGCGACTCCGTCAGGCAAAATGCACTTCACCCCAACCGCGCTTCCATCGTCAATCACGAACCATCTCGGTTCATTGCTCGGATCCGGCGAAATAATCCTGCCCCATACACGCACCAGCAGGCCGATATTGTTGACGCCGGTTCCGCCTGTGATCCCATACTGCCCCAATCCGGTCACGATATCGATTGCATCCCCTCCGCCAAGGGCCTTGTTGATCATACCCAATGGCAGAATATCTCCGGTCCCCGTCGGACTGATGCCGGTGGCGGCGATATATCGTTCGCCGGAGGGTTTGGTATAGATGCGGCCATACACGCTTGTGCGCGTGCCGACACTCATATTATGGGAGTCCTTCTCCACGCGAATGCCGGAGGTGCGATTCTGAGATTCCACATAAAATACGCCATCCCAGGCCGCAGATACTATATTTACGGTAATAAACACTCTCGATCCGTCAGGCAGACGCTTGATCTCAGTATTGGCAAATGAGCCTTTAAGGGCAACTGTGTGATACAGCCCCGCGCTCACCCCTATAAAACCGGTGTTATCCTCAGGCGGGTTGCCCTGTCCATGTGCATTAAACCCCCAGGCTGCGATCGACCCGTCCGCTCTCAGCGCACAGCAGTGATTTGGCCCTGCCGCGATCGCTATATAACCTGTGTTTGGCTGTGGAATATTTTGCTGGCCGTTACTCGTGGCTCCCCAGACCCTCACTGAGCCATCGGATTTCAGCCCCATGCTCACGGCGCGGCAAGCTGCAATAGCCACAAAATCGGAATTGGGAGAGGGAACGTCGCACTCGTGGGAACTGTTGGAACCCCATGCTTCAATTTTGCCGTTAGACCTGAGTGCAAGGCTGTGGGTTTGGCCTGCGGCTACCGATACAAAACCGGAGTTGGGAGTCGGAGGGGGATCGCACTGTCCATAATTGTTTCTGCCAAAGGCGACCACCGAGCCATTAGCCCTCAGAGCAATGCTGTGGAAGTCTCCTGCATCAGCCATCAGATAGCCGCTGTTTGGCTCCGGAACCACGCAGCAGTCCCACAAAT
Source organism: Armatimonadota bacterium (assembly GCA_012522575.1). GTDB lineage: Bacteria > Armatimonadota > UBA5829 > UBA5829 > UBA5829 > DTKD01. Next base: position 15,737 of record JAAYKE010000098.1, on the reverse strand, counting down.
TTCTACCAAAAGCTAACAGAGTTCCGTCAGCTTTGACGGCCACGCTGTGATCCAGCCCTATGCCGGCTTGTACATATCCGCTGTTGGGCTGCGGCGGAGTTACTTGACCATAAATGTTCTTTCCCCAGCCAATCATGGAGCTATCGGACAAAATCGCCAGGTTCGCATAATATCCTGTGGCGATGGAAACAACGTTATTGTTTGACTGAGGGATGTTGCACTGCACTACATCGTTTTTACCCCAGCACACAACGGTGCCGTCACTTTTGAGGCCGACAGATTGGTGTTGACCTGCAGCTATATCTACGAAATCCAAGTTCGGATAGGGAACGTTGCATTGGCCCTCTTCGTTCAAACCCCAGGCGATGATAGACCCATCCTCTTTCAATGCCAGGTTATGTTTTAGTCCCGCAGCAATGGCAACGAATCCCGTGTTGGGCCCGGCAGGCAACTTCCCTTGATTTTTATCATTCCAACCCCACACTGCTATTGATCCATTGGACCTCAACGCTAAAACGTGGCCAAGGCCGCAGGAAACGGCGCTAAACCCCGCGTTGGGAGCAGGAATGTTATGTTGCGAGTATGAATTGTCTCCCCAAACCTGTATATAACCGGTCTGCTTGAGTCCCGCACTATGCAAGCCGCCTGCGGCCACCTGCACGAATTCTTCGTTCGGATACGGCGAATTGCTTTGCCCTTGCGAATTTGCTCCCCAGCCCACAACTGAGCCGTCGGCCTTCAAAGCAAGATTATGAGTATATCCGCACGATATTTGGACAAAATCAGCATTCGGCTCCGGGATTTTTTCTCGATCCATAGATATGGTGCCCCACGCTACGATACTGCCATTCGCCCGTAATCCCAGACTGAAGTTGAATCCGCCATCAACTTGCACAAATCCACCGTTAGGGGACGGTATGTCGCACTCTCCATTTTCGTTCAGTCCCCATACGACTACTGATCCATCCGGTTTTAGACCGAAACCGTGACTAAAGCCTGCGGCGATTTTATCCACTCGCGGCAATGGAGCAGCAATCTGCGTGCCCCAACTTATCGCGTGTCCGCTCCCCCATGCACAGGAAACCACCACAGCCAACATCAGGGCTGCGGCACAAATTGTGCTGATGCTCCGATACTTCACGTTAATATCCTTCCACACTATCGAGGCTAAAACCCGACCTCGCATCAATCTGTTAAATACAGTCTACTTTCATAATACAAGGGTGTCAACGGCAATGCGAGACGCCATTTATATGAACCCACGCCGCAAAGTGTGCTGGCCGGAGGGAGGAAAACGAGCATTGAATATATAAAACCGGAGTGAGTTATCCAAGGGTAGTGGAGGTTGAAATATGCTTGGCGGCAGGCCGGGCAGGATGCTGGGCGTCGTGGTCATTTTGAGCGTGTTTATCGTTGGCGGCGTGGGCGTTTGCCGATATCTGCGCGGTCGTCAGGAAATATCCGCTGTCAGCATTCGGTTCGTTCAAGCCGCAATAGCCTTAGACCTGCCGGAATTGCGCCAATGTCTGACGGCATCCGGCAAAGCTATGTTGCGCGCTTCTTATGCGAAATACGCCGCTCAAAAACTGGCACGCTCAGGCGGGAGATTGCCTCGGGCGCGGGTTACGGTCGAACAACTCATCACCGATGACTCCCGCGCTACGGTGCGACTGCGGAGCCAGTCGGCAAATGCCGAAAACGATGACGCCGGGGAAGAATGGGTATTGATATGCCGGCACGAAAATGGGAGATGGCTGGTCGATCTTGACGCCACCCTGCGAAGAGGGCGATGCCCTATAGCAAGCAGCGCGAACCTGAAAGAGCGCCTTAATAAGTGAGCGTAATATACAAAGCAGATTATGTCCTGCCGATGGACGGTTCCGATCCGCATACGCCCGGCGAGGTGTGGGTCGAGAGTGGTAAGATTATTAGAGTAGGGCAGGGGATTTCGGCGACAAACCCGCAGGCGCAGGTGAAAAACCTCGGCAAATGCGCGATTATGCCGGGCTTTGTGAATGCCCACTCACACATAGACTACACTTTGAGCCGCAACTCACACGACGCCTTGAACTTATGGCAGTGGTTGCACCGCGTCGGTTTTCGCAAGGGCCAAACTCCGGACTATGAGTTGATCGCGGCCTCAGCGCGCCTTGGAGCGGCCGAATGTGCGCGATCCGGCATAACCTGTTTGGCCGATTGCTCGTTTTCCGGAGCCGCCGCCTATGCCATCGACGAGATCGGTCTGAGAGGCATAATATATAAAGAGCTGTTCGGCCAAAGCATGGGCGCGGATTACAAACGACAATTTGCGCTCGTATTAGAAGAAATCCGTAGGCTGCAAGAAGCTGTCTCAGGTCGAATCAGCATAGGCATATCCCCGCATTCCATATACACCTCCGCCAAAGAAGTGTTGAGCTTATGCGCTAAAACTTATGCAGACATAAACATTCCGCTGTCGATTCACCTGGCCGAAACCGGCGCAGAGACACAATTTGCACTCCACGGTACAGGCCCAATAGCCGACTGGCGGAGGTCATTGGGTTACGAGGTCAACCCGTCAGGTTGCACTCCTGTGCAGATACTTGAGGATGCCGGGCTGCTGCGCGAAAACGTTCTGCTGGCGCATTGTGTGCATATCACTGACGCAGAAGTAAAAAAGATTTCTTCGAGCGGAGCCGGAGTAGCGCACTGTCCGCGCTCAAACGCATATCTCGGCGCAGGAATCTTTCCATTCTCATCTTTCAGAGCCGAAGATGCCCGCACAGGGATCGGCACCGACAGCTCCGCTACTTGCCTGCGAATTGATTTCTTCGAGGAAATGCGCTTTGCGGCTGCGATTCACAGAGCAAAGGCGCAGGATGCGCAGGCTGTCTCGGCTAAAGAGATACTCGAAATGGCAACTAAGGGCGGAGCCGCGGCTATCGGGATGGGCGATGTGACCGGTCAGTTGAAGCGCGGGTTGCGGGCGGATATAATCGCCCTAGACCTTGGCGCAATGCTCCCCGGTGAAGACATATATATGAGCATTCTGTCCAGGTCCCCGGCGGATGTTATACTATGCCTGGTTGACGGGTTGGCGGTCGATGAGGATATCGACGCAAGAACACAGGAGTTAGCATATCTAATGGAGCAGCACACAATTGCGTAAAAACAGGTTTGTCACCGCGATAGTAATGCTGGTAGGCGCAGCTATTGTATGCGGCCTTTTTCGCTTTAACTACAATTCCGCATATTACGACGGCCTATACGACAGGTATATCATCGTCAACATGCTGGCGTTGATCTGGGTTCCGATGGCCACGATAATACTTGTTTTTCGTGCTAACCCGGAGAGCTTTGGGTTTGTTATGTCCATTCGTCGGCAGGTCTGGCTCATAACCGCCGCTTTGTTTGCCGGGGTATTGCTGCTCATTATGATCGTGGCTCGAATGACCGCTTTTCAGGATTACTATCCTATTTTCAGGTTATTTGACGGTTTCGAGCCTGCCTTTGCGGGATATCCGAGCACAAATCCGTTCACTCAGGCTCCCTGGTTGATGCTGTATGCTCAGGCAAGCTACGGCATGTATCTGTTCTGCTGGGAATTTTTCTTCTGGGGATTTCTTCTGTTTGGCCTGCAGCGTTCTTTAGGCTCGTTCGTTGCGGTTGTGCTGCAGGCTGTTGCATTCGGCCTGCTTCATTGGGGTAAGCCGGAGATGCTGCCGTCATTTGCTGGCGGGATAATAATGGGTATGCTCGCGCTTTACGCCAAGTCATTTTTGCCCGTATTTGTCCTGCACTGGGCGGCCTCCATCAGCCTCGATGTTATGGTAGTGCTGATGCGACCTCAATAGCTGCGATTTGCACAAAAGGGCTGCAAAAAGCTAAATCGGTTTGACATTGCCCGAGGCTCGCTTCTATAATGCGCCTTGAGTCTAAAATCCCGACAATCGGCTAAATCAGGAGTCCATCAACCTATGAATATCGAGCAACTCAAACATCAATTTGCCAACCCTCCCAGCACATATACCTTTGCGCCTTTCTGGTTTCTCAATCACGAGTTAAGCCACGAGGAGTTGCGTTGGCAGATCAGGGAGATGAACGATAACGGAGTCAAAGGGTTTATTCTGCACGCCAGACACGGCTTGATCACGCAGTATTTGTCGGAGGACTGGTTCGGCAAGATTCAGACCTGCATCGAAGAGGCCGACAAGCTGGGGATGAAGGCATACCTATATGACGAAAATAACTGGCCCAGCGGCACTGTCGATGGGACCCTCATAGAGAAATACCCGGAATACAGAGCCTCCGTATGCGCTCTGACTGCTCGATATTCCGTGATGGCAGGCAAAAGAATCCGCCAGCGACTGGAGACGCGGGATGGCCTGATTGCCGTTGTAGCGGTTCCCGTGGAGAAAAATACCCTGATCGACCTGCCAAACAGCGCGATATTGCTCGATGATTTCGTATGCGACGGCTTGCTTGAATGGGAGGCTTCCGAGGACTACTCCAAGTGGGCTGTATTCGTTTTTGCAAGAGAATTTCTCACCAGCGGGACATTTTTCGGAGGCTATCTCGATACGCTCAACAAGGACGCCGTAGCAAAATTCGTCGAGATGACTTACGTGGAATACACAGACCGCTTCTCGAAATATTTTGGCGGGACGGTAGACGGCATATTCACAGACGAACCGTCGATGACCATTCCAAGCATTGCGCCGAATGCGGTACCGTTCTCCCCGTGTCTGATTCCGGAGTTTGGCTGGCGACAGGGCTATGAGTTCTACAAAGCTCTGCCCGCCGTCTTTGCCGACGCCGGCGAAGCCACCGCGCAGCTTCGATGCGATTTCTATGATCTGTTGAGCCATGTCTATCAGCATTCATTCTTCAGGCAGATATATGAATATTGCGACCCGCTCAGGCTCAATCTCATCGGGCATGTGCTATACGAGGGGGAAACCTACGAATGCATACGCAACCAGGGGGACTACTTCAGAGGAGCGCAGTATATGCACTTTGGAGGCTGCGACCAACTCTGCGATGTCACATGGCCTGTGCCCGGAGAGCCGGGACATTTGAACAACCTCGTCGGCCCTAAGCTGGCCTCATCAGCCGCCCATCACTACGCTAAACCAAGGGTGATGTGTGAATGCTTTGGGCTTGCAGGGGATTGGCGGGTCGATCTGCGGCTGCTGAAATGCCTTACCGACTGGCTCGTTGCTATGGGAGTCAATATGATCGAGCCGCATGCGTTCTACTATTCCATACAGGGAGAGCGCAAATGGGAGTGCCCGCCGGGTGAGTTCTATCAGTCCGCTTTCTGGCCATACTATAAGTATTTCGCCGACTACGCAGCCCGCCTGTGCAGCATATTCAACACCGGAGATCACGTAGCCGATGTCGCCGTGCTGTATCCGACACGCTCTATGTGGGCTACGATCAACCCTGGCCGCACCGAGGAATCTCAGGCAGTGGTCAAAGGCTTCGAACTGGTGACAGCGGCTCTCACTAAAGCCGGTTATGATTATGACATAGTGCCCGAAGAGGTGCTTGTCAACGATATGAACTCATCCCTTCTAAACAATCTTATGAGCGGCGAAACCTACCGCGCCCTGGTCGTTCCCACGTGCACGACCATGCTGGCCGAAACTGCCGATTTCATCTTACATTGCATAGATTCCGGCGTAGTGGTGATACTGGCCGGCGATCCGCCATCGCATCTGGTCAACGAAGGCGACGGCAAGTGGATTGATGAGGAGTGGTCGCAAGAGGTGTTTATGGAGCAGTTCGGAGCGGAATACGATCCGTCCGCCGGCAATGTGGCCCTGCGCACCACGCTGGATGGAGTGGACTCCGCTATTCGATTGCCCGATGTCCTTGACAAAACCGATGAGCAGCTTGCGGAGGTATTCGCGAACGTGTGCGGGGAATATTTCGACGCGGATGTTCGTATTCTCGATGCCGCAACCAAGCGATTTATATCCGACATAGTGCACTGCCACTACCGCCGAGGCGACAACGATTTCTACTTCTTTGTCAACACCAACCGAGAGCGCGGCTTCGATGCGCTGATATCCCTCGATACGATTGGCGTGCCGGCGATTTGGAATCCCGAGACCGGCGGCGTGGTCAATGTAATGACCTACGAATATGATGGCGAGAGAACAAACATACGCATGAGTTTTGAGCCGTGTGAGAGCTATCTCATCAGCGTCAGCACAACTGCGGTTGGGGATAATACCATCGAAATCGAGCGCGAACCGAAATACGGCAAGATAATCGAGCTTTCCGGCGAATGGGAATTTGCCGCAGATAAGCTCAATGCCCTGCCTCTTACTCAGTGGCAGTTCTCGATGGCGGACACCGCCAAGCATCAATGGGCGGGAGGATGGCATTCATACGCCACCGAGTTCGAATGCGAGGCGGAATTGACTGGTGCAACCTTACTCATAGACGGCCTGCTCAACGAGAAAATCTGGCGCCGATCCACGCCTATTCACACCGAAATTCGACTAAACGGAGAGATTATCACCGGTTTTCAGCCCGGCAAATATATCGATCACATGATGATGGAGGCCGACGTGCTTGAGCATATCAAGCGTGGCAAAAACGTGCTGCAGATTATCTGCAATTCGCAGCTTGCGCCCGCCGGCAATCTGGAGCATCCGGTCTATCTGCTCGGTGATTTTGAAGTGCGCGAACAAGCCGGCAAACAAAGGATAGTGCCGGCTGCGTCTGCAATTCAGGCCGGAGACTGGGCCAAGCAGGGCTATCCGTTCTACTCAGGTATTGGAATCTACAAACAGAATGTGAAGCTGCCGCGCACTACAAAGCGCGTATATCTGCAAATGGATCACCCCGGAGACCTTGCTGAAGTGATCGTGAACGGCGAGTTTGCGGCAGTGCTGGCATGGGAGCCTTGGGTTGCCGACATAACCGATCTGGTAAAATCAGGGGACAACGAAATCGTCATCAAAGTAGCCAACGCGATGGCAAACGTCTTCCTGACCGAGCCAAAGCCTTCGGGTCTGTTGGGTGCGGTGAAAATTGCTATAACGAAGTAGCCTGAGGCAGGCCGAGTTCAGTTACGAAAGGTGGCGGCAACAGGGCGGATGCTAGCTGCAGCACTCGATGGCTTCGCGCAGGTTAATCGTGCCGGAGTAGATAGCCGTGACCACAACCGCGCCTTCGACTCCATACTGTTCCATCGCCTTGATTTCTTTGAGGTCATCGAGGCTGCTGATCCCGCCGGAGACGATTACCGGAACTCCCAACGCCTTGGCGATGCGTCTAATTGCTGAGGCGTTGACCCCTCCGTGCATACCTTTGCGGCCGACGTCCGTATATACGATTCTCTTTGCGCCCAAATCCACCATGCGACCGGCGAAGTCCTCCGCACGCTCATCGGTTCTGGCCTGCCAGTCACGAACGGCCACATATCCATAGAGGCTGCCGACGCTGAGGATTGTCTTATCGGCGATGTTTCCGAAGATATCTTTTGCGAGGTCTGTATCGAGCGCGGCAGTGGTTCCGACCACGATGCGGTCCACTCCAAGATCAAGCACCTTTTGCGCCGTTTCCAGAGACCGAATCCCGCCGCCGAGGTCTACGGGGATCTGCGTAGAGTCGATTATTCGGCGCACGGCATCCAAATTAGCCGGTTTACCCATTCGCGCGCCATCCAGATCGGCCAGATAGAGCCTGCGAGCGCCCTCGTCCGCCAATAGCTTGGCCACTCGAGCCGGGTCATGCGAGAAGTCAGGTCGCGCGGCGAATGAACTGTGTGAAGGACAAACACACTCTCCACGCACCAAGTCGATTCCCGGTATGATCTCCATTGTGACTCCTTTTACTTCGCCTGTGCAACCGCCATCGCACTCGCCAGGTCCAAATCCCCTGTATACAGAGCTTTGCCGACAATTACGCCTTCTATGCCCGCGGATTCCAGCGCCTTGAGCCTTCTGACATCGTCGATAGAACTCACTCCGCCGCTCGCGATGACGGCAATATCCACAGATTCGGCCATTTGTTTCATCGCAGGCGCATTTACGCCATCCAGCATCCCGTCACGAGAAATATCTGTGTATATAATTCGCCGAGCGCCCAACTGCTGCATCTGCAATGCAAATTCCACAGCCGTTTGGCTCGTGATCTCAGCCCATCCTTTAACTGCTACGTATCCATCTTTAGCATCAACGCCAAGCACGGCCCTGTCCCCCAGTTTTTGGAAAATTGATTCCGCCACTTGAGAATCGAGTGCGGCGGAGGTGCCCAAAATAACCCTGCCAACGCCAAGTTCGATCATTTTAACGGCAGTTTCGAGGGTGCGGATGCCGCCGCCAAGCTGTACGGGGATGCTTACTGCGTTGAGAATTCGAAGAATTGTCTGGGTTTCCTGAGGCGCGCCATAGCGGGATCCATTAAGGTCGACGAGATGCAGACGCACAGCACCCTCATCGACCCATCGTTTAGCCGCATCGACCGGGTCATCAGAATACACCGTCGACCGGTCGAACTTGCCCTGGACGAGCCGCACGCACTTGCCATCCATCATATCGATAGCAGGAATGATTTCCAATAGCTCCCTCCCCAGTTCCATACATAGTATAGCAGAGCAAGCCCGTAGTTGGGAAGAGCTATTAGCATTCGCCGCCCACAAAAGGCGAAACGGAGATGATGGTAACAGTTCACGGATGATGAGATCTAGAGGTTAGAAGTTGGAGGTTAGAGGTTAGAAAAGCAGTACGATGGGAGGTGATCTCCGAATCGCCTCCCCATTCCCAACATCCAACTTCCAACCACCAGACTGATCTCCGAATCGCCGTTTCCTTCTACACGGCACAACCCCTCGCGATGCCGGCTCGAACTTCGGACATCTGACCTCGGACATCGAAAAAAGCGGATTTCTCACTTCGTTCGAAATGACAAGGGTTGTGTGGCTGGGACAGACTACCAGCCACTGATAACTTACGAATAGTGAGTTGTAACAGATGATGTCACTTTAAAGCGTGCCTTTTGTAGACGGAATGCCCTGGATTTTCGGGTCGATGGATACGGCTGTGCGCAAAGCGCGTGCAAAGGATTTAAACGCGGCCTCGATTATATGGTGGGCGTTGCCGCCGTCAAGCTGCCGAATATGGCAATTTATCCCCGCGTTCGCACACACGGATTTGAAAAACTCCGATGTCAGTTCAGAGTCAAAGGAGCCGACCATCTCTTTGGATAACTCCAGGCCATAAAACAGGCTGCCTCGACCGCTGATGTCGAGCGCGGTCATAACCAGCGCCTCGTCCATCGGCACAACCGAGGAGCCATAGCGCACCATTCCCGCCTTGTCACCCACTGCTTTTGAGATGCATTTGCCGATCGCGATCCCGACGTCCTCAACGGTATGATGAGAGTCCACTTCAAGGTCCCCTACGCAATCCACGCTCAGATTAAGCAGCCCATGCTTTGCAAGATGGGTCAGCATGTGATCAAAAAAACCGATCCCCGTGCTGATATTGCTTTCCCCGTTGCCGTCAAGCTCCAGCTCGATCTTGATTCGCGTCTCCGTTGTATTTCTCTCAATGGAAGCTGTCCTGGCCATATTTTTCTCCATTATAGTCGTCAATCGTTGCTTTTCAGTCTGATGCGAATAGTATTGGCGTGCGCGTCAAAGCCCTCCGCCTCGGCTATCTCCGCAACCACAGGCGCGATATTGCGCAGCGCCTCCGGCGTATAAGACAGCAGTCCGGACTTCTTAATAAAATCATCGACTCCCAGCGGCGAACTAAAACGCGCCGTGCCGGAGGTCGGAAGAGTGTGATTAGGGCCTGCGGCAAAATCACAAAGCGGAACCGGAGTGAAGTGCCCGAGCATAATCATCCCCGCGTTTTTTATCTTACGAACCACATCCCACGGATCAGCCATCGCAATTTCGAGGTGCTCCGGCGCAAAAATGTTCGCCAGATCCGCGCACTCATCCACATTTCTTGCTATCACCACAACACAGCGCTTTTCAAGGGACTCATTGATGAAATCCCTGCGAGTTGCCGCTTGTGTCTGCTGTTTCAGTTCGTGCAGAACCATATCCGCCAGTTTTCTGCTCGTTGTTATGAGCGCACAAGGCGAATCAGGGCCGTGCTCGGCCTGCGATAAAATATCAGCCGCCACATACGCCGGGTTTGCCGTATCATCCGCCAGTACCAATATCTCACTTGGCCCGGCGATCTGATCTATCCCCACATAGCCGAACAACTGTCTTTTGGCTTCGGTGACATATTGATTGCCTGGCCCTACTATTTTATCGACCTTAGGGACTGTATCCGTTCCGAACGCCATTGCCGCGGCTGCCTGCGCTCCGCCGATCTTAAAAACATCGGTTACTCCGCATTCCCTGGCCGCCACAAGCATCGGCCCGGAGGCCGTTCCGTCCTTCTGAGCGGGACAGCACATAACCATAGCGCCCACCCCGGCGACGACGCCCGGCACTGCCGTCATAAGAACGGTGCTGGGGTATGGAGCCAGGCCGCCCGGAGCATAAAAGCCAACCTTTTCTATTGGCCGAACAATCTGGCCGTATGTGAAGCCCTCCCCCATATCCATCCACGAATTCTGCAGTTGTTTTTGGTGGAATCTTTCGATATTGGCTTTTGCGGTTCGGATGGCCTCCAGCAATGTCGGCTTGACACCGGCGTATGCGGCGTCAAATTCATCTTCGCCGACGCGAATGCCCTGCAAATCAGGTGAATCGAACCTGCGTCCCATCTCCAATAGCGCCGCATCACCACGCTGGCGGACATCGTCGATAATTCTGCTCACCGTTTTTTGAAGCTCAGGGTCGGGTCCGTGCGACTCCGTGGTCAATGCCGATACTATATCCGCCGTGCAATCCCGACCGGTTTCAAATATCTTCATATCTGCTTTCCTCTGCTCTCCATCTACCTGATGGATTATATCAGACCTGATGAATATTCGACAACCAATGCCCCGTCAAGCGGGCTTCTATGCTACAATATCAGCATGCGAAAAAGACCTTCGTTTGATGAAATCTACATGGAAGTAGTTGACGTAATCGCCAAACGCGCCACGTGTCTGAGGCGCAGCGTAGGGGCTGTGATTACCATTGACCGACGCATTCTTTCTCATGGCTACAATGGCGTGCCGCCCGGACACGAACATTGCACCGATACCGGGAAATGCCTCAAAGACCTTGCAGGGACCGAAGAGTATAAAATATGCGTCCATGCCGAGCAAAACGCCATCTGCCAATGTGCCAAGCGCGGCCTGGCAGTGGAGGGCGCAACTCTCTATGTCAACGCCGATGTCTGCATTACCTGCGCTAAATTGATGGTCTCATCGGGCATTATTCGATGTGTAGTGCGGCGCGACCACAAGGGAAACAGCGACGGCATCGAACTTCTGCGCAAATCCGGAGTGCAGGTTGACGAGTGGCCGAATGTCTGAGATAAAGGCAGCTATTTTCGATATCGGCGCGACTTTGGTCACTGGGCCGCCGGTCGCGCCCAACAAGGTAATAGCCGGGCTAGTCAGTGGCGTAGCCGCTGCGGACATCGCGTCGGTTATAATGACCACACAATTAACCTGCGCCGATGGTGTTTGCCGGGCGATCGAATCTCGGTTTGGGTCTATCGATCAGGACGCAAAGGCCGGCATATCACAGCTTTGGCAGTCTCAATCTTCAGCGGCTATGGAGATTACGGGAGCTACCGAGGCGGTCCTTGCGCTCAAGCGTAACGGGCTGCGAATAGGGTTGCTGTCCGATATTTGGAATCCATACTACGACAGCGTCACCAAAGCGCTGCCGAGGGTCATCGAGGCCGCCGATGCGATCACTCTGAGTTATGAAACCGGCTCCAGAAAGCCGAATCCGAACAACTTTATATCTGCGTTAGATGATCTTGGAGTCAAGCCGTCCGAGGCGGTGATGATCGGAGATACCTACTCTCACGATATACTGCCCGCGCTCGAAGTTGGCATGAAAGCTGTATGGGTGCTGGCGCGACCGGGCAGGGAGGTCGAATCGATAATTGATATTCTCAACGGCAATGCGCCTGCTCCGACTGCCACTGTAAATAATATCGTCGATGTCCCATCGTTGCATCTGTGGACATCAAAATCATAGTCAGATTCAGGAGGACAAATGGAGATTACGCGAGTCGAACATCATAGCGTGGAAGAGTTGATTGATAATATGCGGCGGGTTGCCATGCTCACCAAACCCGACGCCTTTCCATATCGCGAGGCCAAAATAGAGCTTCAGCGTCTCTCAACGGACGATATTGCCCCGGCACAGCGATATGTGCTGACTCAGGAGTTGATGAAAGTCCGCAATCTGCGCTGGGCGTTGCGCGAACATGGGGTCGATTTGTTCGAACTCAACGGATATGTCACGATCTGGCTGCCGGGTTATGACGAGCCGATCGACGTGTTGCCCCCGGTAATAGAGCAATCCCCTGAGGCCGATGGCAGCGTGGTCAAAATACTCAATGACGGCATGCACCGGGTGTATCTTGCGCGAATGGAGCGCTGCCCTGTGCAGGTGACATACGCGGAAAACGTCCCTGCGCAATTTCCATACTACGCATTTCCGCTCGTAAATGGTTGGAATGATGTGGAGATCGTTTCCGAATTGCCTGACGGATACATAAAAAAATGGCATCGCATCAAGGATTATAAGAGCCTGTATCGCAACTTCAACAGCGGATTTACCAACGTAGGAGGCCCAAGGGGAAACTTCACCAATGCCGGAAAATGAGCTTCTGGAGTTCATAGCTCTGCATTTTGCCGACAAGGTTCGGATTATCAACCCGAAAGCTCGGCTGGGGATTCTTACGCTTTGGAGCCGCATAGATTTCGTCGAAGCTCAACTGGAAAAGATGGGCATCGATTTACATCCGGCCAACTCTAAAATCGCGGTGATAGGCAATCTATATGGCAATGGCCTGCCGCATCTGCTGCGAAACCTGCTCTATAACCCTCAAATACGTGATCTTATTATATGCGGCGCAAACAGATCCGGCTCCTGTGAAGAGTTGACAGCGTTCTTCGAACACGGCGTCGAACAGATTGTCAGCCTCGGTGAAACTGTCACCAGAGTAAAAGGAACAAAGCGAATCTTAGACAATCTTATACAGCCAGGCTTGTTTGCCGAAAAGCCCAGGCTTGTCGCCGCAGGGGAGTTGAATGACCAGGAATCTCGTGATAAGTTATACAAACATATACAATCGTTCGCTCCCGCCGATCCGCTTTCAAGCCAGCGTATCGAAATAGAATTGCCGCAGGTAGAAGTGACCCACTATCCTTCCGAGCCGCGCGGATGCACTATTATCGCCGATTCGCCCCTTGCGGGATGGCGTGAATTGATCTTCAGATTGCATCGTTTCGGCCATTTGGCGCACTTGCGCAAGGGTGATCGACAGGAATTGCAAAACGTCAAAGTTGTGGTCACGCAGCCTAGAGACGACGAGGCCGAACTGGAAAAATATGGCTTTTCGGTCGCCGAGTTGCAGCAATATCAAAAGGATATGCTGATCGCCGCCAAGCCGTCGGACCATTCCTACACCTACGGCAACCGCATCAGAGAATACTTCGGCTTCGATTCTCTGGACAAATTCGCCCATCGATTGCGAAATAATCCGCAGGACAGAGATTGTTATCTGGCTTTATGGGACAGCGGATCGGACATCGAATCAGGGGACTCTCCCTGCCTTGTATCCATATTTTTCCGCGTATATGACGAACAATTGACCCTGTGCGCCTGCTATCGCACCCATAATGCCCTTGATGCGTGGCTCAAAAACGTCTATGGTCTGATTGAGACGCAGCGAATCGTGGCCGAAAAAGTGGGAATCGAGACTGGGCCGCTGACCGTCATAAGCCATTCCATCAGCATCGACCCTTCAAAGTACGACCTAGCTGAGCGAGTCGCCAAATCCAAGTCTTTTTCTGTTAATATGGATCCAAACGGGCAGTTTATGTTCTCAGTTGATCACGATGCAGGGGAAATAATAGCCCAACACATCAGCAACGAGGGCTTTTTGCTCCATGAATATCGTTCGGCCAAAGCCGAGCGCATTCAACACGAAATAGCCCGCGACTGTGCGGTATCGGATATAAATCATGCGTTATACCTCGGTCGGCAGTTGGCCAAAGCCGAGATTTGCCTTAAAACGGGGGAGACATACGAGGAGTCCTGATCGCAGCCTCGTATTCTGGGTTTAGAGGCATGCTCTCTTACAATATACAATATATTTCGGGAGGTATGGGATGAACAGGCTGAGTCATAAGTTTGATATTTGCATAATTGGCGGAGGAATGGCCGGGATATGTGCGGCGATATCCGCGGCACGGCACCGCGCAAAGGTGGCTATCGTTCAGGACAGGCCCATGTTCGGCGGCAACTCGTCGAGCGAAATTCGCGTCCACGTTTCCGGCGCAGACAGGCACAACGCGATAAAAAACGTGCGCGAGACCGGCATCATAGAGGAATTTCGTATGGAAAACCTCCGCCGTAACCCTCAGCAAAGTTATTCGATTTGGGACGCTGTATTATACGACAAGGTGTTGACGGAGCCGAACATCACGTATTTCCTGAACTGTTCGTGTATGGATGCCAGGACGAGCAGGGCCCGGGTCAAGTCAATCACAGCCTGGCAGTTGACCACCTATACTTTTCATACCATCGAAGCTGACATATTTGCCGACTGCTCCGGCGACGGGATTTTGGCTACGCTCACCGGCGCGTTATACAGGGTAGGGCGTGAGGCTCGCAGCGAATATAACGAGTCTATTGAGCCTGAAGTCGCCGATTCCAAAACGATGGGCTTGACGTGCTTCTTTATGGCCAGGGATATGGGCAGCCCTCAGCCGTTTGAGCGACCCTCCTCGGCCAATGAATAGCCAACTGAGGAATCTTTTCCCTATCGCGGCCACGGATGGATCAAGATGGGTTATTGGTGGATTGAGCTTGGCGGGGAGGACGATAGCATCGCCGACACCGAGACAATCCGCGACGAACTGCTAAAAATTGTCTATGGAATGTGGGATCACATAAAGAACCACGGCGACCACGGCGCGGAGAACTGGGCGCTGGACTGGATTCAATTTTTGCCCGGTAAGCGCGAGAGCAGGCGGTATATCGGAGATCACGTACTGACGCAGAACGATGTAGAGGCGGAAGGTCGCTTCGAGGATCGGGTTGCGTTCGGCGGTTGGACTATGGACGACCACCACCCGGCAGGGTTCAAGTTCCCCGGTAAGCCGACTATCTTCCACCCGGCTCCTTCCCCTTACGGCATATCATACAGGTGTCTCTATTCAAAAAACATAGACAATTTAATGTTCGCAGGCCGTTGCGTCAGCGCCTCACACGCCGCTATGAGTTCGACTCGAGTGATGGCAACCGCGGCTGTGATGGGCCAGGCTCTCGGCACTGCTGCTGCTATGGCAATCAAATACAAAATATCCCCGCGGGCAGTCGGCAAGTCTCACATAGCCGAGCTTCAGCAGACTTTGCTACGCGACGACGCATACATCCCCTGGCTGCCGATGATGTTCAACGACCTGACCCGTCGAGCCGCATTACGCGCATCATCCGGCAATCCGGAACCGCTTCGCGATGGCATAAACCGGCCCGTCGGCGACGATCAGCATGCGTGGATCGGTCAAACCGGGGACAGTATCGAATACACATGGAAGGACCTGCGCCACGTCGACCGAGCCGTCCTGGTTTTGGACAGCGCACTGCATAGACT
>JAAYKE010000097.1 GCA_012522575.1 Armatimonadota bacterium | reverse complement strand
GCGAAGGCGACTTCGTAATCGTGACAGGAGCAGTCGGATTCGGCAACGTTCGGGTGATCTACGCCAAGTAACACCCAAAGCCGACGACAAACCAACCGGCCCGTTCAAGTTAGAACGGGCCGGTTTTCGCAGGTCAGTTTTGTTTGACCAACTACCTGTCTGCGGCTATAATTCTCCTGGAACAACTTAACGAGGTGATGACCAGTGCCACAACAACCCCTGCAGGATGAAGTTCAGCAAACCATAGAGGCATTGGCTCACCGGCCAAATGTATATTCGTTGTCAACTGACGAACTTTGCCGATGTGCTGAGGAATTTGGGAGACGAACGGAGTTTGGCAACGTCAACTGGGTGTCAACTGCCAAAAACTCCAGCGCCGCACTGACAGTCAACCTCGGAAGCCGGCGCATTCTTCCTGACCTCTCAACCGCAAAGAAAAGGGATATCACCAGACATGCGGCTGATACTGTGCGCACGCTGCATCGATATCTCCAAAAGACTCCTCTGTTGAAATTAGATTGTCGCGTCGGGCAAAGCGAACAATTCTCTCCTGAATGCACTTTATATCTTTCTACCTACAGGCGGGAGTCGGTCAGTCTTGCCTATCAGGTCCAGCAAACGCTTTTCCCCAGCCTCCATCCCGATGCCTGCCGCCTAACCACCGTTTTTATCCCGGAATGGCAGGAGCGAGATCGTCAGGTATTGGTATTCCCGGAGATCGGAGTTACCTATGTGCTGGGAACTGATTATTTCGGCGAAGTCAAAAACGCATTTCTGCGAATGGCGATGTGGAAGGCGAAGCAGGAAGGATTGCTCGGATTTCATGCGGGCACTAAGATCATTCGAACCGCCGAACCAGACGGCAAACTGCGCAAGCTTGGGATGCTCCTGTTTGGAATGTCCGCCTCCGGCAAGACCACGCATATATGTTCCGATCATGGGTTGGATCAGCCCGGCGAGGGCGTCGAGGTGGCCCAGGACGACGTAGTATTTTGGAGTCAGGATGGCTCCGCATTAGGCTCCGAGCGCGGATTCTACATCAAAACAGAGGGCTTAGGGCCGGATTTGCATCCCGCACTCTACCGCGCCGCAACCTCACCCAACGCGCTGCTTGATAATGTGGCTCTGGATTATAACGGCAGCGTCTATTTTGAGGATCGCACGCTGACTGCAAATGGCCGGGCTGTCATTCAGCGCAATGACCTCGGCGAAATCGCATCACCCGCCATTGATCTCCCGCCGCTTGATCAACTCGACGGCCTCATCGTGGCTTTTATGGTTCGCAAATACACCGCTATCCCAATCGCAAGCAAATTAACTCCGGCACAGGCCGCCGTCGCATTTCTGCTGTCTGAAACATTCGATTCAACCGGCCCGGACGCAAGAGACATCGCCGGCAACCCGCTGCTTGTAGCTGAGCCGGCTGACGAGGCCAACGCATTCTATGAGCTGATCAAGTCTCAATCGGACAAAATAGAGTGCTATATGCTCAATACGGGAGGCGTCGGCGAACTGGTCGAGTTGGGTCTCGATGGCGCACGCAGAGTGCGTCAGAAGGTGACAAGAGTTGAAATCGACGAGATGTCGGCCATAATACGCGGAATTGCCCGCAGAACCATCCGCTGGCGGGAGGATCCATATTGGATGGTGGAAACTCCCGAAGCCGTGGAGGGTCTTGATCTCGCGCGATTCGACCTGGGCAAATATTATTCTCAGGCTAGAATCGACTACCTCGTCGCCGCCACTCGACTTGAACGTGCGGAATATATCGAAGCAATCCCCGGACTCAAACCGGAGATTAAAAGATCGGCTGAGTTCTGACAGATTAGCTGCAGGCAGTCCTCTCTGTCCCTGCCGCACAAACTATGTCATTTCGAACGAAGTGAGATACCGTCTTTCGTAAAACGCGAAAGCTCGAAAGAAGCGAAAACCAGAAATGGGAAGGGAAAAAGCAGATTCCTCGGCATTCGCCTCGGAATGACAAAAATTGGAGGCTACGCATAACCCTCTCAATAACCCTTCTAACCTCTAACTTCCAACCTCTAACCTCTAGACCTTATCATTCGTGAGCTGTTACGCTCGACCGATCGCTGTTCCTTTAGCCGCACAATTATGTTAGAATCTCAAAGATCACATAATGCAAAGGAAGGGCTATGTACGACTGGGAGAATCATCAACTGCCACACCGAAACAGACTGCCCGCAAGGGCGTACACTTTTTCATATCCTGACGAGGCATCGGCGATTGTCGGCGACCGCGGAGCGTCCCCCTGGTTCAAACTGCTCAACGGAAAATGGGCGTTTGGCTTCTACGAAAACCCACAGTCCGCGCCGGATGGCAACGATGTTGACTATTACGACACCGACGACTGGGATAAGATCGAGGTCCCGCTGAGTTGGCAGATGGCAGGCTATGGTCGGCCACATTATACCAACGTGCAATACCCCTTCCCGGTCGATCCGCCAAAGGTTCCTACAGAAAACCCAACCGGTTTTTATACGCGCGATTTCTTTGTGCCGGAAAGCTGGTCGGAAATGCGCATCCTGCTGAGGTTTGAAGGGGTTGACTCCGCATTTCACGTCTGGGTGAACGGGCAGGAGGTCGGCTTCAGCAAGGGCAGTCGAATCCCTGCTGAGTTCGACATTACCGATAAAGTCACCACCGGCGCGAACAGCATCTCCGTGCGGGTATATCAATGGTCCGACGGGTCATATTGCGAGGATCAGGACATGTGGTGGCTGTCGGGTATCTACAGGGACGTATATTTGCTCGCTGCTCCTAAAAGCCACATCTGGGATGTCACCGCCCGCACCGTTCTGGACTCCAACTATGTCAATGCCGATCTGCAAGTCGCAATAGATTTGCAAAATGCCGCTGCAGGTTATACGATCGATGCGGTTTTGCTTGACGGCGCATCGAAACAGGTCGCCAGCGCGAAGGCGGATGCGGGCGCGGATAAAGTCAATTTGTCCATGTCAATTGACAACCCGGCCAAATGGACAGCCGAGACGCCGAATCTCTATAAGCTGCTCCTCACGCTGAAAGACTCCTCAGGAGCCATTGTACAGGTCGCCCCGGTCAACGTGGGCTTCCGACAAATCGAGATCATCGACGAGGTTTTCTATGTCAATGGGACGCCGATCAAGCTCAAAGGGGTCAACAGACACGAAATGCATCCGGACCTCGGCAGAGCGGTGCCGATGGATACCATGCTACAAGACATACTCCTGATGAAGCGGCACAACGTCAACGCCGTACGCACATCGCACTACCCGGATGATCCGCGGTGGTATGACCTTTGCGACTACTACGGAGTTTACGTGATAGATGAATGCGATCTCGAAACCCACGGGTTTAATCATCAGCCGTCCTACCGCGGCAACCCGACCGAGAATTCGGAATGGGAGGATGCCTGTGTGGATCGAATGGTGCGAATGGTTCAGCGCGACAAAAACCATCCTTCGATCATAATGTGGTCCCTTGGCAATGAATCGGGCATCGGATGCAACCATTTTGCTATGGCTAAGGCTGCCAAAGACCTCGACCCGACTCGGCCTGTTCACTACGAAGGGGACTACCATATCGAGGTCGCTGACGTATACAGCCGCATGTATCTCAGCCGCGACGACTGCGTTGCCATCGGCAAAGGTGAATGGAACATCGATGGAGCGGTAGGGGATTATCGCGGCATGCCGTTCGTGCAGTGTGAATATGCTCACGCAATGGGCAACGGCCCCGGCGGGCTTTAGGAATACTGGGACGTGTTCTATCAATACCCGCGCCACATGGGCGGCTTTATCTGGGAATGGGTCGATCACGGCATCTGGGCGCAGGATGATGACGGCAAGGAATGCTACGCCTACGGGGGTGACTTCGGCGACTTCCCCAACGACGGCAACTTCGTCTGCGATGGGCTGATCTTCCCGGATCGCGTGCCTTCCCCTGGCTTGATAGAATACAAAAAAGTCATCGAACCTGTGCAGGTTGAAGCGATAGACTTAGACAAAGCTATATTCAAGCTCACCAATAGATACGATTTCTGCGGGCTTGATCATCTTATTATGAGCTGGAGCGTCAGCGCAGATGGCAAGGTCATAAGCTCCGGCAGCGCACCCGCTCCCAAAGTCGCCGCAAAGACATCTGAACAAGTCACGATTCCCTATTCCAGGGACGGATTGAGCGGGGAATGCTATCTGACAATCTCGTTTACCCTTGCCTCTGAGCAAACCTGGGCGCAGTGCGGCCATGAGGTCGCCTGGACGCAGTTCCGACTGCCCGTCCAAACGGTTGCCCGGCCGGTTTGTTCGGATGATTTCCCGTTGGAAGTCAGTGAGGACGTCCTTTCAATTACTGTGACAGGGCCGGACTTCTTCTTTATATTCGATCGCGTATATGCAAAGATCGAGCAGTGGAACGCCGATGGGGTCGATTTGATTGACGATGGCCCCATACTCAACTTCTGGAGAGCCACCACGGACAACGATCGAGCCTGGGATAACGCCAAAGCCTGGCGACAGTCCGGGCTGGACGCTCTTCAGCAGCGCGTAGATGATGTCACCTGCAGCATAATCAGCGAGGGCGTAGTTCAAATCAAGGCTAAGACCCACATAGCTCCGCCTATCATCGACCGCTCCTTCGAGTGTGAATACACATATACGATCCACGGATCCGGCCACGTCAAAATCGATGCCTCGGTCATTCCTCATCGAGAGTGGTGCGACACCCTGCCCAGGGTCGGCCTGCAAATGGAACTGCCGTGGGAGTTTGAGCGTGTTTCGTGGTTCGGAAGAGGTCCAGGGGAGTCATATTCGGATACGAAAGAGGCCGGCAGGTTCGGGCTTTACTGCGATGATGTTGACGATCTCTACACGCCCTATATCTTCCCACAGGAAAACGGCAATCGAATGGACGTGAGCTGGGTTGCCCTCACCGATAAGAGAGGGCAGGGGATCATCGCGATCGGAAAACCCACGATCAACTTCAGCGCACATCGGTTCACAACTATGGACTTCGAGAACGCGCGGCACACCTGCGACCTGGAGCCGCGGGATTTCATCACCCTCAATCTGGACTACCGACAAAACGGTATCGGCAGCGCCAGTTGCGGCCCCGGCGTGCTTCCTGAGCACCAGCTTCGCACAGGTGAATTCCAATTCTCGGTCGTGCTAAAGCCCTATTCCGCCGATGGGATGTCGGCGTTTGAGGCCAGCAGGGAGGATATCTGACTTACTCAACTCCGGGGCTGTCATGTATCGTGAGTAATTGTGGCTGGTCTCTGTCCCAGCCACACAAACTATGTCATTTCGAACGTAGTGAGAAATCTGCTTTTTTCGATGTCCGAGGTCAGATGTCCGAAGTTCGAGCCGGTATCGCCACTCCATTCCCAACCTCTAACATCCAACTTCTAACCTCTAAACTCTAAACCGTAGTAGCTGGCCTATATTCCGACCTTGTCCGAGACGGAGATCGGACACTACGGGCAGAGGCGCTCATCATTCGTGAGCTGTTACGCTGTCATCGGCAGCCCCGGAATCAGGCTCCTCAGCGGTCGCGTAGACTCCATCACCCGGCATCACGCCCCACGTGCTGGAATCCTTATCCTCTGTCAGCGCCAGAGTTGGAAATCTGCCCGGGGTCAGCACGGTCGCTTCAGCTATGACTTTAGGCTCCAGAGCCTGATTGTTTTCATCCCAGAGCATCTTCTTAATAATCACTTTCGCGCCGAATTCCAGCGACTGCGACGTCTTTGCATATACGATTTGCATATCAGCCGCTTTTTTCGTGACATTTCCCAACCTTGCAGGGTCGTCTACCATTGGCAAATCCAGCATCG
>JAAYKE010000096.1 GCA_012522575.1 Armatimonadota bacterium | reverse complement strand
TTGCCTCTGTCCCCGCCACACAAACTATGTCATTTCGGACGTAGTGAGAAATCTGATTTTCGTAAAACGCGAAAGCCCGAAAGAAGCGAAATGCAGAAAAGGGAAGGGAAAAAGCAGATTCCTCGGTATTTGCCTCGGAATGACATTATGCTTGACTTGCCTCTGTCCCCGCCACACAAACTATGTCATTTCGAACGAAGTGAGAAATCAGATTTTCGTAAAACGCGAAAGCCCGAAAGAAGCGAAATGTAGAAAAGGGAAGGGAAAAAGCAGATTCCTCGGCATTTGCCTCGGAATGACATTATGCTTGACTTGCCTCTGTCCCCGCCACACAAACTATGTCATTTCGGACGTAGTGAGAAATCTGATTTTCGTAAAACGCGAAAGCCCGAAAGAAGCGAAATGCAGAAAAGGGAAGGGAAAAAGCAGATTCCTCGGCATTTGCCTCGGAATGACAAAATTTGGAGGCTACGCGAATCCTCTCAATAATCCCTTCTAACCTCTAACTTCCAACCTCTAACCTCTAGATCTCATCATTCGTGAGCTGTTACTGCCAGAGCAATAACTTAACAAACTTATTTATGTGTGGAACAATTAGACCGACCGTTCAGTCTATAGCAAAGGAGACTGCGATAAGTGACCGGCCAACCGAAAAAACAATTGCATGAACAGGCTGACGGGAAGCAGCGGATTATGGACGCTGCCGGACAGTTATTTGCCGACAAGGGCTTTGCCGCGACATCCATCAGCGACATCACCGAAGCGGCGGGCGTGGGACGCGCTCTGATATACTACCACTTCAAGGACAAGCGGTCTCTTCACGATTCGATCCTTCGAAGGTTCGGCCAGCTCATCATAGAGGCGGCTCAATCGGCTCGCTCGTATGAGGGCACGGCTCTTGAAAGGATTCGATGGTATGTGGTGCAGTTTCGGCAATTGCATGTAGACCGTCCAAACGTCGGACGCATCGCAATGAGGGCGGAAATAGAAGGCACTCTGACGCCGGATCTCGACGTCAGAGTACACTTCAAGGAAGTATTATCGCTGCTGAAGCTGATAGTTGAAGAGGGAATCGAACAGGGAGAACTCCGCAGCGTGCGACCGGAAAAGGCCGTGCACATAATAATGGCGATGGTTCATTCCGTGGTGATGATGCATATCCAGGGTCAGTACGATGACGACCCGGATGAGGACATAGATTTTGCCATGAGTATCCTGAAAAAGGGTCTGGCAGTTACAGATTAGCTGAGGCGGCGGGTTTATGGCCCGGTTGTGTTGGTAGTTCTCATTACCTGCTCAAGCATATTATGATGCAGGTATTTATTTTATCGCAGTGATCGGACTGAACGTTCAGTATGTAAACTGGACTGTGATTGGAGGTTGAAATGAAAAACCCTTCAGAGTTACTGCACAGGCACATCCTCGCGCTTTTGTTGATGGCTGTCTTGTGCCTGCCTGTGACTGCGGATTCGGCAGATCAGGCGAGTCCGTTGTCTTTGAGCGACTGCATATCGACGGCGCTATCTCATAGCACTGCCATCCTTACGGCGGAAAATGATGTGGTTGCGGCAAAAAGCCGTTCAACGAGCGCCAAAAGCAGCTATCTGCCTCAAATGTCGGTGCAAAACAACACTTTCGTTTGGGGATCAGGCGGAGTGCTGAACAAGTCAACTACGGGGACGGCGTTTGCGGTGACGCAGAATGTTTGGGATGGCGGGCTGCGCGAAGCGGGTGTCCGACACGCAAATTATGGGGTAACTCAGAGCACGGCTGGGCTGTCGAGGACTCAGCAGTCGGTTGTGTTTAACGTAAGCAAGGCTTACTATGAGGCTCTCCGGGCGCGTCATCTCGCCGCTGTCGCGCAGTCGAATGTGACGTATAGCGAAGGCCTTCGGGATCAGGTAGTGGCGCGCGCCGAAGAAGGTGAGGCTGCCAGGATCGACGTTCTTCCCGTCGAGGCTCAGCTTGCCAGCGCACACGTAAGCCTTCTTTCAGCGCAAAACAGCGTGCGCACATCCATAATCCAACTCCAGAACCTTATGGGTCTGGAATCTCAACCCGGATTTGACGTTCTCGATGTCAGCGATGACGATGCATTACCGATCGAATCCCTGGACGACTATATCGCCGCCGCTGTGCAGTCTCGACCGGATATACTCGAATCCAAAGCGGCAACCGGAGCTTCGGCAGCATCAGTCAAGTCGGCTCGTATTGCTCTATATCCCCGCCCGAATATCTCCGCTGACTACCAGCGTCAGATACAGGGAGGATTTACCTCCAGCAGTTCGCAGATGGTCGGCTCAATAGTATTCGACATCTTCAATGGAAATGCAAACCGCGCTGCCTACAAAGAGGCCAGGGCCAATCAGTCCAGCGCTCAACTGCAGGAGCAGCAGGTTCTCAGGGATATTCGCGCGCAAGTCGAAGAGGCATATCTCAATCTCATCAATACGAAGCAGCGAATCACCGCAAGTGACGCCAGTCTGCAAGCAGCAAAAAGCAATTATGAAGCCCAGCGGGAAAGATATTCCCTGGGACTCGGGACTGTATTGGATCTACTTAACGCCGAAGTGCAGGTTATTACCGCGCAAAGCGATGTTGTTCAAGCCCGCTACGACAACTATACAGCCATCTCCCAGATGGAATACGCC
The DNA here is from genome assembly GCA_012522575.1 of Armatimonadota bacterium. Taxonomy (GTDB): domain Bacteria; phylum Armatimonadota; class UBA5829; order UBA5829; family UBA5829; genus DTKD01. The sequence goes on along the minus strand of JAAYKE010000096.1, from coordinate 10,222 downwards.
GTAGGTCGGCAGAGAGGTGCAAAGTGAAAGCCAGGAAAATCGCACGAAATCGCCTGATAATAGCTCTGGCAATAATTCTGATTGTCGGATTCTTTATTGCGCGAACAAGAAACTCAGCTCCCAAAACATTGGATGTCCAGACCGACGTAGTGAAGCGCGGCACGGTAATGGCCAGCGTATCCGGTAACGGAGTCCTTGAACCGTTGACGACCGTTGAGGTCAGGTCCAACGTCGGAGGGCAGATTGTGGAATTGGCGGTCGATGAAGGCGACAAGGTTGAAGCCGGCCAACTGATAGCCAAAATTGACCCTGCGGACTCCATAGCCGCGCTGCAGCAGGCCAAAGCGGACTACACAAGCTCCAATGCTAAAGTAACGCAATCCAAGCAGGCGTTGACAATGCAGCAGCTTCAGACTACTGCAAGTATCGAGGGAGCGGAGCAGGCGGTTGAGGCGAGCCGACAGCGTTTACAGCAGGCTGAGCAGGAGGCGTCACTCCAACCCAGGTTGACGACCGAGTCCATAGCGCAGGCCAAAAGCGCGCTCGAATCCGCACAGGCGAATCTGAGTCAGGTCCAGTCGGCTTTGACTCCTCAGAAGCTGTCATCTGCCAAAGCGAGTTATGATCAGGCGGAGGCGTCATTTGACGAGGCATCCAAGTCCTTGAAGCGTCAGAAGGCTCTCCTGGAAAAAGGCTTCGTCGCCCAGAGCCAGGTTGATTCGGCAGAAGCCCAGTTTGCCAGTGCGAAAGCTCAACTGGAAGCTGCCAAAAGCAAGTTCGATACGGTTAAAGAAGAATCGGATCAGGACATAAAGAATGCCCAGTCAAAGGTCACGCAGGCCAAATCTGCGCTGGCAGTTGCCGAGGCCAATCGAGTCCAGGATTCTCTCAAACAAAAGGAGCTTGCGGCATCCAGGGCATCTTTGAAGCAGGCGGTGGCATCCCTTGCAACCGCTCGGTCATCTGTGCATCAGAACCGGATGAAAGGCGAGGAAGTGCTGCAGGCGCGGGCACAGCTCGACAAGTCAAGGGCTGCTGTCGAGAATGCCGCAACCCAACTTGACTACACGACGATTGTGGCTCCCAGATCAGGAGTTGTGGTTAAAAAATACGTGGAAACCGGCTCCATTGTTACGGGAGGACGACAGGCCATTGGCGGAGGCGGAGGATCAGGAATTACCATAGTCGAGATAGCTGATACGAGTCGCATGCAGGTTGTGGTCGACGTAGATGAGACTGATATCGACAAGATAAGGATGGGACAGGAAGTCGGCGTCAAGGTCGATGCTTTCCCCGACGAGTTCTTTAAGGCAAAGGTCACAAAAATAGCTCCAAAGGCTGAGGTTACTCAGAACGTGACCACCGTGCCTGTAACAGTTATGCTGGAGCGGACCGATCCCCGTTTGAAACCTCTGATGAACGCCTCTTGCGACTTTATAATCGACCGAAAAGAGAACGTGCTTTTTGTGCCCGTAGAGGCGATCAGCGAGACCGATTCCGGTTCGGAAGTAACGGTAATGGAAAACGACAAGCAGGTAATCCGCAAAGTGGAAGTCGGGCTTACCGGCGATGACTACTGCGAAATAGCCAGCGGGCTTAAAGACGGTGAGGTCGTCGTCCTGCGGGAAGAAGGATCGACAGCCAAACCTCGCAGCAACCGTGGCCCGGGCGGCGGCGGTCCGCCACCACCAATGTAGGAGATCGAAAATGATCAGTGTAGTAAATCTCCAAAAAACATATCTAATGGGAGATATATCGGTCCGCGCTCTCAAGGGAGTCTCTCTCGATGTCAGGCAGGGCGAGTTTGTCTCCATTATGGGGCCATCGGGCTCGGGCAAGTCTACATTTATGAACATCATCGGTTGTCTCGATAAGCCTACCGAAGGTTCATACTTCCTGGAGAACCAGGAAGTGGGAGGCATGGATGATGATGACCTTGCCGCGGTGAGGAATCGCAAGATCGGTTTTGTCTTTCAGACGTTCAACCTCATACCCCGGCGGCCTGCGCTGCGTCAGGTGATGCTGCCGTTGCTTTACAATTCAGATATTTCGGATGCCGAGGAGCGTGCGAAGGCTGCATTGGAGCGGGTAGGGCTGGCCGACCGAATGCACCATAAGCCCAACGAGCTATCAGGAGGGCAGCAGCAAAGAGTCGCTATTGCTCGCGCGCTGGTCAATAGTCCGGTTATTATGCTCTGTGATGAGCCGACCGGCAATCTCGATACCCGCACCAGCGAGGAGATCATGGTAATATTTCAGCAGCTTCACCGAGAAGGCAAGACAGTCGTCCTTGTAACTCACGAAGAAGATATAGCCAGACACACCGAGAGGGTGGTCAGGTTCAGGGATGGACATATCGTGTCGGATCAGCCGGTTGATAATCCAATAGATGCTGCTGTCGCTTTGGCAAATGTGCCGGTGGAGGAAGAAGAATGAGTCTTCGCGAGAGTATATCAATCGCGCTGGAAAGCCTGTCGGCAAACAGGGCGCGTGCGGCGCTGACCATGCTTGGCATCATCATCGGCGTATCGGCGGTCATAACCATGCTGGCTCTGGCCGGAGGCGCGAGCGGGCAAATGATGCAGCGGATTCAGCAAATGGGCACAAACGTGCTTACTGTTATGTCGGGACAGACCCGCAGCGGGGCGGTTCGAGGCGGAATGGGAAGCATACAGACACTTACCCTGGAAGACTCCGAGGCTATCGCGGAGAAATGTCCGGCAGTTGTCAAGGTGGCTCCCGAAGCAGGGTCAGGGGCGCAGGTCAAGTTCAAGAACAAAAATACCAATACGACCATTCTGGGCACTACGCCGGATTACCCGGCCATTCGCAACTACAAGGTGGCTAAAGGCAGGTTTTTCAGATCGCGTGACGTCAAGGCGGTAAGAAAAGTTGCGGTTATCGGCCCGACCACGGCCAAAAACCTCTTTGGTCGGATGTCCCCTGTTGGCAAGACAATCAGCATAAAGGGAATCCAGTTCGAAGTCGTTGGGCTGTTGGTCAGCAAGGGCACGGGCGGATTCGGCGATCCGGATGATCAGATCATTGTGCCCGTCACCACCGCAATGCGAAGGCTTTTTGGGCTGCAGTATATTAGGTCGATCAGTGCGCAGGCGACTTCAATGGAGCAGATGGATCGCGCAACAAATCAGATAACCAGGCTCCTTGATAAACGGCATCGGATTGCTGAGGGAGCCGACAGCGACTTCGTTGTTCGCAATCAGGCCGAAATAATGGAGATGGCCAACGAAATGTCCAGGACGCTTTCGCTGTTGCTTGGCGGCATTGCAAGCGTATCGTTGCTCGTCGGCGGCATCGGAGTCATGAACATAATGCTTGTTTCAGTAACTGAGCGCACTCGGGAGATCGGCATTCGTAAAGCGTTGGGAGCACGCAGGCGGGACATACAGGCGCAGTTTTTGGTTGAGGCCCTCATGCTTGCTATGACCGGCGGGATAACCGGGATACTGCTGGGCATGCTGGCGTCAGCGCTCATAGGCAAGTTCTCAGGAATGGACACGACAGTTACGCTGTGGTCGGTGCTTCTGGGCTTCGGGTTCTCCGCTTTAATCGGCGTCTTTTTCGGCTACTATCCGGCACGCGCGGCCTCTCAACTGGATCCAATAGAGTCGCTGCGTTACGAATAGATCGCGGAGCCGTGAAAGTCGGCTTTGACGATTTATTCTAACTAACACATAGCAAAAAAAGTCGAGTTTCCTACGGTTGAGTAATACGCAGGACTGCCTTATAATTTGACTATATGCGTGGAAAACGGCAAGACTACTATAAGTATATATGTCATCAAGAAATCTAGCGAGTGCTCAATATGAATACATTGGTAGGAATCATCATTATATGTGCATGTCTGGTGCTGGCAATCAACTATCCTGTAGCATTTTTCTTATTGCTTGCCCTCGTTGTGATCGTCTGGATATTGAAACAGGCGAATAAGCAATCAGACGATTCTTCGATAGATGACCAGACAGCAAATCAGAAACACCCAATAGGTACTGCCTTGTCTCAAGCACTGGAAACCAACAGTCGAAGAGTCAGGGTTCAGCCGCCAAAGCATCAAACTCCTCCGGCTCCGCATATCTCGAATGCGGAAGACCCTCCTGCGTCATCAGAGATGCGATGGGTAGGAACTGGATCACGAATGATCGTAGGCCCGTATCAGATTTCAGACCCTCTGGTTTACTGTTCTTCAGAGGAGACTATACTTTGTGAGGCTTCCTGTATAAACTTTAGCTTGTCCATCGGTGCAAGGGCCGATGAACTAAAAGGAGCGCTCGGATACTGGCCGGAATACAGCAGGATGTCGCCAAACCAAAGGACAAACTACTTGCACTGGCTGGCCAGTGGTCGCACCTCACCACTGAATGATATAGGCTATGCATTCCTTTTCTTCTATGGACTTGAAAGAAGAGTCTTGGTTGATGGTGCAGATGTCAGGCTAGTTGTTACAGAAGTACTGCGTCTGCTGTCTAGGTACTCATTTTCCGGGTCGTTTAATAAATATGCAAGCAATTTTATCGCCTATGTCGCAGCCAAAGGGGGCATTGATCGTTTGGCGAAGGGTTGGTTCGATACCTTTGCCGAACCGTTCTTCCGTATAGGAGGAGAACCAATGTCGTTTGCTCTGGCCTGGCTGCATGTGCATCAACGCCCTCTGCCGGCTAAGCTTGCTTATCTGTTGGCATCGCACGATGTACGGTTTGCAAATAGCGTCGTTGTCCAGAGATTAACCGAACAGTTTGAGCAACTTTTCGCAACGAAGTATAGAGAAGCATTCGGCGATGGTCTCTTGTTGCAGTGTGCGGCGCGGCCCCTTGTGCTGCACTATAAAACCGCCACTCCGTCGTTCAAGTCATCTCAGCATATGACAGATGTCGTGGTGCCAAATGTTATGGGGTTGCCAAGCCAATTCAATAAGATGGTCGAGATATGGACAGCGTGCATTGACGAACTCAGACCTCTTAGTCGTAAGCTGGCGAAAGGCATTGATGTCAACTCACGAGAAGCTTATAACGCACTTCCAGAATCACTTAGAGCCGAAGTTGAACATCCGGACAAGCCGCGATGGGATACTGTGGTTAATGAACACATCGTGAAGGATGGGCTGGCCCTGGTTCAGGTTAGCGACATAGCCGCCATAGGAGACCAGGTATCGCAGCCGCGATTGACTTCGAAGCAGAGTGAGGAGCTTGCCGAGACTGCGAATCACGTGGGATATGTGTTGGTTCCGGATTTTCGGATCACTGGACAGGCTTACAAATGTGATGACACGGTAGGTATCTTTCGACCCAAAGGCGAGCCGACGCTGCCTGCCGATGATTCTTTCATACCCGCAACTAGGGTGCTTAAACTTGGTGTGGCTATGGCTGCGAGCGATGGCATGATCACAGGAGAGGAGGTTGAACATATCACTAACTTCCTGGAAACCGAATTCGGTTTGGGACCTGATGACTTGCGTCGGCTTGAGGTGTACCGGGAGGTTCTTTCGGTTGATCCGCCATCGATGAGATCCGTAGCAGCGCAGTTGAAAGCCGTGCTTTCCAAAGATCAACTATTGATGCTGTGCCATTTCCTTGTCGGATTGGCCGCCGCTGATGGCGGGATTCCCAAAGACGAGATCAAGGTGTTGAGGTCGACCTATGCGGCATTTGAAGTCGACGAGGCTGATTTGTTTGCACTTCTAAACGACATTTCTACTTCATCGGATGGTTCCGTGGAGATTGCCACTGCAGCCCCAACAAGGCCCGGAGAGCCTATTCCACCCAGGGCCAAAGCAATAGACGAACCAATTATTACTATCGACCATAACAAAGTACGTTGGCTGATAAATGAGTCAAAAGAAGTCTCGCGTATATTGGGAGAAGCCATGCAAGAGATTATTCCTGATAACGAACCAATACTATCCGTGTCCGGGCCGGGTATCACAGCGGACCTGAGTGAGCAGACAAACGCGGCGGTCGTTGCAGATGGGCACACGTCTTTGGTGTCATCCGAAATTTTGGAATTGTTGGATCAGCGCTATCATAAACTTCTGGATTTATTGCTGGACAGCGATGAGTGGACGCGAGATGAATTTAATTCTTTAGTCAGGCAGCACGGCCTGATGCCATCAAGCACAATCGAAGTAATCAACAGTTGGTCGGATGAGCATCTCGGCGATTTCCTTATAGATGAGTCCGATTCGTTGAGCATAAACAGACAAATCATTGGAGGGTGATGTATGAGTGGTCCGATCAAACCTAGAGAAAGAGATGCGATTCTTCAGTCACTTCGGGCGGGGGTTGTCCCGCGAGTAGGACTTAGACACATTCAGGTTGGCAGGAAAGAAGAGATCACAGCTATTCTTCACGACCTTGATCAGATTGATAATGACGGCGCTACCGTGCGTTTTATTATTGGTCGTTTCGGCGCTGGAAAGAGCTTTTTTCTGAACCTCGCCCGAATGGTTGCTTTGGAGAAGAGTTTCGTTGTGGCGCAGGCAGACATAACCACCGACAGAAGACTGTGCGCTACCGGAGGGCAAGCCCGGTCTCTGTTTGCCGAGTTAATGTCAAATCTGGCGATACGTTCAAAGCCAGAAGGTGGCGCTATTCCTGGTGTGGTCGAGAAATGGATATCGGATCTCGATTACAAACTCAGAAGTGACGGCACCAGCGAAGCGGACATGGCTGCGGCTATTCACAAACACCTTAAGCCGCTGGAGGACTTCGTCAGCGGGTACGATTTCGCCACTGTGATAAGCCGGTACTATGAGGGCTTTCAATCCCACAACGATGATCTGATGGCCTGTGCGATCAGGTGGCTTCGAGCTGAATACACAACAAAAACCGAAGCACGACAGGATCTTGGAGTGCGCTCGATAATCAATGATGACAATATCTACGATTATCTAAAGCTGATGGCTGCTTTTGTTCGGATGGCTGGATATTCGGGCTTGCTGGTGAACTTTGACGAGATGGGTGTTCTCTCCCATCGCCTGAACAACTCACAGGCCAGAAATGCTAACTACGAAATGATTCTCAGGATTGTCAATGACTGTCTGCAGGGAAACGTGTCCGGTATCGGGTTCATATTCGCCGGGACGGATTCATTCCTTGATGATAAGCGACGAGGGCTGGCTAGTTATGAAGCGCTTGCTACTCGACTTGCCGACAATTCTTTTGCTGTGGGAGAACTCAGAGATCTTTCTGGTCCTGTCATCCGGCTTCCGAACCTGTCACCGGAAGACATGTATGTACTGCTCCACAACATCAGAAACGTATTTGCTTTGGGGGATCCGGCTAAACATATCGTGCCTGATGACGCGCTTTCGTCGTTTCTTGCTCACTGTGCCAAAACCCTTGGTGCGGAGTTCTATCGCACGCCTCGCGACGCGGTGAAAGGCTTCGTTGGGTTCCTGTCGGTGCTGGATCAGAATCCCGACACAGACTGGAGATCATTAGTTGGCGAGATGAAAATCGAACAAACTGCCGACCTCGAAACCGAGCCTGTGTCCGAAGTTTCTGAAACAGGCGACGATGGCCAAACACCAGGCAATGCAGACGAGCTTGCGCATTTCAGCCTATGATTGGTGGAGAAGGACACTTGGGAACTGACGGCACAACCGCATTTAGTCTTCTTAGTCCAGCCCTGCAGGAGCAACTATACAGGATGCGTTGGACCGAACTGCGCCCAATTCAAGTCGATGCAATACATGAAATCCTGCAGAGCGATAACCATTTGATCATTACTGCGATGACTGCGGGTGGGAAGACAGAGGCCGCGTTTCTGCCGGTGCTTTCTTCCATAGTAGATGATTGTCAAGAAGGCATCAGGGCTCTTTACGTTGGTCCGTTAAAAGCTCTCATAAACGATCAGTTTCTCAGGTTGGAAGATCTGTGTGAACGCAGCGGCATACCGGTCCACAAGTGGCACGGTGACGTGTCTCAGTCCGCGAAAAGCAATTTGCTCAAGAAGCCTTCCGGGGTTTTGCTGATAACGCCGGAATCGATAGAATCGCTGTTCGTCAACCGCTCTGCTTTTTTGCCTTCTCTGTTTGCTCATCTGTCCTACTGCGTAATCGACGAGACCCATGCTTTCATGGGCACTGAGCGCGGAGCACACATGAAGAGTTTGATCACCCGACTGTCCAAGTTCAGCGCCAACAGAGTGCGTATCATTGGACTCTCCGCCACCATTGGTGATATTGAGTCCGCGAAGATGTGGCTTTGCCCCAGAGATTCGCAGAACGTCGGAATTATTAAGGGCGAGAATGAGAAGAGTGTCCGCTATCTGATTAAAGGCTATTTGAGATCGTTCGCAGTCGAGCAAGCAGAAGATGTCCCCGGCGCTGAGGCACGCGCATTAGATGATATAGAAGCCACGCCTGATGACCTGAGGCTAACGGACGATATAATCAAAACATTTTACGGTAAGACGGCGTTGATCTTTGCCAATAGCCGGGCACGTCTTGAATACTATGCCGATCTTACAAGACGTATGCTTGAGAGACGATCCATTCCTGACAGATTCCGCATTCACCACGGTTCTTTGTCGAAGAGCGAAAGGGAAGAAGCAGAGGATGCGCTGCGCTCTGATATGCCGACAGCTACTTTTTGTTCCAGCACGCTGGAGCTTGGAATCGATGTCGGAAATGTCAGTCGTGTAGGTCAGATCGGATGCCCGTGGTCTGTAAGTTCACTTACTCAGCGCCTGGGACGGAGCGGCAGACGAGGGAACGAAGCATCCGAGATGTGGGTTTATATCGAAGAGGATGAACCATCTGATAAGTCGAGACTGGTGGATCGTCTGTTTCCGGAACTGCTTCAATCCATCGCAATGACGGAGATGATGCTTGAGAAATGGTGTGAACCGCCGGATGTGGACCGATTTCATTTGTCCACACTGGTTCAACAGGTCATGAGCATTATTGCCGAACGCGGTGGGGCAACGGCACTAGTGTTGTACAGTGATCTGATTGAGAACGGGGCATTCGGCAATGTCTCTAAAGCAGAATTCGTGGCAATATTAAACTCTATGGGAGCAACGGATCTGATCGAGCAGACTCCTGAGGGAGAACTGATCCTGGGCTTGAACGGTGAGCGGATCGTGCGTAGCTTTGACTTCTACTCAGCTTTTGCATCGAGTGAGGAAATGCAAGTCATTCATAAAGGTCACAGGATCGGAAGCATTACAGCATCACCCAGCATGGGAGCTGACACATACCTGATCCTGGCCGGTCGACGCTGGAAGATAATTGAGACTGACACAGACCGCAAAGAAATACTTGTAGAACCATCCAAAGGCGGCAAGCTTCCGTATTTCTCTAGTTCTTTAGGTGCAGACATACATCCTTGCATACGCGCGAAGATGAAAGACATACTGTGCACTGATGACTATCCTGTATACCTGGACGAAAGAGCAAAAGAGATGCTTCGACAAGCACGTCGTGCGGCACGAGACTCGGGGATAATGACCGAGGCGTTTGTGAAAGATGGGTTGGATGTTGTCTGGTTCACTTGGACAGGTTCGAGGGCCAACCGCACGATTGCCTTGCTGGGAAAGCACTTTGCCGGATTTGATGTGAGTGACGAAGGTATTGCACTTACCTTTAGTAAGGCTGATCCTGTGTCCCTAGCACACAAATATCAAGCTTTACTTGTCAATCCGCCTTCAACAGGGGCCATCGCATCCAAAGTGGCTATTAAGGCGCTGGAGAAGTATGATCGATTTCTACATGAGGATTTGCTGAACTCCATGTTCTCACGCAATTGGCTTGACATGCCTGCGGTGGCTGAAGTGATCAGGGCAGCAGGCCACGCAGGATCAGTAAAGTGAGAAGAAACCTCTTTTGCAGTAACTACCTTTAGCGAGTTGCAGTTTTCACTGCAAAAAAGTCGTGCAAAAAAAGTCGTGTTATAGCAGAGGGACTATGTCCCCTTTTTGCAAAGGGAAAATGTCCCTTTTTATTTTAGTTTATGCTATCCTTGTAGCGCTAATGGCACGGCCTGTGCCGGCTCTTCTGGCAGTTGGTCTTGCCGTATGAGCCGGTGCAGTGCCTTTATCTGGCTCCTGCGCGGAAGCGAGATATACCCACTTCGACTCCCTGGCTGCTCGCAGTCCTTTCTTTCGGTTCTTTGCTCGGATCGGCTCCGCAATATCGGTTGGTGGCGCCGTAGCTATCACAGCATCATTATAGTAAGCCCTCCAGCTTCCATCCAGCATCTGA
>JAAYKE010000095.1 GCA_012522575.1 Armatimonadota bacterium | reverse complement strand
TTTCGCTTCTTTCGAGCTTTCGCAATTTACGGAAAAACAGATTTCTCACTTCGTTCGAAATGACATAGTTTGTTTGGCTGGAACAGAGGCCAGCCAATACAACCACTCACGAAGAGTGAGTTGTTACAAAACAGCCGCAAATCAGCATATCCGGGTCGGATATTATTGCAGCCGCATTTTTACTCAATGAATCTGCAAATAATTGCAAACCGGCAAGGAACTTTGAGCATCGCCGGAGAAGTAATAGCAGGTGTGGGCTGGAAAGCTTACACGAATCAGCATTTACTTAAATGGAGGGAATATGGCAGCCAAGGTAGATGTAGACACTTGCACAGGCTGCGCCGCGTGCGTAGAAGCCTGCCCGGTCGAAGCAATCACCATCGCAGATGATCTTGCCGTGGTCGATGCAGATACTTGCACTGACTGTGGCGCGTGCGTGGATGCGTGTCCAACCGAAGCTATTTCGATGGACTAGATCGACATCGATGCTTTAGTGTTTGGTATGACAAGCGGTTCCGCCATCGGAGCCGCTTTTCTTCTTTGAACAGCATAACGGGCGGCAGGCGATGCTTGCCTCTCGATTGAATAATATGGAGGTGACAATTGATACGCTGTTGGCTCGCTACTATTATTATCGGAGCTTTGCTTTCCGTCGCGTGTGCGGCAAACGCGGAGACCATAACCGATCTCAAAGCCAGGCTCGATAAAGTCGCTAAAGACTTCAATGGAACCCTGGGTTACAGCCTGCATCTGCGCGGCAAACCCTCAGAAAGTATCAGCTTGAATGGCGATGAGCCGTTTCCTACCGCAAGCACGATTAAAACTGTGATAATGTGCGAAGTGATGCGGCAGGTCGAACAGGGCAAAATCAAATGGAGCGATATGATCGAGGTTCAGCCCTCCTCAAATGTGCGTGAAGAAGGTGGATTTGCGTACCATTTCAGGGATGGGACAAAGCAGACCGTGGATCAGTGGGTTCATCTTATGATGACAGTCAGCGACAACACCGCAACCATTCGTCTGCGCAGACTCGTCGGCCATAAAAACGTTAATGACTGGCTCTCTGAGCACGGTTTCAAGCAGACTAAGCTGCTTAACGGAGAACAGACGGATGAATTGGGACTGCGGCCGCTTCAAAAGCAATATGGCCTGGGCGTGACCACTCCAAACGAGATGGCCAAGCTGATGGAGATGATTCGCAGCAATAAGGCCGGTTCCGCGCTTTACTGTGATCGAATGATACGCATAATGTTCCATCAACATTACGATGACGGTGTTGCCGGGCAAGTTCCTCCCGGACAGTGCGCCTCAAAGGGCGGCGGCATTTGGAACACGCGCTCGGATGTAGCGTTGGTCATATCACCTAAAGGCGAATTTGTTCTCACTATTTATACCAAAGATCAGGCAGACAAGGACTGGAACAAAAATAACGAAGGCAACGTCGTCATTCGAAAGATTGCGGCGATGGTGTGGCGGTATTTCGATCCTGATAAAACCTGGACGACTCCTGATAAATATATGGATCTGATCAACGATTAGATTTGTTATGCGCGATTGCGGGCCTGCGTGGGATGAATCTCGGCGCAGGCTTGCTTGCTTTAGAAGCTCGCCGTCATGCCTTATGATATAATGACGCTGTGAAAAATCGGCTGCATTGGTCTTTACAATCCCCTGTCGCGTATCTGGCCGCTTGCCTGATCGTGTATTTCGGTCTATGGATCGGCATTCCGAAGGCGCGTTTTCTGGCAACTCTCGCCCAAATTATTGATTCGGCGACAAAGACCGCGAGCCTGCCTGTTTCTATTCTTTTATCCATCTGCGGAATCATCGTCGTGTCCGTCCCCACTATATTATTTATGGCGGCACAGGTGTCGGTGGTGTATCAATTCTCCAGGCTGCGACTCGGATTTCGCGGGGCCGCGCTTGTCTGGCTTGGCTTATTTGCGCTGCTGGTTATGATTGTATCCGGCATAATCTGGCGACTCGATGTGGTGAACAAACTTCATCGTTGGCCGACCCTTAGAGAGATTGGTTTCATTGTCGGGATGTATCGGCACGGGCTGCTGAAGATGTTTATGTTTGCGACTATCCTGCTTTTGGCCTCGTGCACGGGATATTTGGTCTCGCTGAGAATTAGAGATCGCAATTTGCTCTTGCCGGTGGTAATGTTTGCGGCTTTCATTGATTTGTGGACTGTGAGCGTGGGGCCGGTGTCCACGGTTATGAAGCGCGCGCCGGAGGTAGTCTCGGCTGTCAGTGCGCCTATCCCGCAGGCGGGCACAGGGGCATTCGTGCCGGCTTTGATGATGGGGCTGGGGGACCCGTTGTTTATGGCGGTGGTCTTTGCGTCGGTTCATAAACTTGGGCTGAATGCACGCCGAAACTACTCTTTTGTGCTTGCCATTATGACATTGGCAATGCTTGCAGTACTGCTTGACTTCGCACCTTACATTCCCGCTCTAATTGCCCTTGCTGTGGCTGTTGTGCTTGCAAACTGGGGACAGTTCAAACTTAGCAGGCAGGAGAAGATATCGACTGCGATTGTAGCCTTAGCGCTGATCGCTACCCTGCCGCTGGTCTGGTATGTTCTGAGACCCGCACCGCCCACGGAAAAATCTACTCATCAGCAGCATAATCGAGACTCGTCGAGCAATCCGTAGAGCACAAATAATCGAATGTGCAGACGCGGCTGCGTCAAATCTTGAAACATGAAGGCTTTTTTATGAGTGGTGACTAATAAATCTGTAAGGAATATTATTGATGAGTTCCTGTAGTATCCACTTGCTCTAACGCTATTGCGTTCCTGGGCAGGAGGGTTGTCGCACAGGGTGATGCGTTGTGTTCGGCGCTGCCTGCCCAACGCAAAAACAGGTGTGGTAATAAATGGCAAATGAATTACAGCCTTTGTCAGTTCTGTTTCAGAACAGGCTTTTTCGCATCCCCGATTATCAGCGTGGTTACGCGTGGAGGCACGAACAGCTTGTTGATTTTTGGGAGGACCTGACGAACCTGCATGAGGACAGATATCATTACACAGGCTTGCTCTCCTTGAAGGCTGCTGGCCGTAGCGATGCAAAAACGTGGCGTGATGATGAATGGCTATTGGATATAGGATACAAGCCTTTTCACGTGGTCGATGGTCAACAGCGTTTAACGACATTCTCTATTCTCATGTATGTAATTACGTCATTTGTAAGCGATTTGGCCCAAAATAAATATAAATCTGATGACGATATTATTCTCGGCTTTGAATCTCTGAAGGATATAAAAGCAAAATATATCGTGAGGAAGCGTCCTCCGCAAAATCTTGTAAAGTCATATCTTTTTGGATATGAAACCGATAATCCGAGCGCGGATTATTTGCGCTACAAAGTGTTTGATGAACCATTTGGCGGAACTGTATTTGAAACCTACTACACCAAGAATCTGAAATATGCAAAGTCCTTTTTTACTGACAATATTTCTGCTGTTTACCGTGATGAAGGATTTCAAGGCATAGAACGGCTGTATCGGAAACTGACATTGCGGTTTATGTTCAATCTTCACGAAATAGAAGATGAGTACGATGTATTTGTTGCTTTTGAAACCATGAATAATCGCGGTAAAAAGCTGACAAATCTCGAATTGCTGAAAAACCGTTTAATATACCTCACAACGCTTTTTGACGACAAGCAAATTGATGCGGCCGATAAAAAGCAGTTGAGAATAAATATCAATGACGCCTGGAAGGAAGTATATCACCAACTTGGGCGTAACAAAGATGCTCCCTTGTCTGATGATGATTTTTTGCGCGCCCATTGGATTACCTACTTCCGATACTCCAGAAAAGGCGGCGATGACTATATTCGTTTCCTGCTGGAGAAGTTTTCTGCGAAAAATGTATTTGATAAGCATCCCGTTACACAAGAAATTGAGCCGGATGAAGTGTTATCGGATTATGAGCATAACGGCGATGATGAACCGACTGCAAGTGAAACCGAGGTTGAAACTTTATCGGTTAGCAAACTTGCTCCCGCGGAAATCAGCGACTATGTGAACAGTCTGAAATCGTTAGCGCAATATTGGTATTACAGCTGGTTCCCGTCTGATAGCGAACTGGAAACAGAGGAAAAGAACTGGCTTGACAAGTTGAATCGCGTAGGCATTGGATACTTTCGCCCGCTTGTTGTCGCGGCTCTCGCAACCAAAGAAGCAACGACTGAAGAGCGTATAATTCTATTTCAGGCTATTGAACGTTTTATATTCGTTTGCTTCAGGATAGGCGGATTTCAAGCAACCTATCAAAGCAGCGTTTACTAC
>JAAYKE010000094.1 GCA_012522575.1 Armatimonadota bacterium | reverse complement strand
TTATCGGCGTACCGATAACTTGGGGCCTTTTAGTGCGTGTCCAGATGTTCTCTGGCGGGCGTGGGTCGGAAAGACTAAATACATTTGCTCTTAGGATATATACCGTTACATTTCAGAGTCCCTGGTTGATTCCTTATGCGTCAAACGAACTGGAATGGATGCTTCCTGCCGCAGGAATCACTTTGTGCATCCCGTTCTTTTTTGCATCGGTTTTCTGTGAGTATCTGGTTATGAACAAGCTGATTTCTGCGAATCCGACGGCAATCAAACACTGGGCGTGGCTTGCCAATGGTATAAGCTACGGAATGATCGTGGCGATCCTTATAGTACAGTTGATAATCGCCCTACTGTGAACCTGGATGAGATTCTGTGATTGGTGACCGGGTAGCCATTGGCCGGGACAGAGGCTCGGCCGATTACCGAGTAACAACTCACTCTTTATGAGTGGTTGTACTGGCTGCCTCTGCCCCAACCACACAAACTATGTCATTTCGAACGAAGTGAGAAATCTGTTTTTCCGTAAATCGCGAAAGCTCGAAAGAAGCGAAACCCAGAAAAGAGAAGGGAAAAAGCAGATTCCTCGGCTTTCGCCTCGGAATGACAATTTACTTGGCGCATTCAAGTGTAGTAGGTGGCCGGCATCTGTCCTGGCCTAGTCCGAGACAGAGATCGGACACTGCGGACAGGAGTACTCATCATTCGTGAGCTGTTACATTACCGATGATCAGTATATGTCAAAAGTTGATCCAGATGAAGCCGATATGGCTTGGCTGGTCTACGATCTAGCGCCTGATCCAGTCGATAATCGTTATATATTGACTAAGGTTGATACCATATATACCAGATTTAAGGAGGCGCTAGACGAGATTACAAAATCACAGCCGGGCGATCAAAATGATTTTGTGAAGTTGCTGCAAGGCAAACTAGACGAAAAGTTAGGGGGGCCTCTTCAGCATCCACGGCAGCAGGAAGTGAGGAAGAACCGGGATGACTAAACTGAAAAAAGATGGTTCTAAAATTGTGAACGTAGCTTGTGTTCCGCAGCGCAGCCCATTTAGATACCCAGGAGGAAAAACTTGGCTCGTGCCGCAGGTACGTCGGTGGCTTAGCATCCGCAGGTCTCGGCCTAGCATACTCATAGAACCATTTGCCGGTGGAGGAATTGTCAGTCTTACTGCTGCGTTTGAGCATTTAGCGGATCGCGTTGTTATGGTAGAGGTTGATGTTGATGTTGCAGCAGTTTGGCAATGTATCTTAGGCAGCGATGGTCCGTGGCTCGCGGAAAGAATCATCAGCTTTCCAATGAGCGCCGACTCCGTGCGCGAAGAGCTTTTAAGCCCTCCGGCAAATCTCAGGGAGCGGGCTTTTCAAACGATCCTGAGAAATCGTACCAATCACGGCGGAATCCTTGCACCGGGAAGCGGGCTAATAAAGCATGGCGAGAACGGGAAAGGCATTAGTTCGCGTTGGTACCCCGATACGTTAAGGCGTCGCATACTCGACATTGTGCAGATTAAAGACAAAATCACTTTCATCCAAGGCGACGGGTTGAAAGTAATGAGCAATTATCTGGATGATCCAGATGTCGTATTCTTTGTCGATCCTCCCTATACAGCAGGAAATCGTGGCAAACGCGCTGGTCGTAGACTCTATACGCATAATACTATAGACCATGAAGAGCTGTTCAAGCTATCGGGTTGTGCAGTCGGCGATGTGCTGCTGACCTACGATTACGACGAGTATGTAATTAAAATGGCTGAGGCACACGGCTTTTCTTTCCAACCAATTTGCATGAAAAATACGCATCATACTACTATGCAAGAGCTTCTCATTTGCCGGGAGTTGGACTGGGTCGAGCAGCCAAGGCGGCTTGGCGAGCAGTCGCAATTGCTGCTGATGGATGTATAATTTGTAACTTATAACCTCCGCTTCGGACACTGATTTCCCACAAGAAACCCACCCGGCTGAATCACAGAATATACTTGCTCAGATCCTCATCTTTCACTATATCGGCGAGCCTGGCGCGCACATATTCTGCGTCAACTGTGATGTTTTTCTGTGCGCTGTCCGGCGCGTCGAAGGATACCTCCTCAAGCAGCCGTTCCATAATCGTATGCAGCCGACGTGCGCCGATATTTTCCATCGATGTGTTCACATCACAGGCGATATGGGCTATCTCGCTTATGCCATCCTCGGTGAAATCGACCTGCATGCCTTCGGTCTCAAGCAGCGCAGTATATTGCTTTATAAGCGCGTTCTTCGGCTCGGACAATATGCGCACGAAATCGGCCTCGGTCAGGCTGTCCAATTCCACCCGGATCGGCAGTCTGCCCTGCAGTTCAGGAATTAAATCCGATGGCTTTGCTATGTGGAATGCTCCTGCGGCGATAAACAGGATATGATTTGTCGATACCGGGCCATATTTTGTCGTTACCGTCGAACCCTCGATTATCGGCAGAATATCCCTCTGCACTCCCTCTCTTGACACCTGCGGGCCGCCTTCTTTTTCGCGACCGGCGATCTTATCCATCTCGTCTACAAAGATTATCCCCGACTGCTCTGCCCGCTCGATTGCCTCACGAGTGATGGCCTCATGATCGATCATATTATGAGCTTCCTCGTCGGCGAGTATCTCTCTGGCTTCGGCGACCGTCACCTGCTTGCGTTTGCGGCGCTTTGGAAACAGATTGCCCAGCATACCGGACATATCCATCCCCATTTCCTCCAATCCCTGCTGACCAAAGACCTGAAAATGCGGCATTGAGGAGTCTTCCACCTCTATAAGTATCTCTCTCTCATCAAGTTCCCCTGCAAGCAACTGACTGCGCAGGCGGCTTCTGATGCGCTCTTTGCGTTCGACTTGATCGCGCGTATACTCATCCGGTTCGCTCGCGTCTTCAATGTCGGGCGCGTCCTGAGGAGGCGGGACAGGGTTGCCGGTTCCGGGAAATATATGTCCCATTGCGCTTTGCAGCGAATCCATCCATTGCCGGGGCGCTTGCATCTGGCTTGCGCGTTGCGCGGGAGGCTCCAATATATCAAGCACCCGCTCTATGGCCCTCTGCTCGGCTACAGGTCTGATCTCCTCTATTTTCTCATTTTCGACCATCGCCGCCGATCTCTGAACAAGGTCGCGCACCATCGAGTCCACATCACGCCCGACATATCCGACCTCGGTGAATTTTGTCGCCTCCACCTTGGTAAACGGCGCATTGGCGAGGTTTGCGAGCCTGCGCGCGATCTCGGTTTTGCCAACGCCCGTCGGCCCGATCATAAGTATGTTCTTCGGGATCACCTCATCGCGCAAGTCATCTGCGAGCTTGCGGCGACGGTAGCGATTCCTAAGCGCAATAGCCACCGACTTTTTAGCTTTGTCCTGCCCGACTATATATTTGTCCAACTCCGCAACAATCTGCCTCGGAGTCAGTTCCTGTATTTCCTTCAATTTGCACCTCGATTTACGATAACTGCCCAGCCACATCACCCATTGGTGTCACTGCTCATTTGGCTTCTAAGTGACACTCACAACTCATCCACCGTGATATTGTGGTTTGTATACACCCACAGATCAGCTGCTATATTCAACGCCTTCTCCAAGATGTCTCTGGGCGACAAATCCGTATTTCTAAGAAGCGCTTTAGCAGCGGCTGCCGCGTATGCCCCGCCCGATCCAATCGCCGCCACGCCTTCATCAGGCTCAATCACCTCACCGCCGCCTGATACCACCAGCAGGTGTTCGGCGTTTCCCACAATCAACAGCGCTTCCAGCCTGCGAAGTATGCGATCCGTGCGCCATTCCTTGGCGAATTCTATCACCGCCCGCTTAAGGTTGCCGTGAGATTCCTTTACTTTGGTCTCGAACTTATCGGCCAGCGTCTGCGCATCAGCAACCGATCCCGCAAAACCCACCAGAATCTTATCGTCATATATTCGACGAATCTTGCGCGCCGTGCCCTTCATAATCGTGCTTTCCAAAGTTACCTGACCATCACCTGCTATAGCGACCTTGCCATCTCTCGTGACCGCGCAAATAGTGGTAGCGTGCATTTCCATTATGTTATCTCCATATTTTCGATGTTGACGCAAGGTTACGGACGCCCAAACCGATTATTTTTGTCCGCTATCTTTCCAGGTTCTCCGCATCCGCCGAAGCCCTCGGATGCGTTCTGTTATATACTTCCTTGAGCCGTTCCTGCGACACATGCGTATAGATCTGCGTGGTGGCCACGCTCTCGTGTCCCAAAAGCTCCTGCACACTTCTCAAATCAGCTCCGTGATCCATAAGATGGGTAGCAAAGGAATGTCTCAGCGTATGCGGACTGATCTTCAGCGTGTCGCTTACTTCTTCTACATATTTATTGAGTATCCTGCGCACCGAGGTCGCCACAAGTTTTGTCCCGCGATAACCCAAGAACAGGGCATTCGGAGGGTCCGGGTTTTGGACGGCAAGTTGAGGGCGTCCGGATGATATATATGTCTCGACAGCCAGCATAGCATGCGAGCCTAACAGCACTACGCGTTGTTTATTGCGCTTGCCCGTGACGACTATCTCGTCTACTCCGCTGCGCATATCATAAACGCGCAGACTGAGCAGTTCGCTCACCCGCAGCCCTGTCGCATACAATACTTCGAGTATTGCCCGATCACGCAGACCAAGGGCAGTATTTTTATCCGGAGCCTCCATCAGAAGCCCCATCGTATCTTCCGGCACTACCTTGGGCAACCTTGCCGACTTACCTGGGCCGCGCAGCCCATCGGTAGGGTCCGCTTCCACTATCTTTCGTTTGACCAGATAGCCAAAGAAAGCCCTCAGAGAGGCCATCGCGCGCGACACAGAACTTTTCGCGTGCTCGGTCTTTTGAAGATGCACGAGATAGCGGCGAACCAGCAACCGGTCTATTTCGCACTCCGCATTCCTCGCAAATGCCAAAAAACCGTTGATATCGGACGAGTATGCGCGCAGTGTGTGTCGGCTGACCTGACGAAACACCCGCAGGTGGTCAATAAATGAGTCCAGGTGCTCTTGCATATCCCTTGGATTGTACCATGCAAGTCGATACTATGGAATACCTAATTAGATAGACGCCGTTGCCCGATAATCAAGCAGAGCGGCGCGAACGCACCGTCAGGTCAATATCAATCAGTATCGCACTGGCATTTGGAGCAGAACATGGCTAACCCGACTGAGAGCAGACTTAAAGTGATTAAGATAATGGATCCCCTGATGTGTGTCAGGTGCGATAATGCGTATATCGCGGATGTAGTTACACGTGAGGGAAAACGCAAGAAGATGTTCTATTGCTCCAGGCTGGATTGCGACAACTGGGTATCCCGGCCTTCATCCGCCGGCGAACAAAGCGACCTCGACCTGGCTGCCTAGCCATCGTATTTTTGTACTCGATCCGTCTGAAACCGGTCGGTTAATCCAGCTTAACGAGCCTTGCCCTTGCCCAGGTTCGCAGCCATAGAGCAACCACCACCAACGGCGCAAGCAATATCTTAGGGCTTTTGGCGTTGTGTTTTACAAAATATAGAAACATGCTTCGGTGGTGCGCTTTGATCATGGCGATGGGATTTTTGTCACTTGCCGCGCCGATTCGATGAGATATCTCGACCTTCGGATAATATACAATCCTCCATCCCGCATCGTGCGCGCGCTTGCACCAGTCAACATCCTCGCAATACATAAAGAACCGCTCATCAAGCAGCCCAATCTGTTCAAATGTCTCCCTGCGCACCATTAGCGCCGAGCCGGACAGCCAGTCCACATCCATAATCTGGTCATGCGGCATATCCGTCATCAAATAGCCCTTCACAAACCGATTGTTAGGAAAGAGTTTGCCTAGTATCGTATGCCGAAACAGCCCCGCAAACATCGGCGGAAAGCGTCTTGCGGAAAATTGCAGGGAGCCATCCGGATTGAGGATTCGCGGCCCCATCATCCCTATATCCCGGTTCGCGTCCATATAATCGACCATTTTGCGCAGTAAATCCGCGTGCAATATGCGGCAGTCCGGGTTCAAAATCAATACATAGCGGCCGGAACAGCGCGAAATGGCCTGATTATGGGCTGTGCCGAATCCTTTATTATCAGAATTAGTGATCAGAACAACGTCGCCGGCGAACTCCGACGCCACCATATCCGCGCTGCCATCGCAAGAAGCGTTATCCACCACATACACTTCCATCTTCACCGACTCTCGCTGCGACAGAATCGAATTAAGGCAGTCCCGCAGTTCGTCGCGGGTATTCCAGTTTACTATGCTTACAGTCGCGTCGACCAAGGCTCTATCCTCTCAGGCACATACTGATCCGAATGCAGGCCACGGTAAAATAGTAGGTAAGCGGGCAAATGCGTCCCTTAAAGTGTTTGGCATAAAACTTTAGCAAAGACCGGTGGGATTCGCGCACCATCGCCCGTCGTCGTACCTGCTTAGTGCTCGATCCGCCATGATGAATCACCACCGCATCAGGCACAAAATAGATATTCCACCCCGCCTGCTTTGTTCGATACAACCAGTCCACTTCATTAAAAAATATCGGAAAAGACTCGTCCAGCGTTCCGATTTCTTTAAGAGCTTTTACATTTATAATAAGGGCCGAACCCATCGGCTGATCTACCTCGATTATCTCGTCATAATCAAACCACGTCATTCTATATGCGCCGAAAAACCTGCTCCTCGGAAAGATCCGGGCCAGCCCAAGATACTCCCACGCAATAGGGCCGGGGTAGGGAAACGAGCGCAGCGAGCGATCAATCGCGCCATCCGGACGCAACAGTTTCGCTCCTGCCGCCCCTGCATTCGGATGATCGTCCATAAACTCGACGAGGGTATCAAGCGCGTTTGCTGTGATCTCGGTATCAGGGTTCAGCAGAAGAACATAATCTCCCCGCGCTAGGTCAAGAGCCTGATTATTTCCTCGCGCATATCCTGCGTTTTCCGCATTGCATATCAATTGCACGTTCGGGAATTCTGCATGGAACTGCTGTTCATCGAAATCTTTGGAATCATTATCGACCACAATAATCTCGTAGTCACCTTTGGGCGGAAAGGTCAATATAGAGCGCACGCAGGCGGCCAGCAGGTCGGTGGTGTTCCAGTTAACTATCGCTACCGATAATCGCATCCAGCGCCTCTCTCAGGTTATACGCAATAAAATCCGGGCGTGCCTCATCGAATAAATCCCCTGGCCTGTCCGGTCTCAGAAACCCTATTGTCCTGGTTCCTGCCGCCTTGCCGCTTTTTATGTCCATAATATGATCGCCGACCATCACTGAGCTTTTTGCCTCAGCGTTGAGTTGTGACAGCGCCAGTAAAACCGGTTCCGGGTGGGGTTTGTGTCGAATCGAATCCTCTCGACAGATCATTATATCAGTTTCGATTTGGGCTATTTGCAGTGATATAACGCTTGCGGCGCGGCAGTTTCGAGTCACAATTCCAACCGGGATTCCTCGCTGTTTTAGATGCGATACAATATCTCTGGCGAATGGAATCTGCCGGGTTTCGTGAGCGTGCCTCAGCTCTATTTCTTCCAGAATGCGCATTGCATCGTCACGAATCTGCCGGGATTTTTGCGGATCATCAGCAAGGGCGGAGGCTGCGGCATCGACAATGCCCAGAATATCCAATCCCTGAATGTCGATTTCGGACAATCCAACCTCAACGGCAAGACGGATCATCTCCCGCCTCATCAAAGCGAAATCGATGTTGGTCTCAACGAGCGTGCCGTCAAGGTCAAAAAGAACCGAACCCAAATTGCTAAGCAGCGGCTTCATTGGGTTGATTATAAGTAGTGAGGAAGGGATGGTCAAGTGGTAAAAATGGAACAATTCGGTTGACAAAACACGTCTTATAAGGTAGTATTTGTCAACTTAGAGGAGAGGTCAATGCTCGGAGAGAGAATTCGTCAAGCACGCCTGGCCGCAGGATTGACGCTGCGTGATCTGGCTGGCAGGGTCGGTGTGTCTGCGTCGGCAATCAGTAAGTATGAACACGGGACAGACAGACCCCGCCAGTCTACGTTGCTGGCAATCGGTCGTGCGCTGGCTATCCCTGTGGAACGTCTTCTCTTGCCGCAGCCCGTATCTCTGTCTATCATCGAGTTCAGAAAACGCGCATCGCTGCCGGTTTACAAGCAGGAGCAGATAGAAGCCAGAGTAAAAGCTGAGTTGGAACCCTATATTGACCTGCTTGAACTGGTCTCCCCAGGTATGGCTGATTGCTGTGATTCAGTTGTAATTGCACAGTCTGTGGTCACAGATCTCGATCAAGTGGAGTTATTTGCCGACAACCTGCGACAACAATGGGGCCTTGGTTCAGGTCCAATAAGCAACGTCGTGGAAACGGTCGAGATAGCAGGTGTCAGAGTCATAACCGATGTCGGCGACGACCGATTTGATGAGCTTGCCTGTGTCGCTAACGGCAAGTATCCTGTCGTGGTTGTCAAGGCTCTGCCTGAAGGAAAGGGCGACAGGCAGCGTTTCAACGTTCTCCACGGATTGGGCCATCTATTGCTCCGCGCCGAGGCCGGCTTGGATAAAGAAAAGATGTGCCATCGCTTTGCCGCTGCTATGCTTGTGCCACGAGATACTGCCAGAAAGAGGCTCGGAGCCACGCGCAAGATGCTGGATATTGGTTATGAACTGCCCAAGCTCAAAAAGGAATTTGGACTTAGTATATCTGCCTGGGTGAATCGAGCGTCTGATCTGGGCATTATAGGTGAAGAAGCCAGAAAAAGTCTATTCATAAGTCTTTCCACGCGAGGCTGGAAGAAAAGCGAACCTGTTGGGATTGAACTTGAGTCTCCTTCGAGTTTCCGTATGCTCGTACACAGAGCGAAAGTGGAGGGAATCATATCCCCTGTCAAGGCGGCTGAATACCTTGGCGCGATGCACCGCAAGCTACTTCCTGATATTAAGGAGTCAGACATCCCGGAGAGCGCAGTTTCGGCGTATGCGGCGGGCGGCAGTCTGGATGCCTGGGATGATATGGGGGCTGGAGGCAACGCGAGTGCTGCGAGGTGAGATTTGGAGGACGGAACTGGATCCTTCGCGCGGATCCGAAATGCGCAAGACACGGCCTGCGCTGATCGTAAGCGTTGACGGTATTGGCAAACTGCCGCTGCGGGTTGTGGTGCCTCTAACTGACTGGAACAATGCCTACTATGAGTATAGTTGGATGGTTTTCATAGCCAACGACCTTGAGAATGGACTCGACAAGATCGTCGCTGCAGATTGCCTGAACCTTAGATCAGTGGCTACCGAGCGGTTGATATCGAAGATAGGCGATGTGCGGCCAGAGACGCTTGAAGATGTCCTGGCTGCAATCAGCATGGTGCTGGGCATTCCGTAGCGCCCACTCCTATTAACACCGTCGCCCCTGCCGCTCTTTTTTGCAAAAAAATCACCCCAACCGCACGTTGCACATCCTACGCTTCATTCGATTGGGGATGTAAACTCTGTTGCTGCACGCAGCCATTAGATTACCTGCAAAGTCAGGATTATAATTTCACACCAAAGATACCGGCTTTCCTGTCTTGGCCGATTCATAGGCAGCCAAAGCTACCGCCAGGGCCTTTGCGCCGTCCTCCCCTGTGACCTCCGGCGGAGTATCCTCGGCTATGCTTCGGGCGAACGCAGCCACCAGTTCGGAGTCGGCGTCATCTCCCCAATACTCATACTTATAAGACATCGTCTTATCGTAAAACGCCTCGATTACCTGCGAAAACATATCCATTTCCGCAATGCCATCGGTTCCGACAACGTCCATCTTGACATTGCCCCAGGTCGCATAGCTCTTCGGCCTCGACCAACTCGCATCTACCGTGGAATACATACCATTTGAGAACTCCACAGTCAGCACGCCGGTGTCGTCGTAGTCCTTGCCGAACATCCTGTTGTCGATCTCAGCATACACGCGCACAGGCTCGGCGCCGGTCATGCATCTCATCAGATCGACCACATGCACCGTATGGTCGATAATCGCGCCGCCTCCCGAAAGAGACTTATCCACAAACCAGCCTCCCGGACACTGTCCCTGATTGGTTCCCTTCACCGCAAGCAGCTTTCCAAGCTCGCCGCTGTCAACGGTGTGTTTCAATTGCACAAAAGCCGGATGATACCGACACGGAAACGCAGTCAGCAGCTTCACATTGGCGCGCTTGCAGACCTCTATCATCGCATCCGCATCCTCATTGGTTGTCGCAAGAGGCTTTTCGCACATAACATGTTTTTCGTGCTGTGCGGCAACTACCACATGGCGGCGATGATTGATATTTTCGCTGCATACTATGATCCCCTGCACATCGGTGTTCAGCAGGTCCTCATATTCGGCAAAAGCCTTGACTCCCAGGTCTTTAGCAACTTTGGCAGCGCGCTTGCTGTCGTCATCGGCAATGCCTACAAATTCTATACAGTCGAGGTTCTTCAGGGCCGCGGCATAGCTGAATGCGTGCATATGAGCAAAGCTCATCATTCCTATCTTAACAGGCGTCATATCCCGTACTCCTTTCATATCGTCAATCGTTATACAAGCGTAATCGGTTCGCCGGTGGATATTGACTTCAGCGCAGCCTCGCAAATCCGTATGGCTTCCACGCCATCCTCGGCTGTAACATCGGGGGTTATTCCCTGCTCAAGGCAGTTTATATAATGCTCCAACTCCAGGTGATATGGGGTCCTGGTGGCGACAAAATCCGGCACAGAGGTCGTGCTGGTAGTTCCGTCGCTGGACCTATGCTTTATGACAAGCGGCATGGAATCCGTGCTGGAAAAACTCAGCAACCCTTCAGTTCCGGCCACCTCCACGCTTGTGCAGAACTTGTCCGGCCTGGCCCAGTTGCCCTCAATATGCGCAATGACACCGCTATCGAACCGCAGAGTCACCAGGGTATGATCTTTGCCCGGAATCTGTGCAGCATAAAGCCCTTTAGCGTAGACTCTGCGAATCCTGCCATAGCACCATCGTAGCCAATCGAAGTCATGGATGATTAAATCCAGCACTGCTCCGCCGCTCATCTGCAAATTAGTAAACCAGTTGCCCACGCCTCCGTGGAGC
This sequence comes from Armatimonadota bacterium, assembly GCA_012522575.1. Classification (GTDB taxonomy): domain Bacteria; phylum Armatimonadota; class UBA5829; order UBA5829; family UBA5829; genus DTKD01. Next base: position 10,870 of record JAAYKE010000094.1, on the reverse strand, counting down.
ATCCCGCCACGCATCGTTCGAACCATCACCGTTTCGCCAATTGCGCCGCTATCAATAATAGCCTTAAGGCGACGATACTCAGGAAACCAACGCACTACATGTGCGGCAAACAGCGTCACTCCCGCTTCCTCACATATCCTTTGCACTTCCATTGCCTGGCTGATAGTGCGTGCCAGAGGCTTTTCACAGGATATATTTTTGCCCGCAGCCGCGGCGGTTTTAATATGGTCGAGGTGGGTAGGGGTAGGGGTGCATATATCCACCAAGTCGATCTCGACCTCGTTGAGAGCCTCTTCAAGATTGGCAAAGGCGCGTGCGGAGTGTGTTTCCGCTATCTCCTGCGCAGCCTCAAGGCGAAGATCGCATATCGCGACTACCTCCGCATTGGGCAGCGAGGCATATATGCTCGCATGAGTCCTTCCCATAGTACCTGCGCCGATCACAGCCACTCTTTGCATAAACGTAACCTCCTCGAAATAATGAACAGGCCTAGAGCAGAATCAACCCCGGAGCCTGGAGAATATCGCGCAGACGCGCCAGATACTCCGCTGCAGGCGCGCCATCCATAATCCTGTGGTCAAACGACAGACAGAGGTTCATCATCGGCCTGATAACCACCTCTCCTTTCACGACCACCGGCTTGTCGACTATTCGGCATATAGCCAGAATTGCGCTTTGTCCCGGTGTTATTACCGGGGTAAAGGTGTCTACGCCGTAGACTCCCAGATTAGTGATGGTGAAAGTGCCGCCGGCCAGGTCATCGGCGGTCGATTTGCCGGCTCTGGCCCTCTGCGCAAGCGTCTTGATCTCCCTGGATATATCAATCACCGACTTGCTCTGCACATTTTTAATCACCGGAACCAGCAGCCCGCCCTCAATCGCAGTCGCTATGCCGATATTTATGGTGTCCGCGATGACGATTTTGTCCTCTGACAGCGTGGCGTTTACTATCGGAACATCAAAAACAGCCTTTGCAGCGGCTTTAACGATGATATCCGTATATGAAATTCGCACTCCGTATTGCTTTTCGACCTCGCTGAGCAGTTGTTCACGCAAAGCCACGCACGCAGCCATGTCAACTTCGGTTACCAGAGTCACGTGCACTGCGGAATGCGCGCTCGCCGAGACGTTCTGAGCCACAATTTTACGCATCCCGGTAAATGGTATAGTAGAGCCGATTCCTGCGGGGACGGACGCCTGCGTTCGTTCTACATCCGATCGCGTTATCCGACCTCCGATCCCGGTGCCGGTCAATCCGCCTAGGTCAACTCCCATATCCGCTGCAACCTTGCCCGCAAGAGGAGTAGCCCGCATAGATGCGGCGAATTCGATAACATCTCTTTCGATAATTCGTCCGTTTGGCCCTGTGCCTTTGCCTGCCAGCAGGTCAATATCGATGCCGCGTTGTCTGGCTTCGCGTCGGGCTGACGGAGAGGATATTATCTTGCCTGCAACCGCCGGCGGAGCAGGGATCGGCTGCGCGGCCTCCGCGATTGGGGCTGGAGCAGATTGGGCAGGCGCAGAGACATCAGGTGCAGTCTCTGCGGCCTTTGCGGCGGGTTCATCTGCCAGCAGATCATCAATCGACTCACCGGCAGCGCCGATAATTGCAATCGGATTCTGCACGGCAACGATCTCGTCGGCCTGCGCGAGAATCTTCAGCAGAACTCCGCTCTCCGGAGCTTCGACCTCCATATTGACCTTATCGGTCATCACTTCGAGGAGCGGCTCACCTTCGGTGATATTATCTCCCTCGTTTTTCATCCATTTTATTATCGTCCCTTCTTCCATCGTCTGGCCAAGAAGGGGCATCAGCATTTTAGTTGCCATAACTTGTGACTGCCTTTCATTTGGTCTATGCACACAATATTACTTCTACTCCATTTTCATCCGGCTTTCCTTCAGAGGTTTTTCTCAGGCGCGTTTTCTGCCGGGCGAGGTTGGGACAAAGGCCGGCCATTACACTTGAATGCATCAGGTAAATTGTCATTCCAAGGAAGCTGCTGGATGTGTCAAGTAAATTGTCATTCCAAGGAAGCTGCCGGATGTGTCAAGTAAATTGTCATTCCGAGGCGAATGCCGAGGAATCTGCTTTTTTCCTTCCCATTTCTGGGTTTCGCTTCTTTCGAGCTTTCGCGTTTTACACAAAAGCAGATTTCTCACCTCGTTCGAAATGACACAGTTTGTGTGGCTGGGACAGCCTCCAGAGGCCAGCCACTATGATCATTTCCAAGGAGTGTGTTGTTACGCAAATAGAATGCCGTATTATCTCTTATAACCGCTGTGCGCTTGAGAAGCGAATCATACCCTTGTTATAATATCATCTGAAAGGACGTGCTTTTATGGGATACTCTGTTGCCTGGAAAATACTTGCCGACCATCTCGTTGAAGGGGAAATGATCCCCGGCGAGGAGATCGGCATACGAATAGACTCCACCCTCACTCAAGACGCGACCGGCACTATGGCCTACTTGCAGTTCGAAGCTTTGGATGTGCCAAAAGTCCTCACAAAACGATCTGTGAGCTACATCGATCATAACACCCTGCAAACCGGGTTTGAGAACGCCGACGACCATGCATACCTCCAAAGCGTGGCTGCAAAACACGGGATATATTTTTCCAGACCCGGCAACGGCATATGCCACCAGGTTCAGTTGGAAAGATTCGATGTGCCGGGACAGACTCTGCTTGGGTCCGACAGCCACACTCCGACAGCGGGCGGACTTGGCGCTCTTGCCATTGGCGCGGGCGGGCTGGATGTTGCGGCGGCGATGGCAGGTCAGCCGTTCTATCTTCCCATGCCGCACATTTGCCTGATAAAACTCACCGGCGCACTGGGGCCGTGGGTTTCGGCCAAAGATGTAATTCTGGAAGTGCTCAGGATTCTCGGCGTAAAAGGCGGCGTCGGCAAAATTATAGAATACGGCGGCGAAGGAGTGAGCAGCCTCTCCGTCACCGACCGGGCCACCATAACGAATATGGGAGCGGAACTAGGCGCGACCACATCGATATTTCCAAGCGACGATATAACTCGTTCGTTTATGGAATCACAGGATAGGGCAGGGGACTGGCGGGAGTTGCTGCCGGATGCTGTTGCGCACTACGATGAAGTCATCGAAATCGATCTGTCCGCTCTGGAACCTATGGTCGCCAAGCCCCATTCCCCTGACAACATCGCCAAAGTGAGCGAACTCGTCGGAACCAAAGTCGACCAGGTCGCAATAGGAAGCTGCACCAATTCCTCACTTCGCGATTTGATGATAGTAGCCGGCGCATTGAAGGGCAAAACCGTTCACCCTTCCGTAAGCCTTGTCATATCTCCGGGATCGAGGCAGGTATTTGAGATGATAGCTCGCAACGGTGCGCTGGCCGATATGATCTCATCCGGCGCGCGAATCCTCGAATCCGCCTGCGGGCCGTGTATTGGAATGGGTCAATCCCCGCGCACAAATGCGGTCTCCATCCGCACATTCAATCGCAATTTCGAGGGCCGAAGCGGAACAAAGAGCGCCCGGGTTTATCTCACAGGGCCCGAAGTCGCCGTTGCCGCTGCGATCACCGGGGAGATTACCGATCCGAGAACCCTCGGCGATCCAATCGGCTTTGTTGCGCCGGAAAAATATATTATCGACGACCGCCTGATTATCCCACCGCTTTCTGATTCGGATTCCGTCGAGGTAATCAGAGGTCCCAATATCAAGCCGCTGCCAAGAAACACCGCTATGCCGGAGATAATTGCAGGACGGATATTGCTCAAGCTGGGCGACAATATTACAACGGACGATATCATGCCCGCAGGTTCAAAGGTTCTTCCGCTCAGGTCGAACATCCCCGCGATATCCGAGTTCGTGTTCGCTGCAAAGGACGCAGATTTCGCTAAGAGAGCGAGAGAGTTCGGCGGCGGGCTGATTGTGGGCGGCGAGAATTACGGTCAGGGATCATCGAGGGAGCACGCTGCACTGGCCCCGATGTATCTTGGAATCAAAGCGGTAATTGCGAAGTCATTTGCGCGAATCCATCGACAGAACCTCATAAACTTCGGCATTCTTCCGTTGAGGTTTGCCGACCCTACCGACTACGATTTCATAAATCAACCCGACGAAGTGCAGATCATCGGAGCGGCGGACGCGCTGCGAAAAGGGGACTCGGAGTTCACGATGAGCAACGAGGCTTCGGGCAGGTCGATCAGGCTGACCACTGACCTGTCCGATCGTGAGCGGGAGATGATCCTGGCGGGCGGCCGCCTGAACTATATCAAATCTCGCGTATAAACCGAACGGATATTATGCGCGATTCTGACATCTATGGTCGCAGCAGGTCTTCGTAATACAGGAACTGCTGCGCCCATCCTGCCAGGCCGTCGTAGCGATCCCGAAATGCTTTTACGATGGCGCGATAAACTCCATCCGTCATCGATTTCGTATTCAAACCCGGCAAAAACAACCTCTGAGCAAGCTGTCGCACGTGCGTATCGACCGGCGCTGCCTCATCTTTATCCAGTGCAAACAGGCATACGCAGTCCGCAATTTTCGCGCCGACTCCGTTCAGTGACATCAATTGTTCGCGCGCTTCGTCGTATGGCTGGCCGCGCAGGTCGATCAGCCAATCCTCCCCTCGCTCAAGAATTGCACGAGCGGCGTTTTTGATATTTTCCCCTCTAAACCCAAGTGAACAGAGCCTGCTGATATCGTCGGCCTCAGCCAGTCTTTCGCAGCTCGGAAAAGCGTAATAACACACCCCGTCGCGCTCACAGATCAGTTTTCCATAGTGCCGCGCAAGGGCTTCGATGGAATTGCTTATCCGGCTGATATTGTTCGCAGCCGAGCACATAAACGAAATCAGTGTCTCGTTGGGAGGCTGCCTCAACAGTCGCAGACCGTAAAATCTTTGAATCTGAGCGGCAAGGCGTCTGTCGCGGTTTTGCAGATACGCATAAATATATTTTACGTCATCGCTCAGCCGCAGGTAATCGCGCACAAGTTCGTCCCCTCCATCGGGAAAAGTTCTGTAAGACAGGGTATCGCCTTTGACTCCAAGCTCTACGAACCTGTCTCCAATCACGCCCTGCCATAAGCCGTCCTCACGCCGCCTCCATCGAAAAGCCTGCCCGCAGCTTAGCGTTGTATCAAGGTCCAAAGGTTGTCCATCAAGGCTGATAGTTTGCATTATGCCTCCCTCGCGCACAGGATATATTATCACGTTTCCGCGCTGCGTACTATTATCAGAAATCGATTAAGTTGCGCAGATTTAATTGACACTTACCGGCCTGTCGAGTATACTTTGTCTGGCCGGGAATGGCTCGGTCAGACCTCATTTCGACCAGGTCGGAGAGAATGAAACGCGACCCTAACAGAAACCCAGGTAAGCCGGGCGATGTCGTGGGTGACATCCTGCACGATGTAGGTGACGAGCTGGCTGCGGTCGTCTCAGTTCCGGGCGAAATCACATACCACACATTTAATAAGTTCTTCGAGTTCATCGGCGAGTTCTCGTTGCTGCTTGGCAGGACATTAAAGTTCATCGCCAAGGGCGCGGTTGATGTTCGAGATACTCTGAATCAGATGGCATACATCGGCGTTGCGTCTCTTCCCATAGTGCTGATCACGGTGGCTTTTTCAGGCGCGGTTCTGTCGCTGTATATGTCGCAGTTGGTGGTCAAATGGGGAATTGGCAGCTACACCGGCGGAGTTGTCGGAGTTTCCATTACGCGGGAGATCGGCCCGGTGCTGACGGCTGTGGTGATGGCGGCGAGATCGGGCAGCGCTATAGCGGCAGAGCTTGGGAGCATGAAGGTTACCGAGCAGATTGATGCATTGCGCGCGCTTGCCGTAAGTCCGGTGCGATATCTGGTAGTTCCCCGGTTGCTTGCCGGGGTGGTGATGCTGCCTGCGCTCACCGCCATTGCCGATCTGGTGGGCACGACCGGCGGGTATATCGTTGCGGTTATGAACGGCGTTGCAGGCGGAGGATTTCTTTCTACTTTGAAGACACAGGTTGTGCCCTATGATGTGTTTATGGGCATGCTGAAAACCGTGTTTTTTGCCGTGGTCATCGTAGTTGTTGGGGCGCAGCAGGGTCTGAGAACAAGCGGAGGAGCTACGGGAGTGGGCAAATCCACAACCAGCTCCGTGGTAATATCCATAGTCGTAATCTATATACTGAACTTTTTCCTGGCCTATGTTATGTTCGGCGGCAGGACGGCGTCGCTGTGATAGAAGCTGTCGGGTTGTCATATCAAATCAGCGGACGTTTTATCCTGCAAATGCTGGATATCAAGATCGAGCAGGGCGAAACGGTGGCTGTGATGGGTATGTCCGGAGCGGGGAAAAGCACGCTGCTAAAGTGCATTGCAGGTTTGTTAAGCCCGTCTGCGGGACGGCTTTTGCTGGATGGGATCGATATTGCGGGGATGCGTGAGGCGGAGTTGAACAGCATTCGGCGCAGAATCGGAATGGTGTTCCAATATGCGGCCCTCTTCGATTCGCTCAACGTATATGAAAACGTCTCTTTCGGCCTGCGCAGACATCATAGTTTGCCGGAAACGAAGGTTCGCGAGGTGGTTCAGGAGAAGCTCTCTATGGTAGGATTGCCCGGCACGCAGAGCCTTATGCCTTCGGAGTTGTCCGGAGGGATGCAGAAGCGAGTGGGGCTGGCAAGGGCGCTGGCTATGGAGCCGGATATATTGCTCTATGACGAGCCGACTGCGGGCTTGGACCCTATCACGTCGGCCACCATAGCGGATCTGATAATCAAAACCAGGGACGAAGTCGGTGCGACTTCCATTGTGGTATCGCACGATTTGCCTACAATAAAACGAATATCCAGTAAAATCGCGATGCTTCACAGAGGCAGAATAATCGCGATGGGCACGGTCGAGGAGATGGCGGACTCGGACAACCCGGCGGTGAGACAGTTTATGGCCGGCTCAACTCAGGGGCCGATCCAGATAACACGCTAGCGACAAATCGTTAATTGAGGACAATTGGACGTGTTGTTGAAAAACGAGGCAAAAGTAGGTCTGCTTGTTTTTGGCGCGGTAGTTGCGCTGGTGGCGATGTATTGGTTCTTGAGAGGGATCAATGTCGGTGCATCCACCATACACGTTTACTCTATTTTCAGGGATGCCCGCAAGCTCGATAAGGGCGCGGATATACGCATGGCAGGGGTCAAAGTGGGCGCGGTTTCCCAAATATCGCTGACCGGCAACAGCTTTGCCAGGGTCGATATGATCATCGTAAACAAAACCCGCATACCAACCGACTCCGTAGCTCGAATTACCACCGGCGGCCTTATCGGCGACAGTTATGTCGATATACTGCCCGGCACAAAGCGAACCTGCCTGAAGAACAGCGACAAAATCGAGAGCGCCGAACCGATGAACTACGAAAAACTCATCTCAGATATAGGCGGTTTGGTGGACGAGCTTAAGTCCTCCGTGGAAGGGATCAATGCCGTTGTCGGGGACAAAAAAACAATAGGCAATGTTAAGGCGACGATGGCAAACATGCAGGAGGCATCGGAATCCACCATAAAACTACTGGAGTCCGCCAGACTGTTGATAGCGCAGGCATCACCCGATATCCAGCGCGCCATCAGCAATATGACCGTGGCAACGGAAAACGCGGTCAAGATGACCGATGAACTGCAAAAAGTGGTGACAAACGACGCCGCTCCGGCCACAAGGCAGATACTTGCACAGGCGCAGGAGGCAATGGTCAAGCTCAACGAAACAATGCTGGAGGCGCGCGGCGTTATAACCAGCATCGGCGGAAGCGTGGGCAAACTCGACGGCAGCATCGATAAAGTGGACCAAGTGCTGACAAGCATCGACAGCGCGGCGCAACAGTCCGATGAAATGCTCAAGCACCTGACCGATGTCACCATGGATATGCATAAGATATCCTCCGATGAGCAGGTCATAAAAAATATCAAAGATGCAATACGCAGCGCGGCTGAGGCGACTGCTCAGGCAAATGAGCTTATCAGCAGTCTGAATCGCAGGTTCGGCGGCTCTGGTAGGTCGACAAATGCTCCCAAAGCCGAGATACCGGGACGCGGGTTTGTCAGCGACGCTCTTTGGAACACCGACCAGGGAAAATATCGATTCGACGCAAACTACACATTCAACGGCGAAAATGACAATTTCTATCGCCTAGGCGCATACAATATCGGTGAGAACACCAGAGTGAATCTGCAGGCCGGGCAATTGCTAAGCTCGACCACTGCACTTCGCTACGGTTTGTATGCATCCAGACTTGGGTTTGGAATTGACCAGCAGTTGGGCAGCAGGTTATTGTTATCGGCAGACGGCTTTAGACCCAACGATCCCGAATACGACCTGCGGGCGGTTCTCAAACTCAACAGAGATTGGGGCTTGTATGGCGGTTACAGCAACGTCTTCGATCGCAAGGGCGACGTGTTTTTGGGTCTTCAATATAAAAACTGAGCGGCAAGCTTTGCGGCAGTCGCTTTGAGAGGAGTAGATATATGAAAGTCATCCTCACACAGGATGTCAAATCGCTGGGCAGGGAGGGACAGATAGTTAATGTCGCTGAAGGCTATGCGCGCAATTTTCTGTTTCCCCGCAAATTGGCCACCCCTGCGGATGCGGGAGCGCTCAAGCAGATAGAAGCCCAGAAGAAAGTGCTGGAAGTCAAGCTCGAACACCAGTTGGCGGAGGCCAGAGAGTTAGCCGAGCGACTGCAGGGAGCCACCATCAACATAGTGGGCAAGACCGGATCTGGGACGAAATTATACGGCTCGGTGACGAACCAGGACGTGGCCGATGCGCTGCTCAAGCAAAGTCAGGTCAAGGTGGACAAACGCACGATTCATATAGATGAGCCTATTAAATCCGTCGGGCGTCATGAAGTGTCCATAAAGTTGCATCAAGCGGTGTCGGCGGTTGTCACTGTCGAAGTGACGGCGGAACAGTAAAATGCAGACACAGGTCACATCATCGGCGCATCTGCCTCCACAAAATCTCGAAGCGGAGCAATCTACGCTCGGTTAGATGATGCTTGACAGATCCGAGATAGAGAAGGGTTTGGATATACTCGACGCGTCGGACTTCTACCGCCCTACGCATCAGGAAGTGTTCGACTCGTTGATCACTTTGGCGGAGAGGGATGAGCCGGTGGATTTGATCACCCTTACCGAGGAACTTCGCGGCAGGGGTAAGCTGGAGAACTGCGGCGGCACGGAATACCTGTTGGCTTTGGTCAGGTCGGTTCCAACCGCGTCTAACATCGAGTATTATGCCAAGATCGTCGAGGAAAAGTCGATCCTGCGCAGGCTGATCGCCGCCGGCACGGAAATAATCGGCCTGGCGCACAGCGAAGACGACGAAATCGATGCGATCACCGGCAGGGCGGAACAGCTCGTATTTGGAGTAGGCCAGCGCAGGATGGGGGAATACTTCAAGCCTTTGTTTCCTCTTCTCAACGACGCATGGGACACCATCACACAGCGATACCACGACAAAGGAGTCACATCGGGAGTTCCTACCGGTTTTTCCAAGCTCGATGATATGACCAGCGGGCTGCAGCCGTCGGACTTCGTCATCATTGCGGCGCGGCCTTCGATGGGAAAAACAGCCCTTGCGCTCAATCTTGCGCTGCACGCGGCGGTCTCCGTAAAGAAAACGGTCGCGATTTTCAGCATAGAAATGTCGGCGGAGCAGCTCGTTATGCGTATGCTGTGCATGCTGGCTCGAACGAACGCCCATCGCCTGCGAACCGGGTTCTTCGGGCAGGACGAGTGGACGCTGCTCTCCGAGGCCACCGGCAAGCTCGACAACGCGCCTATATTCATTGACGACTCAACGGATATCACTCATCTGGGCATGCGGGCGAAGTGCCGCAGGTTGAAAGCCGATCACGGCCTGTCGTTGATAGTGGTTGACTATCTGCAGCTTATGAGGTCGCACAGAAATACGGAGAACCGCAACCAGGAGATATCCGAGATTGCCAGAGGGCTTAAAAGTCTGGCAAGGGAGCTTAAAGTGCCGGTCATCGCGCTATCGCAGTTAAGCAGGGCGGTGGAAAAACGAGAGGACAAACGTCCAATGCTGTCGGATTTGCGCGAATCCGGCTCCATCGAGGCCGAAGCCGACCTCGTTATGATGCTCTACAGGCCGGATTATTACCAGAACAAAGAAGTCGAAGACACCCAGAGCGTGCGCGGCAGGGATGGCGAAACTCCCGACTCCGATCAGCGTAATGTGGAGACGACGGAGATACTGATTGCCAAGCACCGAAATGGGCCTACGGGCACGGTGAAGGTCGGATTTGTCAAGGAATTCGCGTCGTTTGAAAACCTCTATGAAGGCGATGAGCCGTAATTTTTGCTCTTGAGGAAGGTTAGCGTTGAAAGTACTGGTTATTGGCGGCGGCGGGCGCGAGCATGCGCTGGCGTGGAAGATCGCCCAAAGCGATAAGGTAAATAAGATATTCGTTCGCCCGGGCAATGCGGGCGTAGATGAGATTGCCGAGCGGATCAACATAGGCGCAACCGACGTGAAGGCCCTTGCGGACTTTGCCGAGAGCAACGGCATTGACTTGACCGTTGTCGGCCCGGAGGCATCCCTTGGAGCAGGCGTAGCAGATGAGTTCGAAAGCCGAGGTCTGACGATATTTGGCCCGACAAAAGAGGCCGTTCAGCTTGAGGTGAGCAAAGTATTTTCAAAGAGTCTGATGGCGGAATTCGGTATCCCCACGGGCAGATTTGAGGCATTTGACGATCCGGATAAAGCGGACTCATATATCGATTCCATTGCCGGCAAAACCGAAAATCCCATACCGGTTAAGGCCGATGGCGAGGCTGCGGGCAAGGGTGCGATCATAGCAAAAACAAGAGATGAGGCTCTGCG
>JAAYKE010000009.1 GCA_012522575.1 Armatimonadota bacterium | reverse complement strand
CGGCAAGACCAACTACCAGAAGAGCCGGCACAGGCCGTGCCATTAGCGCTACAAGGATAGCATAAGCTAAAATTAAAAGGGACATTTTCCCTTTGCAAAAAGGGGACATAGTCCCTCTGCTATAACAGAGAAATGCCAGAAGGGTAGCGTCACTCTTCGTAAGTGATCGTAGCGGTCGCCCTCTGTCCCAGCCACGGAAAAGCCTCCCGAAGCATCCGCTTACCTTGTAACTCTATCGGACTGTTCGTCCCGAAGCATAGAAAGTGGCGGCCTACGGCGTGCAATCGTCGAGACAAGCATGTAAAGGTAAAGCACTACTGGGCCGCCCATCTCAACACCCAGCACAAAGGCCGCACCAGCACATATGAGCGGAACAATCAGTGTAAACAGCACTATAAAACTCCACGAGGAACGCCACCGTTTGGCGACAAGAAGTGCCACTGCATACCCAGCAGACGACGCCACTAAATCTGACGCTGCAGTTGCGACCTTGCACGATGGGTCGGCCATCCATACGTGCAGTGCAACCAGGCTGAGTGTTACAAAGTAGCGCCCAACGATAGTGAAGGGCTTTGCTCTCACTTGTGCGTCTTTCATCGCTCTCTCCTCGTCATTTTGTTATTTCGGGAAACCCTTAACGGAACGGAATATTCACTGGCGACGCCTATCGCGAACAAGCACGACTGTTAGAAGTATACCCTCACACACGAACCCCACCAATGGTAAGAGAAAACCCAGTCCCATATAGTTCGGCAGTCCTATCAGAGCAACCACAAGTGCAAGAAAAATGAAGACATCATAAGCATATGCAAACCAGCCGGCCCACCTTGAATCTGCGCGTCTCAACAATAAGAAGATGGCAGAAGGCAGAACCCCAAAATACAGGTTATAATAGCCCACATCTACACTCCAATCCAGACTGTGAGCGGCGACGAACCATGGAATCGTCCAGCAAACAAGAATGATAGCGTACAACCAACGCCATATGCAGAATCGGGTGGATGCTGTATAGCGAGTCAAATCACTCATGCTATTTGCCCTTCTTGCAGTCATCGATCATGTCTTCCGACTCCTCAACAGCATGTAATCTCTCAAAAGCTGCCTCAACATCACTCCGCGATATGCCATAACCCTGTATCAGCTCGCTATCGTCATACTCTTCAGCGAATCCTACGTCAGCAAAGCTGTTATGGATAGCTAAATCAATGTCCTCCAGCATCTTCTCTGAATAGCTTGCCAACTCACCTATATCAGCCTCACCACTCAAGAAGCGTTGCAAGAGACTGTGTATAGTGACCAGTTCAGGTCGATCAACACCGAGTCGTGTCCCAATCTCCTCGGGATAATAATGACCGCTGTTCAAAATGAAGTCCATACACTGGACTGCTATATGTAAATCGTGATTAGACATCTTTTCTATCACTGATTTCATTACATAAGCCTCGTGAAATAGGTTTTGCCATTGTTTGGCCGAAACGCTGTTCCCGAATCACTAGCTTTAGGATTATGAATGACTACTGTTCCGGTAGCGTCATCCAATAGGCAGTACGCCCTGCGGAGAGATTACGAACATTATTTCCCCTGGCGTTTCTCATGATGGCGTCTATGAATTCTGCAAACTGCGCTTTTGACGTTATACCCAGCATCGTGAACTCATTGGCGTGTTTAGTAAATGAGTGGCCATAAGCTATAGACTTAGCCATTGAATATATTGCGTCGTTAGCCGGCTTGTTTTGAATTGATACTTTGTGCCCGGAGACGTCATCGTTGTGTTGTTCCTGCACCTCAATATTCTTTGTGCCGGGAATACTCGTGTTCGGAGGAAGCGCCGCCCACGTGCCTTGATATTCGTCTGGTATCAGCTTCAGTATTTCCCATTCGCCTCTGAGATCAGCAAGGCCCATCTTCACTTCCGCGTCAATGCCCTCGGAAAATACCGACATAACCGCCGTCTGATCCAAAGTTGGAGCAGCTTCCAGTTCGTCAAGCCGTTTCATGAGTTTACGGACTTTGTCCAACGATACCTCGACTTCAGCCCGGGCGGCAGTGAAGGCAGTTCGCAGATGTTGATGCTCAGTTGACGGAGACAGATACTCCGCGTACTTCCACCGCTCGACCAGGCGATCGAGGCCCGGTTCAAGCGACCCTCCGGTATCTATCAGACTGTTAGAGAGCTTGGCATTCTGAGGATCACCTACGAGCTTGCGCGCATCTTCGATCTTGCCGGAGCCGAGAATGGAAGCGATCTGCCGTACCAATCTGACAGTGTCGAGTACCCTAAACGCCCGTTCCGTGTAATGTCTTCTCAATACGAAGCTCATCTGGGCTTCGTTATATGACCCAGCCGCCAGAGGATAGTCCGCAAGCTCGCTGGAGTAGCCGGACAGCCTCCGCAATTTCCACTCGCAGATCAGTCCTTCGAGCCTGTTAGTCTGCTCGTCCGTCAGCTTGAACTCCTGTTTCGCGCTGGCTGCCAACGCATCGTACCGCCGCGTCCAAGACGTATCCTTCGTATTCAGCACGGCTGACCAATCGTTCAGGTAGCAAACCGCCTGCTTGAGAAAGTCCTCGAAGCTCAATGGAGCCCACATCTCCCTTGCCTTACTGGCCGGCTCCGCGCGGCAGACTTGCGGGACCAAACAAGCGACCATGCAGAGCAGCAGAGCCGCGGCTGCAAGAGTTCTTCGATGACAAACAACCATTGTCCAGGTCATCTCAACAACGCTCCTTTCTACGAATCATTGGACCGCGCATCGGTAGTCAGTGCGGTCCACAGTGGTGTTCCGCGCAATCGGCCCAGTTATTCGCACCGCAAGGCCGCGCCATAGGCGTTTCAGGGCATATGTTGCAAGCGCAGTTCGGATTCGGCGGCGAACAGACGTGCTGCTGCATTCCTCCGCAATGACAGCAGTTCTGATTGCAGGTGCAACCGGTACCATTGCACTTCGCAGAACTGCCGCAACGGGATGTAGCGCAGCCGGGCGCTGCGCGAGCAAATCTCTGAATGCGATAACCCTTATTGGCAACGTAATCGGTAACATAGATACTGCCATCAGGCGACAAAGCTATTCCGCTTGCATGATCGAACTGGCCGTCCGTGATGCCACGCGAGCCAAACGCGCCTGCAAATGTGTGGTTCGGTTTGAAGACTTGGACACGATGGTTAACTATATCTACCACATACAAGTCCCCCAACACATCAATAGCAATGCCTCCCATTCCATCAAACTGACCATTTCCGCTACCATGCGAGCCTATTGAAGCAATAAACTTCCCATCCAACCCAAAACATTGAATTCTGTCATTCTTTGAGTCGACAACGTAAAGATGGTTGTCTGGTGAAATTGCCAACCTGGTAGGGCTCGATAACTCACCAGCGCCTGTTCCCGATGAGCCAAAGGTTGATTCCACTTGCCCGCTGGGTGATAGCTTGAGAATGTGATCTTTTCCGCTATCTGAGACAAAGATACTGCCCTGAGCATCAACCGCGATTCCAGCAATAAGCAGTATTGCGTCTCTCATATCCTTCGGCTTGTGAATAACCTTTCGTTCGGCCGATGTGAGGTCAACCTTTACAATCTGTCCGCCTACTTCAGCTATGTAGAGAAAATCTCCACTGCAGCACATTGACAGAGAGGGTGCATTGTCAGCGGAGCCAATGTCGCCCAGGTATTTGCCCGCCGGGTCGAATTTGTGAATGAACGGTACATTCATATCGGCGGTATAAACGGTACCTTTCGGACCAACACAGAACGCAAGCAATGACCTAGGCTCACCCTGCCCGGATTCGCAGCCCCCGAATGATGATACATGCCTATAGGCGCATTGTGCAACTGTGCTTGACAAGACCAATGCAAGCAAAACGAACACCACTTGACAAAATAACAATCTTCGCATCATGACGCTCCTTTCTGGCTCTGGTTTTTGCACGGACACGCTCGATTTGTTGTTCCGGGAAAAGGGGAGGCTGTCCCAAAAGTCATTGGCGGAAGCGCATTCTGAAAACGGCTTGCGAAAATGGTCGAGAAGTGGCCTCTCGCGACTTTGTGGACTCCTGGAACGTCCAGATCCTGACCAGAATATCCTGTTCAGGGACTTCTGAGACAGCCTGAGGGTTTCCCGAAACAACGGAATCCGCTTTCTCATGGCACCCACTTCTGAACTCTACTGTTCGCCCCGTCGCATACATACACGTTTCCTGAAGGGTCGACCACGATAGCACAAGGATTGTCGAATTGGCCTTTACCAGAACCTTGAGCGCCAAATTTCGTGATATACCTCCCTGATGAGTCGAACTTTTGCACCCGGTTATTGCCGCTGTCTGCAACCCAGATATTTCCGGACGAGTCGATGTACAAGCCCGTCGGACCCTCAAGCTGCCCATCGCCAGTTCCTTTTGAGCCAAACTGGCTCACATAGGCTCCCTCGGAGTCAAACCTTTGAATTCGGTTGTTCCCCGTGTCAAGAACATAGATATTGCCGGAACTGTCTGCTGCTATATCTTGTGGGTTTTTGAACTGCCCGTTTCCAGCGCCCTCACTTCCGAATGCCTTCACGAATGTGCCATTAGCATCATACTTGTCAATTCTGCAGCCGGACATACAAACGCTGTACACTCCGGCGGAAGTGCAAGCAACGCCTACTGTGTCGTGCCCTAGCGTTATCGAGGACTGAAATGTTCCCGAAATGGAGATATTCTGGATTCTGCCGTTATTAGCATCGGCGATCCAGAGGAAGCCACCCGATGTCGGCGTGATCCCCATCGGACTATCGAACCGGCCACTGTTTGAGCCATTGCTGCCCCACTTAGACTGAAAAGACCCGGTAAGGGTAAACGATTGGATATTGCAGTTTCCGGAATCCAGGACATAAAGCAATGTTTGTCCGCCGGCCTGCGCAACCAACGTCAGATCGACCGGCCCGCCGAACTGGCCATCGCCAGTTCCAACGGAACCAAACGACGAGTCGTATGTATAGCCGAAACAGCCAACCGGCCAAAGCGCCATAGAAAACGCGGCAATAATAGATATCCATTTAAACATGTAATTAGCTCCTTT
The DNA here is from genome assembly GCA_012522575.1 of Armatimonadota bacterium. GTDB lineage: Bacteria > Armatimonadota > UBA5829 > UBA5829 > UBA5829 > DTKD01. The sequence goes on along the minus strand of JAAYKE010000009.1, from coordinate 1,522 downwards.
TCTCAAGGTGTACCATGCTTGCAAGTGCAACTCGAGCAACTTGAAAGTCGTGTGCGCACGGTCTTTGTCCACATACACCTGTCACCGATGATTGGGTATGTCGTCACAAGGCGGATGTGTTGCGTGCAGGCCCAGCGATCGGAACACGTGCCCATGGGGCAGCAAAGTGGTTGGCTCTGGTTCCACGTCACTTGTACACTTTTGGTGACTATACGACTACGGAGTGGTTTTGATGACACCAAGATGTCACTCACAGTGCCGGTTTCTGTTTCGGTATGAGTAGAACACTCGCAATTCACTGAATGGTCTGCGGCATTTACCGGCGTCGATCTAACCGCAAGTAGCATTACCAGCATCATTCCCAAAATCCCGAATAGCGTGTACTGTTTCACTGATTCTTTGGTAGGCATTTTATCTGTTTACTCCTCTATTTGCCACAAGCGCCGTTCTTATCAGTGATCCTATTGCACTTTCTACAACCGGTGTCCATGGGGCACCTCGGAAGACCGCAGTTGCATGATACCGTCCCCGTACATGAGCCGGTGTAGTCACCTTTATACTGGGCGCAGTAGTTCTTGGGGGGACAGGTGCAGAGACCAACTGTCTTTCCTTGTACATCTACACAGCACTTGCAGGTCAGAACTTGGTAGCTGTTTTCACAGGTCTGGCTTCCGGCGCAACCATGTAGGCCGGAGCCGTGCCATCGGAAAACACAGCAGCCGACGGTGTTACCGCTGGGGACGGGGCAGCCCTCGTACGCGCACTTTGGACTGAAATCGACGCAACCGTGACAATCAGGCGATGAACACATCCAGCAGGTGCATGCCGATCCTGCGAATATCGGAACAGAAAGGCACGCCATTAATATTGTGCAGTATAAAATCAGACGGCATTTCCTGACGGTCTTCATAGTCCTACTTACCTCCATACTTGGCTATCATGGCTGCTGACAGACTGGCCTTGGGACTGCTTGGATAGTTCTTGAGCACTGTTTGCCAGATATCAAGGGCCTTAGCAGTCTCTCCTGTGCGGACATAGCATTCCGCTGACCTCATCAAGCAGAACAAAGTAACATCCAAGCCCTTGAAGTTATCGGCCACTGCATAGTGGCCTTCAATAACGAGCAGGTAGCGCTTCAAAGCCGTGGCATAGTCACCTGTATTCTCGTAACCGTAGCCCGCTATCAAGCTAGCCCATCCTATCCCAAGTTTGCATTGAGGATAAGCTTGGATCAAAGCATCCGCACGCCGCACCTGATCCTGGTAGTCCCCGTTCTCCATCGCGATCTCGGCCAGCATTATCTCTAACCGCGCCTTTATCGCCCCGGGAGCATCCGCGTACGTGCTCAACACGTTTCGGATTTGTTCTGCGGCTATATCCCCAGTTGACCGCTGGGCCAGCGCCCTCTCAAACGCGATTCCCGCGCGATACATCTCTGCCTTCGCGCACAGGTCACTCTTGTCGGGGAATGTCTCGGTAACACGACTGAATGCGGCGTCGGCTTCTTCCTTGCGCTGCCAGT
>JAAYKE010000093.1 GCA_012522575.1 Armatimonadota bacterium | reverse complement strand
TTCATGAGCTGTTACATTGGCGCGCTTTATGGGACTTTGCCTCGGCGTTGCCGATTATTATCATCCCCGCCACAACAAGACCCGCACCCAGAATAACGGTGTAGCTGACCACTTCATCCAAAAAGATGCGTGCGGCGAAGATAGTCAGAATAGGCAGTATGCAGGTGATGACTCCCGCGGTGGAGGCATCCAGTTTTTCGAATCCTTTGGCCATAAAAACGTATGCCGCCAGAGTTGCCATTACTACAAGCACGAAAAGCCATATCCACGCCGACAGATCAAGCGGCAACTTAACATCGTATCCGACCAGCATCACAGGCAGCGTGAACAGCGCCGCGACTCCAAATATGCAGGCCAGCGCAGCCGAAGTGGCAAGTCCGCGCTCGACCAGAATCTTCTGACCAATGCCATATACAGCCCAGGGCATAGAACAGGCTACTATAAGCATATTGCCGATAAAATAGTCCGATTTTATCAATGCCGCCAAAGCTTCGCCGTTCCAGATGGCCGCAAACACTCCGGCGAATGTGATAATCGCTCCGACTAGCTTTACGCCTCCCAACCGCTCCTTGAGCCACAATCGACCCAAAACCACGAGCCAGATCGCCTCAAAATTGACCACTACATTTCCGGCGGAGGCGGTGGTCAGCCGAATGCCGCAGGTGTATAACACATAATTCAACCCAATGCCCGCGCCCGCCGCCACAATTAACCCGATATCCCGCCTTCGCAAAGTTTTCAGATCGCCACTGAGGTGCGCATATATCAACAAAAGCAACGAAACTCCGGCGAAGCGAACCCAGGTGATAGTGTAGGCATCCATCGCCGCGCTGACTTTTTTTATGCTCACCGGAACCAGCGACCACATCACCGCCGCTGCCACGACATAGGCAATTCCGCCGATAGCGCTCCCTTTCGCTTCGCTCATTTCTGCATAAAACCTGCGGCCTCTTTCAGCCGATCCACTATTTCGACAGGGACATTAAAGCTGCCGATCTGCGTTCTTTTGCCGCCTTCGATGCAATGCGAGTCCGAACCGCCCGTGGGTATCAGATCGTGTTTGTGCGCGAATTTCTTATAGAATTGGGTAGTTGCCGGGCCGTGGTCAGGGTGGCAAACCTCAATTCCGCGCATCCCCTGCTCGATCAATTCAATTAAAATTTCATCGCGCTTGAGCTTGCCGGGATGGGCGCAGCAGGCCACGCCTCCGGCTTGAATAATCAACTGCACGGCGGCATCGGGACTGATTTTATATCGAGGCACATAGCCCGGCGCGCCTTCCTGCAGCCACTTGCCGAATGCCGCATCCAACGAGCTTACTTCTCCCATTTCACAAAGCGCCCGCGCCACATGAGGACGCCCTATCGCCCCGCCCTGCGCCAGCCGCAAAACCTGCTCGAATGTGATCCCGACGCCCGCTTGATTGAGCTGCTCAACCATTTTTCGGGCGCGGTTCGTACGACTGTCTCTGAGTATATTCACCTGCTCGACGAGGACAGGGTTGCGATAATCCAGAAAATATCCCAGCACGTGCACTTCGACGTTATGGCCGTAGATAGCGCTTATTTCAATGCCGGGAACCACGGTCAGTCCGGTTGCGCGCCCGGCCTCGCTAGCCTCCTCGCGGCCAACGCCCGT
>JAAYKE010000179.1 GCA_012522575.1 Armatimonadota bacterium | reverse complement strand
CCTGAATGGCCTCCGTCTCCGTACAGGTTTATCCGGGCGCTTTATGATGTCTGGAAGCGGAAGTTGAACGACTGGCCCGAAAACCGCATCGAACCAATCTTTGCGGCCCTCGCATCGGAACCTCCTGTATTCTACCTGCCGGCAGCGAGTGCATCTCACACCAGATCCTACCTCAGCCAGAACGATAAAAATGTGGAGGAGAAGCAGCTGATATTCGATGCTTTCGTTGCAGTCGAGAAGGGTTCAAACCTGCTGATGATGTGGCCGAATACCGATCTCAGCGTGGGTCAGAGGGATGATCTGGACCGGATGCTCAGCCTGATGAATTACCTGGGCAGGTCGGAATCATGGGTAGCCGCACGACTCTGTTCTGATATTAAGGGAATAAACTGGAATTGTGCTCCGAATAGTGGTTCCAATAGCAAAGGAGACCTTGAACTTGTCAGGGTTGCCTGCCCGATTCCAGAATCCATCTATACCGCTAACCCTTACATAAGGCCACCCCGGACGAAGAAGGAAAAACCTGAGACACTGAGCTGGTTGGACGCACTGGCTTTCACCACGGATGAGATGCAGAAAGCTCGTCTGAGCGTTCCACCCGCTTTTCAGTATGTTGACTATCTGCGACCCGACGGATGTTTTGGCGTTAAATATACCCCACAAACTTCAAAGCGTGAGGCGGCATTCAGCGGGGTGATCTACGCTCTTGAGTCACGGGTTACTCCAGCCGTAACATCGACCCTGGAGGTAGCGGAACGAGTTCGTAGCAAATTGATGGGTATCCACAAGCGAGTGGTCAATGACCCGGCAAAGGTCTCTCCCAGATTCAGTGGTAAAGGGGAGAACGGTAAACCACTGCAGGGTCACCAGCACATCTATGTGCTTCCCATCGACCGGGACCGGGATGGATGGCTGGATCATCTCATCATTACGTGCAGGGAGCCTTTCAGCCACGATGAAATAATCGCTCTGGATGCGCTTGACCGGGTGTGGCAGCCCGGCGGGAGACCAGATATTTACTTCGTTCCGTTGAAATGGGGGCGAAAAGAGGATATGCTGGAAGCCGGCGGAACAAGGACGCGATTCACCAGCGCAACCCCATTCGTCCCACCGAGGCATTACCGGAAGGGGCGGGGAGCGTTCTCTGAATGGCTCGCAGATGAGGTGCGCCGGGAAGCAATCAACCACGGCCTGCCTGAACCTGTAGAAGTCAGGCTACTTGAGAAACTTTCGATCCGGGGTGGGCGACATATCAGGTGGCTTGAATTCCGGCGAAATCGAAGAGGAGATCAGCCGGGGATGGGCTATGGGTTTGAGCTGATCTTTGCAGAGCCGGTGAACACCCCGATAGCTCTGGGATACGGGGCCCACCTGGGATTGGGACAGTTTGTTCCTGCCCCGACTGGCCGATAATAGCGATTTTTGTGCTTGTTTGATGGTCAGGCTCCTCCTGGCCATCCCGGAACCCATTCCCCGGAGGAGAGACGAAGTACTGGTGCGTGGGTCAGAGTCTGGAATGACCACTTTAAAAGAGAGGGAGAGGTTATGAGAAGGGAGGAGAGGCAGGATAGTGGATGGGTTCCAGAACTGATTCCTGCCCGGATGCTAAATGAGTTTGCCTACTGTCCAAGGCTCTGCTATATCGAGTGGGTTCAGGGGGAGTTTGTGGATAGCGTCGACACAGTGGATGGTCGGTTCCAACACAGACGGGTTGATGTTAAATCTGGAGCTGTGCCGACTGATGATGAGACCTATGAGACTTTCCACGCCAGATCAGTCTACCTCTCAGGATCAGAGGTTGGCATCACCTGTCGCATCGATCTCCTTGAAGGCGAGGGGAAAAGGGTCACGCCGGTGGATTACAAAAGGGGGGCCGCACCCAATGTACCGGGAGGTGTTTACGAGCCAGAAAGAGTGCAACTCTGCGCACAGGGATTGGTTCTGAGAGAAAACGGCTTTGATTGTTCTGAAGGCGTGATATACTTCGTAAAGTCAAAACAGAGAGTTTCTGTGCCTTTCGATGATCTGCTGGTGAAGAGGACAGAAGAGCTGATCGATGCCCTCAGAGAGGTGGCCCGGATGGGGGAGATTCCTCCCCCTCTGGATGGGAGCGCTAAGTGCGTGCGCTGTTCCCTTGCCGGCATATGTCTGCCAGATGAAACCAATATCTTGAGAGAGATGGAGGCAGAGGGGGACGAAGCCAAACCAACGCGGAAACTCTTCCCTTCCAGAGACGATCTGGTTCCAGTCTATAT
>JAAYKE010000092.1 GCA_012522575.1 Armatimonadota bacterium | reverse complement strand
GGCAACGTCTATGTAGCGAGGGTATCGCTTGCCAACCCTGCGCACCTCGTCAGAACAATGATCGAGGCGGAGGCATACAACGGGCCATCGTTGGTAATCTGCTACTCGCACTGCATAGCGCACGGCATCAACACCACCTTTGGAATTGAAGCACAGAAGAAGGCGGTCAACTCCGGCCACTGGATTCTGATGAGATACAACCCTGCGAGGATCGAGAAAGGCGAGAACCCGCTTATGCTCGACAGCAAAGAGCCATCGATCAGCTTCGCGGATTATGCTTACTCTGAGAACCGCTATCGCGTGCTCAAGAAAACAAGCCCGGACGCATCCGCTACCCTTATGGCGGAGGCCGAAGAGGACACCCGGCGCGCGTGGAATCTGTATAAAGCAATGGCGGAAATACAGACAAACGGCGGCAAGTCGGAATAAGCCTCCTTTGAGATGCAAACATCGGGTGGCGATACCGCAATCGCCACCCGATAACCTCGTCGTTTTTCCTCAGAACACCGAATCCATCTGCCGATTTTCAAGTAGCAAAACCGCCGGCAGCGTGATAAAATGAACTTATACTAATGACCATGAGGTTGCAAAATGGCCGGTAAAATCACTCGCAGGCAGTTTATCGCAGGCACACTGGCAACAGGAGCGGCCTTATTGAGCAGCCCTATTGGCGCGGACGCCGGGCGATCGCTCAAATCCATGACCGACACGGTGCAACTTGGCAATACGGGAGTTAAAGTATCCTATCTGGGGCTCGGCACCGGCACGATCGGATGGAATAACGCTTCAAATCAGACACGCCTGGGGACGGTGAAGTTCGCTCGACTGATAAGACACGCCCTCGATCAGGGCATAAACTATTTCGATCTTGCCGACACCTACGGATCTCATAAATATCTGCGCGCCTCGCTCAAGGGCATACCAAGGGAGAACTACGTCATCGAAACCAAGATGTGGTTCCACAAATCCAGGGACGCAAAAGCAGAGCTGGACCGGTTTCTTGCAGAATTGAACACGGACTACATCGACATTATGCACATTCACTGCGTGACAAATCCAAACTGGCACAATGATATGAAGAGTTTGCAGGATGTGCTCGAGGAGGCAAAGCAAAAGAAGATCATCCGAACTCACGGAATATCGATCCACGACCTTCAGACGCTTCAGCAGGCCGCGAACAATCCCTGGGTCGAAAACGTCCTTGCCCGCATCAATCCATTCGGTGAAAAAATGGATGGCAAACCCAAAGATGTTGTCGTCGCGTTGCAAAAACTGCACGATGCCGGCAAAGGGGTCACGGGGATGAAGATCCTCGGCGAAGGCGCAATCGTCGACAAGCGCGAGGAATCGCTCCGATATGTGCTCGGCCTGAACTGCGTTGACGCAATAGTGATAGGGTTCGAATCCACCGATCAGATAGACGAGATCATCCGTATGGGCAACAAAGCCCTGCGCTCAAATCTCAGGTCCTGATCCCGCTTTACAGCACCCTGATATCCGATTGCCTTCTTGGCCGCAGGACTCTTCTTGCGACAGGGGAGCCTTCCATCTTTTCGCAGGTCATAATCCCGGTTATTATGATATTCTTGCCCTTGTTCGGTCGCACGATAGACAGCCCGACGTCCACATACAGCCCTGTGTTACCCGTCCCGTCGTCGAGATTGCTGCCATCGTCAAGGTAGAACCAGTTGGTTCCGACTTGCTGCACTTTGCCTGTAGTGCGCACCAGAAGCCCGACGGTATTGAGGCCGATTGCCATAGTTCGCGGGTATGAATACTGATCGACTACCCCGACTTGCTCGCCGAAATCCCCTCCGCCGGTTGTTTTATTAGGCATCATCAGCGGTTCAAGTTTTTTATTGGGCACGCCGCTGCACTTGCTGATTGTCGGGCTGACAATCGCCATCTCCGCGCCTGCAACTACTCCGGTTGTGCCGCTGACATCTACGCAGTCTCCATCAGAAAGCCCGCTGGGAACGGAGCCGGAAAAATGCACCAGCATTCCGCTGGTTCTGTCCTCATTTTGGACATACAACCGGTTTGCAATTTCACCTGATGATGTGGTCAGCCTCACTGCGGAAAGCGAGACCGCGCTGCCTGTCTGCCCTGTTTTGGCAGCGGCAATCGATGAAATTGTTTCAATGTTTTCAGTCAGAGCGCGATACACATTCAGGCGACCGTGACCGGTATAGATATCATAACCCGCAGGGTTTATGTCATCTGCGGTGCGGGTCAACTGCAAAAATACTTTCTGCACGCTCCATTCCGGATGTGCTGACCACAGCAGAGCCGCTGCTCCCGCAACAAACGGGGCTGCAGCCGAAGTGCCGTCATTGTAGAAGTAATCCTGTTCTTCCATCATACTCGACGCGCCTATGATCTGCTTGCCGGGAGCCATTATATCCAAATACGGGCCGTAGTTACTGCCGCCCTGACCCCAGTCCATAGAGGTGCACCGCTGATCGTTTTCGTTGCTGGCTCCAACTGCCAGGGCATTGTCATAAGCCGCCGGATACATATTGAATGAAACATTCTCATTGCCGGAAGCGCACACGCATAGGACTCCATGTTCCCATGCATAGTCGACGGCCTGAGCTAAAGCGGGAACATCCTCATCTCCCGCAAGGCTCATATTGATAACTTTTGCGCCATTATCGACTGCGTAAACTACCCCTTCCGCCACATCGCTTTCCAGACCGTAGCCGTCCTGATCGGTGACTTTGATCGCCATTACCGGACAGCCCCACGCAACCCCAGCCATACCACTGTAATTATTCGTCGCCGCGCCTGCAACGCTGGCAGTAAAAGTGCCGTGGAGCATCTTTATCTGGAAGCCAAACACGTCCATCATATGGTCATCCATCGGGTCCTTGTCGTTATTTGCGAAATCCCATCCCATCACGTCGTCAATAAACCCGTTTCCATCGTCATCGATGCCGTTATTGGGTATTTCGCCGGTATTTTTCCACATCTTCGAATACAGGTCAGGGTGTGTATAGTCCACTCCCGTATCGAGTACGGCTATGACCACATTCGGGCTGCCTGTTGTGATTGCCCACGCCTCAGGCGCGTGAATATCGTGCCGGGGATATGAACCGGCATTATACAGACCCCACTGATCGATGTAGTCGCCGAATATCCAATCGTAATAGCCGGTTACATACAGCGGGTCGTTTGGGTGAACCGCAGTGATTTTCAGGATATGGTTTGGCCCGACATACTCGACCGACGGGTCTTTTTTGAGCGTGGCGATGGCGTCCTGCACAGAAAGCGACTCCGGCAGTTTCATTCTCTTCATCTCAATGCCGCGAATGTTTTTTATGACGGTCACGCCAAGAGCCTGCGTCTTGAGGCCGCCTTTAGCCTCGGAGCCTTTTTTATACTTTACAATAATTTCTCTGGGCGCGGGTCTCGCACCAACAGGACCTAACGCCATACCCATCACGATGGCAGATAAGGCAAATATGATAAAGCGATTGTATCTCATAATAATGCACTCCAAACGGACGATTTCCACTATTTGCAGTATACCATGTATGTCTATTGCAGCCCGATGAAAGTTCCCTCGGCTGCTTGGATCACGCTGAGCAATCTCCTCTTTTGTTATCGTGTCTAATATTATTTACATATGCCCACCAGAGGCATAATATATTATATGCTATGACAAATAAGGGATAATATCCAATTTATATAATCATCAATAATATATATGACGGGTCTGCATAAAGCGGAATCTTCAAAAGGCCGATTAAATCAGCCAAAATAACTAAATTATCTAATATAAGAGAAGGACATCTGACGGTAGTCGAAGAAAATAGCGAGTGAGCCTGGTGTATGCAAGGCAATCATAAACGAGGGGAGAAGGAACGATGAACAAACACACTTTCGGCTTTGTGATCGGCTTATTGCTGGTCGCATTTTTACTGGTAGGCTGCGGCGGTGGAGGCGGCTCCAAGGGAGGAGGAAACGGCTCCAATGGAGGAGGTCTGACCGATCCCGGCTTCAAAATTACCGTAATGCCTGATACGGCGTTTCAGGGAGATGCAGCATATGCATCTGGCCCATCCAAGGTACCGGCCCCTAATTCTGAGCAACAAATAGAGGCCAAACTGGATAAAGGCGCCACTATTGAGGCGTTCGACTTTGAGACTAAGCAATTGCTTGGCAAAACTACTGTCGGAGATGACGGTAAAGGCACATTGACGCTACCAGCCGGCAAGACGGTACTAATTATCGTTACCGGCAAGCGGGATGGCAAAGATTATCGTCTGTCTGCGATAATTCCTTTTGTCGATGAATCCAAGGATTGCTATGTGGGACCGGCTCAAACATTAGCTGCCGAAGCAATTGGACAGAAGTATTACGGTGAAACCGGAATAGATGACCAGACCTGGCAAGATGTGCTCGATGAGGCAAATAATGTGCTCAACGGCGAAGAAGAAATAGACTTTTCCATCGGCGGCGGATTTGTTGTAGGCACGGATTTCGGCGCTCCCGGAAGCATTGATGAGGGAAAGGCTGGCGATATAATTGCAGCGGTTCCGGCTGAAATCAATTCAAAGCTGATAAAAGCCAAACATACTGTCAAACTGATTAACCAGGCCGCTATTCCTCTACAGGGACTTATGGATCAAGAGTATCTGGGAGTCTATGAGATCGCGGCAGAGACTTATGACGGGATACAGAATGCAGGTCTGAGCGCTTTTGTCGAAAAATATACTGAGTTGGGTAGAAGCCTTGGTGAGATGGTAGACCCGCTGGTATTCCACGGTTTTGAATACGAAGACAAGTGGGAAGCCACGCTAAATGACCTTGAAATCGGGAAGAAGTATAAGGTTGACGATGATATGCACTGGCACTGGAAGCTTGTTGACAGTAGTGGCGGAACTGCGGGTGTTATCACGATAATCAGAGAAATCGGTGACGTTACACTTACGATGACTGCCAAAAAAGCCGGCGGAAATTGGGAATTTACACAAACTTCCTCGGCTGATGCACAGTTGAACTACACGGTCTCAATGCCGAATAATGAAAATAACACAGGGAATTGGGCAATGTCTTTCAAAGACAAGAATATAACAGACCCAATCACATTTAACGGCAGTGTCAGCGCCGCCAAAATCGGCAACAATAAAATCCAGGCTACATATAGTGGAAAGCTTATTTCAAAAGAAGTAGAACTCGACGCTAAGGTCACAGCGATCCAAGAAGGTAATGACGAGGATGGCGGATATACGTCGAAGTTGACGCTGCAAAATCTCAGCGCCAAGTATGCAGAAAGCCAGCTTGAGGCCAGTGTGACCGCTGCTAAAGTGGACGTGAGTATGCAACGGGTAGAAATGGGTAGCGGGAATTGGGCTTGGTACAAATCGGCGCCGGCCTCTTACAACGTCGAAAACTTGAAGGCTGACATTACCGCAGATGGCAAGAAATCTTCGCTTGGCTTCTCAGGTAAAATTGAATGCGAAAGCTACAAAGTTGGCGGTGGTCATGACCTTAAGACTTTACCCACTAAGATCGAGGCGTCGTCGCTTACAGCCTCGCTGAACGATGGAAGCGTCTTGGTTAAAGGCAACCTTTCAGGCACTGCAGTAGTTAAGGAAGTTAACGGGGAGAAGAAAGCGTACCCGACCAAGTTTTCACTGACTAACGCCGAATATACCAGGAAGGACAATACATCCCTAATGGGAAGCTTCGTCGGCGAGTGGAAAAACCCTGGAGTTGACCTAAGCGCTAATCACATAAATGGCACCATTAATGTGGACGCGCGTCTGCAACGAGCGGGCTATGAGGATCTGACTGTCGACTTAAAGCTGACTGCTGACGGAGCAGGGAATGTCGCGCTAGTCGTGAATAGGCTCGGCTGGCAGAATAGCTACTTTACCGGGTCAGGAGCTGCTGTGATGTCTGCGGGTTATAATCCCGATACGGCAAACCTTACCCTTACGAGCAATACTGGAGTAGTCATCGAATTCACAGACAAGGATATGAACGGCTCGGTGAAAGTGGACGGTGAGCAACAAGGCGCTATCGCAAAAGAAGGAAAAGTCGTCAAAGTCACGTTCACGGATGGCTTTGTCGAATGTCTGATTGGGAACATCAAATAGGGCCTCTTAGAGGTTTTGATTTCTGGATTCTAAACACACGCGGAACCTCCGGTGAAGACCCGGAGGTTCCATTTATTCCCAGGAGTGATCTGAGTATTGTGACTTATCGTGCGACTCTGTTTTTTATTTTGGTATTTTTGCCCGTCTTTTGCCGGGCTGATGGGATTCCTCTGCCTCCGACTTTTATGACAAAGGACATAATATCTGCGAGCGCGGTTTCAAATAATCCCTCGCGCTTCGAAATCGATGCGGGCGGAAGTCTGGGCGGCTTCAACAACATCCGTTCTATATGGTCACTGACAGATAAGAAGCAATCGCCGATTATTGTCGGCTCAGACATGCCCTATGCGCGGCTTCGGTTCGGGCAGTGGGAGCGATTATCCAACCGCAATTGGTTCGTGGCGGCCGGGTCGGGGTTTAGAGATGAATATGACGGCAACCCGGATGCCGCTCAGTTGTATGTCGATCTCCGCACGAAGTCGCGTAATCAGGATGAATATTCCCCTGTCGCTAACGATCTGCACGTTGATGCAAGGTGGTATGGCATCGGCAGACAATTTGATATGAAAGTAGCTGGAGCCGACACCACCACTCAAATAATGGCACGCTCCATAAAAATGACTGATCTGCTTGCCCGTTCGCTGGATGGATCGGTCAACAATAGTGGTTTTGCCGGCAACATACGCATTCTCTCTTCCGATAATGGAGAGCGGGTATTCGGACACGGCTGGTCGTTGGATTTGAGAACGACTATCAAGGCGGGTCAGACCTGGGAGGGACTTGTCGCAGCGGAGGGTCTGTTGGGGCGCGTTAAGTGGAAAAATCTTTCGGACCAAAATATGTACATCCAGTCTACGTACGTTTTCACCGATCCGGACGGCTTTTACCGAGACGCGGGCGGCATCTCAGGTATCGCAAAAAAACGGGACCTGGCAGTTGATATAAATCGTAACTGTCGCTTTGAGTTGATGCGCAAATCAAAAATAGTCAATCTGATAGGCGGCATTTCCTGGCAGGAAGGCTATGGCTCGGTGGCGGATTTCGGGGTCGCGATTAAGAAGTATAAGTCCATAACGCCCTACACCCGCATTTATCCCGCTGAGAGTCGAATCGAACTTGGAGCAGTAGGGAAAGGCTGGCATCTGGCGTTTTCCGGAGACGGCTGGCTGTTTGCAGCGCCCAAAAACGCGACGGTCGACTTGTCCGCTGCGGTGAGGTGGTAGTTTGGTTATTTCAAACGCACTTTATAAGGCTATTCAGTGAGCATGCCGGATTTTGCGGTCACGGTGACGCTCACAGCACACAATGTGTGATTGCATATAGCGGCAGCAACTACCTACACGAGACAGCAAATCGATCCCACAGAACTGAACTCTACTTTGCTGGCATTCGCTTGACACAACCTCAGCAGCCTTCTACAATTGGGGAGGTGCGCGCCGTAATTATTGCGCGCGTACAATGAATGACAGAGGTATGCCAAATGAAGGACTTAGCAGCACTTGCAAAGCCGCAGTTCGTATCATCACTGCACCCGACTTTCGCGCCGGCCGCGCTGGCCGATCGCGCGTTTCTAAAAATGGTAGATGAGCTTGAGGAGCCGGAGCCGCTGGTACTCGCGCTTGAGCGAGGCAACGGCCAGGTAACGGTCTTCACAACCAAATGTTTCCCGGAAGGTCATGAGAATGCTCATCTCAATCTTCCATACGCCGAAAGAGTAGTCAAAATGCTTCTTTGGCAGCGCGGTGGATGGAAAGTGATGGTCGGCGGGCCGCGAAGTGTTGGCGAGCACATCAAAAAGGTCTACTCTGCCGATGGCGCGCGCAAATTCGACTTTGAATTTATGGGAAGCGTCTATGAGAACCCATTCACTGTCGAAATTATGAACGTCGCCGATATTCCAGCCCCGTTTGAGGGCACTATGACCCTTGGCGGTCACCTCGATGGATGCAGAATCGGTTTTGACCTTGGCGCCAGCGATCGCAAAGTATCCGCTGTAATCGACGGGGAGCCGGTTTATACGGAAGAAGTCAACTGGGATCCCAGAGGCAACAGCGATCCCAGCTACCATTACAACGAAATCAACACAGCCCTCAAGACAGCCGCAAAGCACATGCCCAGGGTAGATGCCATAGGCGGCAGCGCTGCCGGTATTTACCTTAACAACAGGGTCAGAATGGCCTCGTTGTTCCGCGGAGTGCCCAAGGAACTCTATGATACCAAGCTCGCGGTTCTCTTCTCCGACCTCCAGAAGGAGTGGGGCGGGGTTCCGTTCGATGTCGTAAATGACGGCGAAGTCACTGCCCTTGCGGCGGCGATGGGACTCAATGATACCGCAGTGCTCGGAATTGCACTCGGCTCAAGCGAGGCCGGCGGCTACGTCACTCCGGGCGGGGAGATCACAACCTGGCTCAACGAGCTTGCATTCTGCCCGGTGGATTATGATCCCAACGGCGGAGTCGACGAGTGGTCTAAAGACACCGGAGTAGGCGCTCAGTATTTCTCCCAGCAGGCCGTTTTCCGAGTCGCACCTGCGGCGGGAATCAAAATTGATGAATCTGCAGGGCTGGCCGAAAGGCTCAAATCAGTGCAGGATCTGCTCGAGGCCAACGATGAGCGCGCTCTCAAGATTTGGGACCTGCTCGGCATATACATGGGCTATGGAATCGCCTACTACGCGCAGTTCTATACGCTCAAACACGTGCTGATTCTTGGACGAGTTACCAGCGGACAGGGCGGCAGTATGATGCTCAATAAGGCAAATGAAGTGCTGAAGGCCGAGTTCCCCGAACTTGCCGAAAGCATCACTTTGCACCTGCCCGATGAGAAGACGCGCCGGGTTGGCCAGGCTGTGGCCGCGGCGAGCCTGCCGATTATCAAGAAGTAGGACGCAATTCGATCCGGGCGCATACTCAATTGACACTATGCCGCCCGGATCGTTGATATCGCATCAACGAAAGGGACATGATGAACTTCAAGATTGATACGGCAACTGTCTACGTGCCCGATGGATCGCCTGTCGATGAGGCAGTCGCCAAAACTACCCACATGGCGATCTCCGCGCATCAGGACGACATCGAGATTATGGCCTATCAGGGCGTCGTCGAATGCTTCGGCAAGGACGACAAGGCTTTTATGGGCGTCGTTGTAACAAACGGCAGCGGCAGTCCGCGCGATGATCTGTATGCAGATTACAGCGATGAGGATATGCAAAAAGTCAGACGCGTCGAGCAGATGAAGGCCGCTTTTGTCGGTGAATACTGCGCGCAGGCCTTGCTTGACTTCCCCAGTGGAGCGGTCAAGGACGGCAAGAATGCCGATGTAGTCAACGACATCAAACAACTGATCCGGGCTGCCAAGCCTAAGGTCGTCTATACGCACAACCTGGCGGATAAGCACGACACGCACGTGTCCGTTGCATTGAGGGTAATTTCAGCCATCCGCGATTTGCCAAAGGACGCTCGCCCGGAGAAACTCTATGCCTGCGAGGTTTGGAGAAATCTGGACTGGGCGATTGATGAGGACAAGGTCGTTTTCGATGTTGGCACGCATGAGAACCTTGCGGCAGCCCTGCTTGGGGTGTTCGATTCTCAGATATGCGGCGGAAAGCGCTACGATCTGGCAGCGATGGGCAGGAGAAGGGCCAATGCGACATTCTTCGCCTCGCACGGCGTCGACGATACCGAAGGCCTTGCATTTGGTCTCGACCTGACCCCGCTGATCGAAGACGATTCGATTGACCCGATGGCCTACATTAACGGCTATATAGATCGTTTTGCAGCCGAGGTTAAGGACAGAATGGCCAAGTTCTCGTAAACCATAATATCCATTTCATCGGTATGAATAAAACCACAGTGGCCGGGTTAGACACCCGGCCACTCATTATTTATCCGCCAACTCCCTGCGAATAGCTTCTTACAAATCTGGATTAGGCGCCTTGATCACCACAAACGCCGTGTTGGCGTCGCTTTTGTTCATAATATGCATTGGAGTGCCTTCGGCGGCCTCCGCCATCTCATGAACGTCCAACTCGATAGTCCTGCCATCGAGCGTTACGGTCAATACTCCGCTCAGTGTCAGCAGCCTAACGTTGGCATTAGCGTTATGTGCGGGCAGCGATTCCCCCGGCGGAACAGTCACCAGGTTGATCTGCAACTCCGGTATGTTGGTCAAATTCTTTCGCACAAAGGTGTCCTTATACTCCAATAATGAATCAATGCTGATTTTAGACATCGCGCTTCCTCCTTGTTTAAGTCATATTACAGCATTTGCCCGCCCAATGTTTTGATCTGGCTCAATATTGCCTATTACCTCTTGTCTTTGTATGTGGCATAATAGTTTCGCGAGACAGGAGGCGCATCAAATGGCAGACAAAAAGGGAATTGGTATCATAGGTTATGGCGGCTTTGGCGAGTTTATTCACAAGGCGTGGAATCAGATGCCCAGCGTGCACGTGGTGGCGGTCTGCGATTCCGACCCTAAGCGGGCGCCGGGAGGAGACGCTGTATTTTATTCAAATGACACTGATCTGCTTGCGGACCCAAACGTAGATATCGTATGCG
>JAAYKE010000091.1 GCA_012522575.1 Armatimonadota bacterium | reverse complement strand
GCCAGCTGCCTACTACACTTGAATGCGTCAAGTAAATTGTCATTCCGAGGCAAATGCCGAGGAATCTGCTTTTTCCCTTCTCTTTTCCGGGTTTCGCTTCTTTCGAGCTTTCGCAATTTACGGAAAAGCAGATTTCTCACTTCGTTCGAAATGACATAGTTTGTTTGGCTGGAACAGAGGCCAGCCAATACAACCACTCACGAAGAGTGAGTTGTTACCACGCATGTTCGCATCTGGTTGAATGCGATGTGTCAGCGTGGTACAATGGTAGGAATGGAGTACTTCAATGGGTTTGGATAAAATCGTCGTCACCGGGGCGCGCGCCCACAACCTCAAAAATATCACCATCGAGATACCGCGAGACAAGATGGTGGTTATTACAGGGCTTTCGGGTTCGGGCAAATCTTCCCTGGCATTCGACACAATATATGCCGAAGGTCAAAGGCGGTATGTGGAATCGCTCAGCTCTTATGCGCGGCAGTTTCTCGGTCAGATGGATAAACCCGATGTAGATGACATAACGGGCCTGTCCCCTGCCGTTTCCATTGACCAGAAATCCACCACCCGTACCCCGCGCTCTACCGTAGGCACGGTAACTGAAATATACGACTATCTGAGGCTGCTTTTTGCACGAGTCGGCCATCCGCATTGTCCGCAGTGTGGCCGCGAAATCACGCAGCAGACCGTAGAACAAATGGTCGATTCCATTATGAGCCTGCCCGAAGGTGCGCGGATTCAGGTTCTGGCTCCCCTGGTGCGAGGCAAAAAGGGCCAATATCGCAAGCTAATTGATGAGGTGCGCCAGGAAGGTTTCGTGCGAGTGCGCGTAGACGGCGAAGTTTACGAAGTATCCGACGATATTGTGATGGACAGATATAAGACCCACACAATCGAGGTTGTAGTAGTCAGGCTGATCATTAAACCAGGCATTGATAAACGGCTCAATGATTCCGTAGAGACTGCTTTGCGCAAGGGTTCGGGCACTCTGGCGGTGGACGTCATAGATCAGGAGGAGATGCTTTTTTCGGAGAACTTTGCCTGCACGGAATGCGGAATAGGGATGGAGGAAATCGCTCCCCGCAGCTTTTCGTTCAACAGCCCATACGGTGCGTGCCCGGAATGCCACGGACTGGGCGCGCACAGACGACTGAATCCCGACCTCATCATACCGGATAGAAATAAATCCATAACGCAAGGGGCTATCGTGCCTTTTAGCAAAGGTGCAAATGATTGGGTTATGGCGCAGATCGACGGGCTTGCCAACCTCTATGGATTCGATGTAAACACGCCCATAAAGCATCTGCCGGACAGCACGATTCACGCGCTGATTTATGGCACTGATGAACCTGTCACAGTGACCTATAAAAGTCGTTTTCGCGGGTCCTCCCGCACCTATCGCACGCATTTTGACGGCGTATTGGGTCTGCTCGATCGGCGCTATCAGGACACGACATCAGAGGCCGTCAAAGCCGAGATTGAGCAATATATGTCCGATGTCACCTGCAAAGCCTGCGGCGGCAAACGACTCAAGCCGGAGAGCCTTGCGATCACAGTTGGCGGCCTGGATATATCGGATGTAGCCACTAAATCTGTCTCGACGGCCTACGACTGGTTTCAGACACTTCCTTTGACCAGCAGGGAAGGGATTATCGCAGAGCAGGTTATAAAGGAAATCCGCGCGCGGCTGAAGTTTCTTCTCGATGTCGGTCTGAACTACCTGACGCTTGATCGCACGGCAGCAACTCTGGCAGGCGGGGAAGCTCAGAGAATACGCCTCGCGACGCAAATCGGCAGCGGCCTGATGGGAGTGCTGTATATCCTTGATGAGCCTTCCATAGGACTGCATCAGCGTGATAATAAGCGCTTAATCAGCACTCTGCACCAGCTTAGAGACCTCGGCAATACCATTATCGTGGTCGAACACGACGAGGAAACGATGTTTGCAGCCGACCATATAATCGATATTGGCCCGGGTGCGGGAGAACATGGAGGGGAGATCGTTGCCCAGGGAGCTATGCAGGATATCTGCAAAACGCCCGCTTCCATTACAGGCAAATATCTCTCGCATGAGCTTTCCATTCCAATGCCTGCCCAAAGACGCATCCCAAATGGCAACTGGATTGAGCTGACCGGAGCGCGGCACCACAATTTGAAGGGCATAGATGTCAGCATTCCGATGGGAGTGCTGGTCTGCGTGACCGGAGTGTCCGGGTCCGGGAAAAGTACGCTCATCAGGGAAACCCTGCTGCCCAAATTGCTTTTTCAACTTCACGGCTCACATAAACCCTGGGGCGTTCACGATGGAATCAAAGGTCTCGAAAACATAGACAAGGTTATCGACATCGATCAAAGCCCAATCGGACGCACGCCTCGCTCCAACCCTGCTACATACACCGGAGTCTTCGATATGATTCGAGATATGTTCAGTCAGACTCCTGAGGCGAGAATGCGGGGATATAAACCCGGTCGATTCAGCTTCAACGTCAAAGGCGGCAGATGCGAGGCATGCAAGGGAGACGGCATAATTAAAATTGAGATGCAGTTTTTGCCGGATGTGTATGTGCCGTGTGAGGTGTGCAAGGGCAAGCGATATAATCGTGAGACTCTGGAAGTGAAATATAAGGGCAAGAGCATAGCGGATGTGCTGGATATGACGGTCAATCAGGCGCTGGAGTTTTTTAAGAACATACCTCGCATTCACAGGCGACTGCAGACCATTCACGACGTGGGGCTGGACTATATCCGCATGGGCCAACCGGCCACTACTCTGTCAGGTGGTGAAGCGCAAAGAGTGAAGCTGTCCAGCGAGCTTGCAAAACGCGCCACCGGAAAGACGCTGTATATTCTCGATGAGCCTACCACCGGGCTGCATTTTCACGACGTGGCCAAGCTGCTCGATGTTCTGGGCAAACTGGTCGACAACGGCAATACCGTGCTTGTCATCGAACATAACCTGGACGTGATCAAAACTGCGGACTATATCATTGACCTTGGCCCGGAAGGCGGAGATAAGGGCGGCGAAGTCGTGGCGATCGGCACCCCGGAATCAGTCGCCGGAGTTGAAAACTCCTATACCGGGCAGTTTCTTAGAAAAATAATGACAGACCCGCCTGAGTCGCGGTGCAGTTGATAGGCATAATTAGACAAACGGCAGAGCCTGATGCGATCAAGCCCTGCCGTTATCACGTGAAATTTCTTTAGGGATTACCATCCGCGGTTGGATAGCATATCCTTTTCGTCAATCTGCCTGATATCAAGTCCCTCCATAGCCTTGCCAAGTCCCCTGGAGAGTTCTGCGATCAACTTGAAATCCGTATAGTTGGTGGTCGCCTGAACGATGGCCTTCGCGCGAGGCGCAGGGTCATCTGATTTGAATATGCCCGATCCCACAAATACGGCTTCGGCGCCGAGTTGCATCATCAGAGATGCGTCGGCAGGTGTCGCGACTCCGCCCGCGGAGAAATTCGGCACCGGGAGTTTGCAGGTCTGGTGAATACCCAGAATCAGTTCGTAAGGCGCGCCTAGATTCTTGGCTTCGGCCATCAGCTCATCCTCGCGCATGCCCTGAATCTTGCGGATATGCGCCGTAACGGTGCGCATGTGCCTGACAGCTTCGACAATGTTGCCCGATCCGGCTTCTCCCTTGGTTCGTATCATTGCCGCGCCCTCGCCTATCCGCCTGAGAGCTTCTCCGAGATCTCGGCAGCCGCACACGAACGGAACGCTGAATTTGTGTTTGTCGATATGGAAGGATTCGTCGGCGGGAGTGAGGACTTCGCTCTCGTCAATGAAATCTACTCCCAGCGCTTCGAGGACCTGCGCCTCCGCAAAATGACCGATTCTCGCCTTAGCCATAACAGGAATCGAGACTGCTTCCTGCATTTCGATAATTTTGAGCGGGTCGGCCATACGCGCCACCCCGCCCTCCTTTCGGATATCAGCCGGTACGCGCTCAAGCGCCATCACCGCCACAGCGCCTGCATCCTCCGCGATTTTTGCTTGATCTGCGTTCGTGACATCCATGATCACGCCGCCCTTTAGCGCCTCGGCAAGCGCCACTTTTTTTGCCCATTCGGGCTTTTCTTGAAGTGTCATTGCAGGTTTTCCTTCCTATTAAAAGGCCAGCCTCTTCACCAGCCTAAAAATGATTCAAAAAGACGTCTTCATTATATCAGATACCATTCTGCAGCGCTAGAAGAACGTGGTGCCCGGACGGTGTCAAATAGTTGTGGAGATTTGGCTTGACCTTTTTCTCCAGTTGCGCATCCGTTTAGTTTTTGCTCCAGTTGTCTTTAGGCAGCGAGCCTAGTGATTTGAGAATTATAGATATTGGCGT
>JAAYKE010000090.1 GCA_012522575.1 Armatimonadota bacterium | reverse complement strand
AGGAGCTTGACCACGCTCAGGCGATGCTGCCATTCGAAGACCTTGCCCTCAATAAAATCCTGGAATGGGTGAAAATAACTCAGACAGGTGATTTCGCCGAGCTGGATTTCAATTTCCCCGAATGGGGTGAGATATGCTGTAACGGGGACACCTGCAAAGGCGTCGAGTGCCCATATTATGGCGATGATTGTTTCTACTATAAACACAAACGGCAGGCCGCATCTGCCGACATTGTTATCGTAAACCACGCCCTTTTCTTTGCCGATCTCGCTTTGAGAGAGATGGCCGTGCGAGATACGCTTTTGCCAAAGTATGGCGCGGTGATATTCGATGAGGCCCATCACCTCGAAGATGTTGCCATCGACAGCTACGGCGTTGAGCTTGCAAACTATCAAGTGCCAAAGCTGCTGGGTCGCATCAAAAAACGCCGTGACATAGCAATCACAGCCGCAGAGTTGCAGTATGTTGACACTTTAAACGCCAGCTTGTTCGAGATATTTAATCGCTTTCCTAAAACGGAATACTTTTTTGAAGAGGTATTTGAGGCCGAGGGTCGGGTGCGGATTGAGGATAAGGCGACGGAATTGATCAATTCGCTGGATGGTCTGAAAACCCAGTTGACGGAGCAGGACACCGAGGGTAACCCTGAGTTCAAAACCCGGCTCGAAGGCTATTGCAACATCATTGCCCGCATACGCTCGGAACTTTACGCGCTATTCTGCATCGAAAGCAGTAACGAGTTCAGATGGGCGGAAAAGCAGTCTGGAACCAAGTTTCCGTTCTGCTGTCTGCATCTGACGCCGACTAATATATCCGAGGTATTCAAAGCCGGGCTTTGGGATGTGGTAGACTCCGTCATCTGCACCTCGGCAACCCTGTCGAATTCAGGCACGTTTTGCTATATAAAAAATAGACTCGGGGCAGATTTAGTTATCGAAAAAGAGGACGATGACGATTCCGAGAACGAGCCGCCGCCCCCACCGCGACCTGTAGCGGAATTGATTCTCGGCTCCCCGTTCGATTTTATGACCCAGAGCCTGCTCTATGTGCCCGACGATCTCGATCCGCCATCCGGCAGCGACGACTACGCCGATGCGCTGGCCGACAAAATGCGCGATATTCTGCATGCAACCAACGGACGTGCGTTTATGCTCTTTACTTCATATCGAATGATGCATGCGGTTATGGAAAGGCTTGCCGATGCGGTTCCGTTCAGGTTGCTGATGCAGGGGGACATGTCCAACGAACGGCTAATAAGCGAGTTTCGAGAGGACCCAAACGCCTGCCTTATGGGAGTGCATTCGTTTTGGGAGGGAGTCGACGTCAAAGGAGAGCGGCTGAGTTGCGTGATCATTGACAAGTTGCCGTTTTCCGTGCCGGATACGCCCACAAACAAGGCGCGCTGCGAAAGCATCGAAGCCCGCGGCGGCAACTGGTTTACGGAATATGCCATCCCGCAGGCGCAGATTCGCCTCAAACAAGGGTTCGGAAGGCTGATACGCACCAAGACCGACTATGGCGTGGTGGCAATCCTGGATTCTCGAATTCATACAAAGAGATATGGCAGGGAGTTTATCAAATATCTGCCGCGCTGCAAAGGCACAAAAACGGTATCCAAAATCAGGGAGTTTATGGCCGCATTCGAACCCTATGACGGGCTGAACTTTACGATAGAGATGCCGGAGCCGGATAAAAAATAGCGGCCGGTTTTTGTTCCGGCCACTACGCATCGCATATCAGTTGCGCGCTAACTCTCTAAGACTCTAACTTTTGCAGCGCCATAGCCGCGCCTCCCAGCACTCCGGCATCGTCGCCAAGCTGAGCCGGCAGAATCTGACATGCCTGCAGAGCCGTATAGAGCGCATTGACCTCCACGCTTCGTCGAATCGGCGCAAACAGCAAATCCCCTGCCTGTGCGATCCCGCCGCCGATGACAATCTTATCCGGGTTAAGTATATTGATCGCGTTGGCTATTGCGATTCCCATATAGTAGCCGACCTCCTCGAAGGTCTCTATGGACACCTCGTCTCCTTCAGATGCGGCTTCGGAAATCATGGCGGGGGTAATATATCTGAGATCGTGGTTAGATTTTTCCAGCAGCGAGGTATGCCTGCCCGCGTGAGCCTTGCGTGCGGCGCGGTCGATGATGGCGTCTCGTCTGCAAAGGGATTCCACGCATCCATATCGTCCGCAGCCACAGCGCGGCCCGGCAGCCAGGATGATATGATGTCCCATCTCAGGCGCGGTCTCGGTCACGCCAACAAAACTGCGGCCGTTCATCACAATGCCGCTGCCTATGCCGGTCCCAATGGTAAACATCACCATTATCTTAGCGCCGCTGCCCGCTCCGAATGCATATTCTCCGAACGCCGCCACGTTTGCGTCATTTCCCATAACGGCGGGCAAGCCCAACGCGTCGGTTATCGGAGCCAGCAACTGCACGTTATTCCAATCCTTGAAATTCGGCGACCAGACTACTATGCCTTCCTCGCTCTTATGAGTGCCGGGCACTCCCATCCCTATGCCCGCA
Source organism: Armatimonadota bacterium (assembly GCA_012522575.1). Taxonomy (GTDB): domain Bacteria; phylum Armatimonadota; class UBA5829; order UBA5829; family UBA5829; genus DTKD01. The sequence goes on along the minus strand of JAAYKE010000090.1, from coordinate 533 downwards.
ACATCATCCAGACGAACCGACGCCTCCACGCAGCCTATCCGCACGGCATCTATGATCTGCTCGATGGTATATTCCAGGCCGTCCATAGCTCTTGAGCTTGTTCGTCCATCCCCAAGTATGCGGCCTGTTCGATCCACCACCGCGGCGCGAACGTTGGTCCCTCCGAGATCAACGCCTATGACATATTTGGCATCCTTATTGAACTGCATCACAAAACCTCGCTGAAGTCGCTAACGTAGTATATCGACGGCCAGGCACAGGTGTCAATCATGACCTCCGTAACATCTCACGAATGATGAGATCTAGAGGTTAGAAGTTGGAGGTTAGAGGTTAGAAAATCAGATTTCTCACTTCGTTCGAAATGACAAGGGTTGTGTGACTGGGACAGAAGGCCGGTCATAACGCATGAATGCGTCAGGTAAATTGTCATTCCGAGGCGAATGCCGAGGAATCTGCTTTTTCCCTTCCGATTTCTGGATATCGCTTCTTTCGGGCTTTCGCGGTTTCCGTAAAAGACGGTATCTGACTTCGTT
>JAAYKE010000089.1 GCA_012522575.1 Armatimonadota bacterium | reverse complement strand
TTGCAAGGCTCGATATATTCGAAACCGTGCCGTGGAACGTCTTATCCGGGATCGCCTCCATTTTTATCAGCACAGGCATATTCAGCTTGACTCTCGGCGCATCCGATTCGCCGACATTAACTCGAACCAGCATCTTGGAAAGGTCCGGCAGAAGGCAGATCGACTGCCGCATTCGAATAGTGTCCCCTTCCTGAATCTTTCTGAACTCTCCGGGACCAGCCCAGGTTTTTGATATGACTACCATGCCGGGCGCGGGGGCTTTTATAACCCCGCTGCTCAATCTGGCCTCCAGTTCTTCGAGTGTGCGCTGTTGAGTCTGCAGCGCGAATCTGACCTTTCGCATATCCGCCTGTTTCTGATTCTCTTTGGACTTGTTGTCGGCTTCCTGCAGTTCAAGGTCCTTTTTGCCCTTCATCTCCGCAAGCTCTTTAGACCGAACCGTAAGCTCCGCCTGTTCTACCTGATCCCGCGGAACGAGTTTCTCATCAGCCAGGCGTTTTCTTTTCTCAAGTGTCTTTCTGGCCATATCCAGCTCATTGAGGGTGAAGTCATAGTCGGCCTTTTGCTTTTCGTAGTGTGTTTTATTGCTCTCGACCAGCATCCTGAATTCTTCTTCTACCCTGGCTACCTCGGCCTCGGCGTTGTTGACCGTCAGTTTCTGGTTGCGAATCTCGCGCTCAATATCGCTTCTGTCTATTTCCGCAATCATATCCCCGGCTCTGACGACAGTTCCCTCAGCTACCAGGGTAATGATCTTGCCGTTATCCTCTCCAAATACCGGCACCGATCTCTCAGCGGCCAGCGTGCCTATCTCATGAAAACTTACCGTAAAGTCACCGAATGCCACTTTGCCCTGAGGTACATAAACCACGGTTTTTTTTGGGCTGAAGTATTTCACATACATCGGAACTCCCCATCGTTGCACTGCCAGCCCGAGCAGCACAAGCATAACCACTCTTGATCCCCAAAGCTTTATCTGATGCTTCATTTGAACTCCATCCGTGTTATGTCCTCACCCATCACCCGCTTCAAGTCGATAAGCGCGAGATATAAATCGGTTTTTGCAGAAAGCAGGCTGCTGTCCGCCGTGGTCAAAGCCTGCTGAGCATCCAGCACGTCTCGGCTGGAGCCCTCTCCCTCTTCCATCATCCTGTTGGCAATGCGCAGGTTTTCCGCAGCGACGGTTTTGTTCTTTCCCAGAATCTCTAGGGACGATTGCGCGCTTTCCACCCGCCTGTATGACGATCTGACCTGCTCCGTGATCTGCTCCATCTGAAAGAGGCGCAAATTGCGCAGGACTTCTAGTTGCCGGGAGGCCGTATCGTGGGTTTCGCGCAACACGAGCTTGTCCAATGGCACGCTATATTCTATGCCTGTAGTCAGCGCGCCATCGCCGAATAACGAAGCGCCGAGAAACCCGGTGGAACTTCTTCGGCTGCTGAAGCCCGCGACGGCGTCGAGTCGTGGTCGGAGTTGATCCTTCGCTTGCGCCACCTGCCGCACCTGATCGCTCAGTCGCTGGTCGGATATCACCAACTCAGCCCTGTTTGCCAGCGCCGTTTCAATGGTGGCGGACAGTGGCGGAACCGATATTTCCTGCTCCGGCACGCTGTCTATAAGCTCCGGAGTCTCCCCGATACCAGTGCCGATCGCGATCATCAACTGATCCAGCGTATTGCGAGCGCGACGCAGTTGAGAGTTGAGGGCGTTTTGAGTCTGGGAGACCTGTATTTCCGAGCGCGTGACGTCGATTCCTGCCGCGCTGCCTTCCACTTCACGTTTGCGCCATCCCTCCGCCGCTTCCTGGGCGAACTGCACTGCCTGCTCCCGCACCTTCACTTCTTCGCGCGCCAGCACCGCTTGATAATACGCCTCGATCACTCCCTGCACCGTAGCCTGACGGGAGATGAAGAGCTGTTTGGCTTGTATGGCGACGTCGGATTGTGCGCTCTGAATCGCCAGCCCTTTTCTTGAGAGCGAACCGCTGCCTTTTCTGAGCGGATATATGATAGACGCGCCAACCGAGGCTCGACTGTCACCTGTGCCGACAGGAGCCACCTGCAGGTTTGCCTGTGTGCCGGTCGGGCCTTCATAACTATACTCGGTCAACACCACATTTGACAGGTCCGTATTGCCGCTGGTTTTCAAAATGCTGCTGCTGGACGAGAGGTTCAGAGAGGTGGTATGGTCGGCTATTGTCAATCTCGACTGCGACGCTCGTTGGGTCTCCTCCGCCTGTTTAAGCCCCGGATTCAGACCAATAGCAATCTCGACTGCTTCCGACACGCTCAATTTTGTCGGTATCGTGCTCTCGGCGTTGCAAGAAATAATACACGCGGCCATAAGAGCCAGAGCCGCGATTAGTTTTGGATAGCCCATAATTATTGTCGTACCTTGATCCCCAGGTGATCTTCGACGGCAGTTACTTCAACTCCTTCACTTTATTGCGTTTTATCTATAGACGAGCGCATGTTGCCCTTGGTTCTCAAAACGGCTCGATATTATCCAAATTGCTGCGATGACCGCAAAATACCGGTAATAAACTCAGCAAACTCTTGCCCGCAGTAGCGGCATAATCCCATTGGAAAGACAAAATACATAGCGAACAAGTGAATATTCTTTTTTCTGATTAGCAGCGAGGAAGCCTTCTGGCTAGGTAGCGTGCAGTATTGAGTTCTTCGATGCAGGAGAATTGAATCCTGAACATTGGTTAGTCGAGCCGAATCGCAAGCAATATGAAAGACACCGATAAGGGCAAATCCCGGGCGACCGGGAGACGCAAAGCCCACGGGGCTCAGAATGTCGGGGATAGCAACTCATGATCCATTATATCAGGGTCTTTGAGGTCTGACGATGTGAGCCGGCCGGGCTGCCGAAGGTCTATTGGCAAGAAATGTCCGCCTGCCGGTGTCTGGAAGGGAGGTACTTGGCAGGGATGATATTATGTCGGGCGGTTCCGCACAATGGGGCCGCCCGGCGCGTATTTCATAAGTCCGCCCGGCGTATCACAGCCTCCGATTTTCACCCTTATTCGATTGAGCAGGATGTAAACACTTCGTTGTATAATACTTTCCTGTGAACCACCAGATAATATCCGCAGGCATTGATATTGGCTCGCTTTCTACCGATGTCGTTATCCTTCAGGGGCAGCGCATCTTATCTGCGGCCATCGTGCCGACCCTGTCCAGTTCGCAGACTGCCGCTCGATTGGCGTTCGATCAGGCGATTGCGTTGGCAGGTCTTAGTCAGGACGATGTCACCGCGATAGTCGCCACGGGATATGGACGGGGAAGCATCGACTTTGCCCACAAAACCGTCACCGAGATCACCTGTCACGCCACAGGCGCACGTCGACTCTTTGGGCAGGCGCGCACAGTTATCGACATCGGAGGCCAGGACAGCAAGGTAATTCGTCTTGCCGAAGATGGTCGCGTGGACGATTTTGCGATGAACGACAAATGCGCCGCCGGCACTGGCAGATTTCTGGAAGTCATGGCGCGATCATTGGACACCGATCTTGAGTCGATGGGTCGGCTATCGGCTCTATCGAGTGCGGATGTGCGTATCTCAAGCGCCTGCACCGTTTTCGCTGAGTCCGAAGTCGTAGCCCTGGTAGCCCGTGGAATACCGAAAGAGGATATCATCCGCGCATTGCACAGATCGGTAGCGGAAAGAATCTATGCTATGGTCGCCCGCCTGCGCGCTCAGGAGCCGTTTGTGATGACGGGAGGCGTGGCGAAAAACTCAGGAGTGGTCGCGGCCATAGAAGAACGGGTCAAATCAAGCCTGCTGCTGCCCGATGAACCTCAGATAGCGGGCGCGCTTGGAGCGGCAATTATAGCCGGCAAAGGAATCCAACCCTGACAACTATCGATCCAACCCATTTCAGCGATAATTTACATAAATAGCAACCGACTTGCCGACTCCGCTGACATCGATACTATCTCTATCGAATTTATCCCACGCGCGTCCATCGATTCTCACAGACCTGATGGCCTTATCAGAAGGGTGGCGCAGCCTGATTTTTACGGACTTTGGAGCGTATCGGGCAGGAGGGGAGAACTTCACCAGAATCGACTCGGATTTTACCGCCGATAAGATGCTCATGGAAACGTCGCCGAACTCCGTCGGAGCATCCCTGACCGCCAGCTTCTTTCCGTCCTCCAGCCAGCTTCGCGGGATGGCATCCCCTATAAGCAACGAGCCGTTGTCTTCTCGCAAGATCATATTCCTGAGCAACCTCAACTGCTGCGTGCAGGAATACAAATGGGGCAGGGTCCAATAGTTGGAGCCGGTAACGATTGATGTGCATTCCACGCCGGAGTAGGTGTCTCGTGTCATCCCATAGGCGAGGAATGAATAGAACCCAAGCAGCGTTTTCCTCGGATTTCCCCGTTGCAGTTCGGTCAACAGATATCCCAGCGCGTATGCATGGTCGACGCCATCGGTCTCCCATCTGCACAGCCCTGCCAGCAATCCATCGCTGTTTTCCAGCAAATCCGTGATCCAGTACGCTCTCCTGTCGAACGCATCCAGAAAGCCGCTGTCCAACAGGCAGCCTCCTATCAGGCTGTAGTAGTCCCTCGCCGTGTAGTTGACCGCTTTGAGCATCCTTTGCGTATCAGGAACAATCGGCAGCATCGTTCGGCCATCTTTGCGAATGGCTGCGGCATTCATCGAAGCGATGATATCCCCCCGGTACAGCCCGGCCTCGGTCGCCATTCGATCCGCTTCCGCATCCATGCCAATTGATTTGAGAGCCGCGGCAGCCTTTTCTAACCCAACGCAGCAGGTCGCGTCGCCGGTATAGTTATATTCCTCCGCCGTATAATCGCAGTATGGCTGGAACAGGATAAGCCCTTTTGTCACCCCGGATTTCGGCGCGAGTTTCCGCTGCTCGATAAGCCAGTCCCCGGCCAGCGTCAGTTTGTTTGAAACCCGCTTCAGCCAGTCTTTATCCCCGGTAAGGTTATAATGCTCGGCAATCGCGATGAGGAGCATGCCCTGATCGGAGAGTCCGTAGTTTTGCGTGTAAAGCCCGTTTGGCTGTTGATAATGCAGCGTAGAATCGAGATAGCGTTCAGCCGCATCGTGCAGGCCATACTGATCCAGAGCGATGCAATGTAAAAGCACGCTGTATCCGTAGTTCAGCTCATAGAACCCTGCGCCGTCGTGCGGCTCATAGATTCCGTTCAATTTATCGACTAACAGCCGGCTGTAGCCAATCCACGCACGATACGCCTCGTTAACGCGCTTTTCGGGAATATCGAACCGGGCAGCTTTGCCGATCTCAGCGCGCCATAAATCCGCGGACTCCCTCAGTTTTGCATCGAACTCCTTTGGGCTTATCGAGTGAGCCTTAGCTGCGTCAGGCCATGGCATACGCAGGCAAACCTGAGAGCCATATCTATCCTGCGCAGCCTGAAAATCCATCCGCAAATTCGAATCGGGAGTCATAAGGGATACCGTTGACGGCAACTCAGATGCGTGGCCGGTTTGTGGCCGAATCCGCAGCCGCACATAGGCATAAAGAGGCTGATCCGGGCTGAATCCCTCCGACCACCCAAAGACGGTCTGCTCATAATTTATATTATTGCGATTCGTCGTGAGCACGACGACGGGCAGCCAGCCGTCCAGCAGACGCCGCTGAATCGCAATATCATCACCAAATGGCGGCCTGTCTTTGCCGGCTTCCAGCCACGCTATCGGAGGCTCGTCAAAATTGCGTTCGAGCCTGCCAAGGTGATCGATCGAAATCTCCACAGGCAGTTCCGGCACTCCTACGGACTCTCTTGGAAACCGCATTGCAGGATAGAACTTCGACACCTGCTCATAAGTCGGGTCCGATTTGCCCTCCAAAACTATGCGAGCGATCGGATCCGGGCCGTGCTCAACCAGGGCCATTCGTTCGGACTTGCTCATCTTCAGGCTTGCCGAATCGGTCTTTTCTACGCGAAGATGTGATACTGTGGATGTAACCATCTCCCCGGGAGTTAAATAGCTGTTATCCAGACCGGGATTGGCGTATGGAGCCGTCCCGGTCCCGTGCCCTCTGCCGATCGCAAGGCTGACCGGAGCGCCTGCAAACTGCCGCGGACGCTCGGCGGTCTTAATCAGAGTCCATCGCACTCCGCTTTCACTGCAAAAGAAACGAATGCAGTCTTTGCCGATCTGAATGCGCATATAATATGGCCGAGTCAGGTCGCATCTGGCGATATTGCTCGTGTCAGACGCTCCATCCGTTGTCAGGGAGGTGAAAAATCGGCCAAATGTTCCGTGTGAGTCCGCCAAACCTGCCTGGCATCGGTTGCCGTCGTTCCAAATAATAAAAAGGGATGTGCCCCAGGTTGCCCCTGCAGGCACGGAAGGGGTGATGCGGGCGCTCACCGTTATCAGGTCATCGTCCAGGGGGCGGCTTATATAGCAGTATTCGTGCAGACGGCAGCGAAAGACGACCCCGCCGCCTGTCGCAACAACACGGGAGCTATCGGCGCGATGTATCTGCCAGGCCGAATCCAGGGTCGTCCCCATTAGATTATCACTGACTGGCGCGGCTCCGAAGATCACCGTCGCTAATAAAAAAGTGAAAAGAACGCCAAAAGAAACGGTGCGCATCGCAACCTCCCGCCCGCAATCAACCGGTCATAACTTCTCGGATCACGTCAAAATTGTTGAAAGGCGGCATAAAGTAGACGCCGCCGAAGCTCTCCCGCGCAGCGATATATGTCTCACGCGCATACCCAAGCCCGATTTCTTTCGCAGCATCGCCATCCGCCTCCGAGAGTTGTTTGCGGATGCGCTCAGGCACGTTCATGCCGGGGATTTCATTGTGCAAAAACTCGGCGTGTCGCGAGCTTCGAAGCGGCAGCACCCCAACCAGCAAAGGCGGATTCCAATCATCCGGCAGCAGTTTGACCGAGCGTTTCAGCGCATCAATGTCAAAAATCGGCTGAGTCATCAAAAAATCCGCACCCGCCTCCCGCTTTTTGGCCAGCCTGCCGAGTTCCTTTTCCATCTCCTCGGCTATCGGATTGAACGCCGCTCCAATGGCAAAGTTGGTCGAATCCCCGATCTCCTTGCCCACATAATCCAAACCGGCGTTCAGCGAACTGATTATCTTAGCCAGCCCATCTGACGTAACGTCGAAGACGCTGGTAGCTCCCGGAAAATCCCCCACGCTTGCGGGATCGCCGGTCAGCGCAAGTATGCCGTCGATTCCCAGCGCGGATGCTCCCAGCAGGGCGGAGTGCATGCCCAGTATATTGAGGTCACGACAGGTCAAGTGCAAAATAGTGGCGATACCCAGCTTTTCCTTGACCAGGTGCGCAAAAGCGATCGCGCTCATGTGCATTGAGGCCATCGGGTTGTCGGTCACGTTGATACATGAAATGCCCGCGTCGACCAGCGGCCGCAGTTTCTCCACCATTGCAACATAGTTGGTATCTTTGGGCGGGGTCACCTCTACGGTGATAAATTCCCCGTTCATCAGATTTAGCAGAGGGCTGTGCCCGCTTGTTTCAGGAGCGATCGTTTCCCTTCTGCGCGGTGATCTGGCAGGTCTTCTGGCGGGCAATGGCAACCCGGCGACGTTGGATGCGAGCGATTCGATATGCGCGGGAGTGGTCCCGCAGCAGCCTCCGATGATGCTCGCTCCCGCCTTTACGATCTCCGCGCCGCGCTCCCCAAAATAGTTTGCGCCGGACAGATATAGCGTGCGACCGTCAACGTTGGCAGGAAAGCCTGAGTTGGGCTGCGCAGATATGGGAAGCTGGGTGATTTCGCTCAGTTCCTGAACTGCTCTCAGCGTCCCTTCCGGCCCTACGCCGCAGTTTACCCCAATTGCGCTTATCGGATAATCAGCAAGGCGCAGGACGATGTCGTCAAGAGTATCCCCGCTCGACGTCACCATATCCGCGCCTACCGTAAACTGACACATCACCGGCAGTTCGCAGAACTCAAACGCTCCATCGAGCATTGCGCATACAGCGTCCAGGTCGCTTTGAGTCTCTATCAGGATCAGATCGACCCCGCCGTCTATCAGCCCTCGAATCTGCTCGCTGGCGGCGGATTTTGCTTCTTTGACGGAGACTGAGCCGATGGGCTGCAGTCGCACCCCCAGTGGCCCAACAGAGCCGGCAACCACGATATTCGGCCCTGCCACGCTGCGCGCCAGCTTTACTCCGGCGACGTTGAAGTCGTAGACTTTGTCCTCCAGACCATGCCTGCTCAGGCTGAACCTGTTGGCCGCAAAGGTGTTGGTCTCGATCGCGTTAGCTCCGGCCTGAATATATTCCGCGTGAATCTGGCAGACCAGGTGAGGTGAGATAATGTTGAGTTCTTCAAACGGCCGCCGAGGATTCGCTCCGCGCTCATGCAGCAGCGATCCCATCGCGCCGTCAAAGACGACAACTTTTTCTTGAAATATTCCGGGCAGTTTTATGGGTTGTGACATTCAGATCTCCGGTTACCTAAAATACGCTGGGAGCGGCGGCAGTGGCAAAGTCAGGAATGAGAATCTCCCGATTATCCCAAACCCGCGGTATTGTTTTCAGATCAGGCTGGTGATGCGGTTATTGTCATCTACGAGCACAACTTTGCGCTCTATGGGTTCGTCAGTCAGGCAGAAAGTAGCCAAAATGACCTTGTCTCCAACGTCGCATCTATGGGCAGCCGCACCGTTCAGGCAAATTATCCCGCTGCCCGGTTCGGCTGGAATTGCGTATGTTTCCAGTCGCTTTCCATTGGTGACGTTCCAGACGTGCACCATCTCGCCGTCAACTATCCCGGCCGCATCCATAAGAGCCTTGTCGATTGTGACGCTGCCGACATAATCCACGTCACAGCAGGTAACCGTAGCCCGGTGTATTTTGGATTTGCACATATTAAGTAGTTTCACGGGATCATTATATCAGACCGCCAAACCCACATTCAACATTTTAGAGGTTAGAGGTTAGAAGTTAGAGGTTAGAAAGGCAGATTGAAATGACAGGCTTTGAGGCTCGGCGTAACATCTCACTCTTCGTGAGTGGTTGTAGCGGCTGGCCTCTCTGTCCCAGCCACACAAACTATGTCATTTCGAACGAGGTGAGAAATCTGCTTTTTTCGAAGTTCGAAGTCCGAAGTCCGAAGTCCGAGCCGGTATCGCGAGGGGTTGTGCCACCCATCGTACGAAATCTGTTTTTACGGGAAAACGCAAAATCCTCTCAATAACTCTTCTAAGCTCTAACTTCTAACCTCCAACTTCTAGATCGGCGGGTTATTTGCCGCCTGTACGAGGCTTATGTTATAATTTGTTCGAATACGCAGACGGTTCGATGGCCGTATGTAAGCCGGAAATGTCAGCATTTCCACAGAGAGGATACACCTTAATGGATACCAGTGATTTCAAAAACGGCCTTTCCATCATCGTAGACAATGACATCTACACTATTGTCGAATTCCAGCACGTCAAACCCGGCAAGGGCGGCGCATTTGTGCGCAGCAAGCTCAAAAACGTGCGTAGCGGAGCGACCATCGAAAAGACCTGGCGCGCAGGAGAGAAGATGGATCAGGCTATTCTCGACCGATATCCGTTGCAGTATAGTTACGAGCAGGATGGCGATTACTATTTTATGGATACGGAATCCTATGAGCTCAACCCTGTGCCAAGAGAGAAAATCGGCGATGGAGTCAAGTATCTCGTAGAAGGCATCGAGGTAACCGCGCTTTCACACGCTGGAGAGCTTATCAACGTCGAATTGCCGATCACGGTGGAAGCCGTGATAGCAGACACCGAGCCTGGCGAGAGAGGTAATACCGCGTCCGGTAGCGGCAAGCCTGCCACCCTGGAGTCCGGGGCAGTGATTCAGGTCCCGTTCTTCATCAATATCGGCGATAAAGTCAAGGTGGATACCCGCTCGGATCAGTACCTGGAGAGAGTAAAAGAGTGACCTCACCGTGAGTAATGACGGCCGCAGACAAATAACCGGCCTGCTCGATATGGTCGCCAATATCGGCCTCAGACTTGGGGCGGTGGCGACTGGGCTGGCTCTCGCCTATTTGCTGTATGTAATTTTTGGCCCAAAGCTGGCGGGGATAAAAAACCTCAATGCAGAAGAGAAATACGCCCTGTTGCAGAGTATCGGCTGGGCGAGAACTATGCTGCGCTACGGCTCGATCGCGTTCGTATTAGGGCTGTGCATCAGGTTTTTCCAGGAAGAGACAATCGGTCTGGTTCTGACTTTGGTCGGAGCAGGGCTGTATTTCCTCAGCCCCAGCGGGTTCAGCAGCCTGACCCTTGGTTCGCTCAAGCAAAGCGAGCATTATCTTGGAATAGTCAACGATATTGCCACCGTCGGCTTGATCTGTCTGGTCCCCGGCGTGCTGTTGCTCGTGCGCGACGTGATTATGCGCATAATAAAAAGATTCACCGCGCCGATTGAACCTCCCAAATCGGAGTCCGAAAGCGAGATCACGCGCAAGGTGCATAAACCCAAGCCATACGAGATGTGCTGGGATATGGCGGTCTGCAACGAGCGCTCAAGGAGATTTTGCCAACCCTGGAAGAAACGCAAACCGTGCTGGCAGTTGAAATCCGGCTGCCTGTGCGACCAGGATGTCATCAGGCAGGCGCTGATGGAGCGCGACCGGGCAATGGGAGGAGATCCGAATGCCGGGCCAAAAGTTGCCGATAACAGACCCAAGGTTGTCCTGTCCGCTAAACAAAAACGGGAAAGGTGCAAAAGCTGCACCATCTGGATTGAGCACCAGAGGCAGAAGTTCCGAATAGTTACTCCTATTGGGCTGGTGGCAGTCGGGGCTGCTTTCGCATACTTCTACCGCCAGTTATATGACGTTCTATATAAGCTGTTGGGCAATATGGACAGGTTTATGAGCTTCCTTACCTATCGTCAGGAAGGAACCGACGCCTCCTTTGCGGCGCAGGGACACACAGTAACCACGCTTGCCATGATATGCATCGGAGTAGTGCTGCTTAGTTTTGCATTCAGGGCGATAGAGTATATGATCTTTGAGCTGGAGATTTAGCAGGTATGGATGTCGAAACAATCGAACAATTGATCCGCGTGCTCGAGGGGTCCCCAAACGAGGAGCTTTGCGTGCAAAAAGGGGACTATAAAATACGCATCAAAAAGGGCGCTCGTCCGGCTCCGACGCCAAAGACAGTCCGCACTCCGAATGCTCCTGCGCCATCTCAGAGCGCAAGCGAGCCGACGGATCTGTTCGTCACCGCTCCGATGGTAGGGATATTTCGACTCACCAGCGAACTTGGCAAGGTCGGCTCAGAGGTGATAATGGGTCAGGTAATCGGTTCGATAGAATCCATGAAACTGGCAAATGACATCATATCGCAGGTGAGCGGAACCGTCGCTGAGGTGCTCGTTGAGGACGGGATGCCGGTCGAATACGGCCAACCGCTCTTCAGAATGGGGTCATTATGAATACGCGCTCAAAGGGCGGCATAGGTCTGATAGCTCTGCTGGTAGTGGCTCTGATAATCGTGGCAGCGGCTGCCATATATTTTGGCGGCAAGGGCGGAGTCGGGACAGTAAGCAAGGATAGCGAACTGCTCGATCAGCAGAGCACAAAAAAAACAGTGGCCGGCCAGGCAATCGACACCGCAAAAGCGGCTGACTGCCGGGAGCGGCTGAGTCAGATACGCAGAGGCATAGCCGGTTACAAAATGACCTCCAGCGAGCAAAACCCGCCCGCATTAGCGGATATTGGGATGGGAGTCGGCCCGAATTATTTAAATTGCCCGGTCTCCAATCAACCCTATGTCTACGATCCGGCCACAGGCTCCATACACTGTCCCACGCACGACAATTTCTGAACGGAGAGCTTAATTTGTTCAAGAAAATACTCATAGCAAATAGAGGTGAGATAGCAATTCGCATCATCCGCGCCTGTCGTGAGATGAAAATCGCAACTGTCGCGATATATTCCGAAGCCGATGCCGATTCGCTGCACGTCAGAATGGCCGACGAAGCGGTCTGCGTTGGCTCTGCGGCAAGCAAGGACAGCTATCTCAATATGCCCAATATCATATCCTCGGCGATTATCACCGGAGCGGAGGCGATTCATCCGGGTTATGCATATTTTTCAGAGCAGCCGCAGTTTGCTGAAGCCTGCGAAGCGTGCAATATCGTATTTATCGGCCCGAAGGCATCAGCTATCGAGTTGATGGGGGACAAGGCTCGCGCCAAGGAGACGGCGGCAAAAGCCGGAGTGCCCTGCATCCCCGGCAGCAAGGGCATCATCCGCAGCGAGCAGGATGCGTTCAAGACCGCTGCCAAAATGGGCTATCCCGTTCGATTGAAGGCGACCGCTGGAGGCGGAGGGCGCGGCATAAGGGTTGTTGCGAGCGAGGAAGAACTTGCCGGCCAGCTCAAAATAGCCACCGCCGAGGCGCAGGCTGCGTTCGGCAACGGCGAACTATATCTCGAAAAGGAGATCGAAGAGCCAAGACACGTAGAAATCCAACTGCTCGGAGATGAGCACGGCAAATACGTTCACCTTGGGGAGCGCGAATGCTCCATTCAACGCCGAAACCAAAAACTGCTCGAGGAAGCTCCGTCGGTCGCGGTGACTCCGTCAATCAGAGATAAAATGGGAGAAGCGGCTGTCAAGCTGGCGAAGGCGGTTGGCTATGCAAACGCCGGGACGGTGGAATTTTTGCTCGATAAGCACGGACGCTTCTACTTCATGGAGATGAATACGCGCGTTCAGGTCGAGCACCCCGTCACGGAGTTCGTCACCGGAGTAGACATCGTAAGGGAGCAGATTCGCATAGCGGCAGGCGAAAAACTCGGTTTAACTCAAAAAGACATCAAGATCAACGGACATTCGATCGAATGCAGGATAATCGCGGAAGACCCTGCCCGCAACTTCGCTCCCTCGGTCGGAGCTATCAGCCGCTATGTCGCGCCCGGCGGATATGGGGTTCGGCTTGATACGCACGTATATTCCGGCTACGATATCCCGCCATACTACGACGCTATGCTTGCCAAACTCATCGTATGGGGTAAGGATAGGAACGAGGCTATTACGAGAATGTCGCGGTGTCTGTCCGAATACGAAATCGAGGGCGTCAAAACCAATATAGAATATCAAAAGAAAATACTGGCCAATAGCTATTTCCGCAGCGGAGAGCTTTCTACGGCCTTCATCACCAGATGTATGAACGGGGGCGGATAGGGTGCAGGGCAGTTATTGCGCTTTGTTTTCGTCGATAGATGGGTTGGCGTGTTATCGTCAAAACGGCGTGGAAGCATTTAGCGGTGCATCCAGATGAAGACCACCAGAAGAACGGCCAGGGAACTTGCCCTGAATGTTTTATATCAGGTCGATGCATCGGGAGTTCCGTTTGATGAAGCCCTTGACACGGCGCAGGAGTATGCGGACATTTCCGCGCTGGCCGTCGGCGGGGTCGAAAAAATAACTCAGGCCAGGGAATATGCCGCGGAGCTGACGCGAGGGGTCAGGGAGCATCGAAGCGAACTGGACACTCTCATTGCGCGTCTTTCAGAAGGCTGGCCGCTGGATCGACAACCAGCAGTCGACCGCAATATCCTGCGGCTGGCGATTTTTGAAATAATATATATAGACTCGGTGCCGGCGATCGTAGCAGTTGACGAGGCGGTGGAGTTGGCAAAAAAATATTCCACGGCGGAGTCCGGCAAATTTGTAAATGGAGTGCTGGCGGGCTATCTGCGTGAGCAGACGCCGGAAGCACAGGAGGCAAACCTTGACAGCAAAGATTCTTGATGGGTCGGCGACTGCAAAGCAGATTAGAGCCAAACTGGCAGAAGATGTGGCCAAAATCAAAGCGGAGCGCGGGATCACTCCGAGGTTATCGGTAATACTGGTAGGTGACGATCCGGCATCGGTGACCTATACAAGAATGAAAAAAAAGGCCTGCGAGGCCGCCGGAATGATCAGCGACCTCATATATATGCCGGCAGATTGCACCCAGCAGCAGGTGAAAGACACCATCTTGCAGCTTAACGCCGACCCTGCTGTTCACGGCATTATGGTGCAGCACCCGGTTCCGTCCCATCTCGATGAACTTGATATACTTTCCACCGTGGCGGTTGAGAAAGATGTTGACGGAATAAGCGCGCTGAGCCTGGGCAAGCTGGTGCTTGGCACTGCCGACTACACCTCGTGCACTCCGCAGGGGATTGTGACTCTGCTGGAGACCTATGGCATTCCAATTAAGGGAGCGGAGGCGGTCGTGGTGGGACGAAGCATTATTCTCGGCAAACCTGCCGCGCTTGCCCTGCTGGAACGCCATGCTACGGTCACAATCTGCCATTCCCGAACCCAGAACCTGGCCGATGTCGTGCGACGGGCGGACATACTTGTTGCGGCGATAGGCAAGCCGGAGCTTATCAAAGGTGACTGGATCAAAGAGGGCGCGGTGGTTGTCGATGCGGGATATAATAAAGTAGAAGGCCGCGAAAAGGATGTAGGAGATGTCGAGTTTGAGGCCGCGTCAGGGCGCGCAAGCTGGATAACTCCGGTGCCGGGCGGAGTTGGCCCTATGACCATAGCCATGCTTCTCAGCCACACCCTGAAAGCGGCGGAAAAATACGGTTAGGCGATGCGACGATGCGATGATTGCAGGATAATACTGGAAGACGAGGTGAGATATTGCCCTAAATGCGGCGGCGATGTCGCGCCTGAAAATTCGTCGGCTACGAATCGCGATGCCGATGTCCATTCGCTGCTGGCCTCGGCCAATCTCCATAGAATTCGTGCGGAATGGGACAGCGCCATCGAAGACGCGACCAACGCGCTGCGCCTTGACCCTCGCAACCCGGATGTCCCCTCTCTGCTCGGCGGGATATACGAAGAACGCGGCATGCACGACGAGGCTATGGCGTGGTATCAAATGGCTCTGGAGATCAACCCGGACAGCACTCCGGATAAAGAGCGACTTCTGCGCTTGTCGGACTTGATTTTGGCTGATAACAAGCGCAGCGAAACCGCGTCCCCATCCGCGCTGCATAGAAACACAAAATTGGCCTGGGCCATAGGCGGAGTCTTTATTCTCATAATAATAGTGGCCGTGGTGTCACTCATCAAGGTGCGGAATGTCAATGTGACGCCGCCTCAGCCGCCGCTGCCTGCTGCGAGTCTGCCATACGGGTCCAGCCCGCGGACTTCATCATCAGAGCCTCAACTGCAGCGTCCGTCTGCTCCTGCTAACACCTCGACTCCGGCCTCGCCTTCTGCCGGTGCGAGCGTTCGCACTCCCGGAGAGGTTTATATCCGCAGCGAACTTGCGGCGACGCAAGCCATAGCCGATACGGGCGCGGGAATAAATGATGTCATCGCCGATCCCCGTGCAGGGGTAGTCAGCGTCACGTTCAGCGTGCCATTTTCTCCCGTGTTGACCAAAGATCGGATTATCGCCGCCGCCGCTGCGACTGCAAGAAGAACATTTGAACTCAACCGCGAAGTCAAATTCGTCACTGCAAGATGTCTCATTGAAATCAGCGGGGCACAGGGCACGCAAATTGCATTCGTCGCCGACATCGCACGCCAGAGCGCAGACGCACTTCCGGCATCCGCTACCGCCGATCAACTGTCCGCTGTTTTCACAAGGCAGTGGTGGAATCCGCAGATCCAATAATTTCTCCCTGTCGCGTTTGCATAAGAACTCGCCTCTAACTTGTATCGTCCTTAACACCTGTTGGCAAATGCCGATTTGCAGGGAGGAATTATTCCCCAGAATATTTTAACAAATGCCGTTGACACGGTATATGTAGTACGATACACTTCTGTTTGCTACAATATGTAGTGCTTGAGGAGCCGCACATGAAATGTCCATTCTGTGGCTGTCTGGATGATAAAGTACTAAATTCTCGCACCGCAAAAGAGGGCGAAGCAGTGCGTCGGAGACGCGAGTGTCTAGCCTGCGCGCGGCGTTTTACCACCTATGAACAGATAGAAGAAATGCGCCTGGTTGTGGTTAAGCGGGACGGAAGACGGGAACCTTTTGACAGGAGCAAGGTGCTGCGCGGGCTGACTGTCGCCTGCGAAAAGCGTCCTGTTGCAACCGATATCCTGGAGGATATTGTGGATCGCATCGAGCGGCACATAGTCGACTCCAACACAACCGAGATAGAGTCTATGAGCCTCGGAGAGATGGCCATGCAGGAATTGCGCAAAGTGGACAAGGTCGCTTATGTAAGATTTGCCTCGGTCTACCGGCAGTTCGAAGACATTGGGCAGTTCAGGACAATAATCGATGGGCTGGGCGACAGGAGCGCCCAGCGAAAACCAATCAAACGCTAAGGAGAGCAAGGGATGCTGACACTGACGAATAACGCACGGACAGTGCTTGAAAAAAGATATTTGCGCAAGGACGAGCAGGGCAAGCTCGTCGAAGACCCGGAAGGGTTGCTGAGAAGAGTCGCAGACGCGATCGCGCAGGCGGAGCTGGACCACGGCAAATCGGCCAAGTATGTCAAGGGTTTGGCGGTCGAGTTTTATGAACTGATGAGCAACCTCGACTTTTTGCCCAATAGCCCGACTTTGATGAATGCCGGGCGCGATTTGGGACAGTTGAGCGCCTGTTTCGTGCTGCCGATTGACGATTCGGTGGACTCGATTTTTGAGACCGTAAAGAATACCGCGCTGATTCACAAAAGCGGCGGCGGGACCGGATTCGCATTCTCCAGACTCAGACCGGCGAACGATTGCGTGCGCTCCACCAACGGCATCTCCAGCGGCCCGATCTCATTTATGGAGGTCTTCAACGGAGCCACCGAGGCCATCAAGCAGGGCGGAACGCGCAGAGGAGCAAATATGGGCTGCCTGCGCGTGGATCATCCAGATATCATAGACTTTATCACCTGCAAACAGGACACCACCAAGCTTACTAATTTTAATATCAGCGTATTGGTGACCGAGACGTTTATGGAGGCGGCGGTAAAAGGTGAGGATTACGCGCTGCTCAATCCGCGAAACGGGGAGGTCGTAAAGCATCTTAACGCAGGCAAGGTATTCGATCTCATCGTCAATATGGCCTGGCGCAACGGCGAGCCGGGCATCATCTTTTTAGACCGAATCAATCGAGACAATCCCACTCCCCATCTGGGAGCTATCGAGAGCACCAACCCCTGCGGAGAACAGCCGCTGCTGCCGTACGAATCGTGCAATCTGGGTTCGATTAACCTTGGGAATATGGTAGTCAAGACCGAGGGCGTCGCCGAAATCGACTATGGTCGGCTTCAGCGAGCGGTCCGCTTGGGCGTTCGATTTTTGGATAACGTGATTGACGTCAACAGATACCCGTTGGAAGCCATCGCCGAAACGACTCGCGGCAATCGCAAAATAGGGCTTGGAGTGATGGGATTTGCCGATATGCTCATTCAACTCGGAGTGCCGTATGATTCCGAGGAAGGCATCGCGCTAGCCGAGCAGGTTATGAGCCTCGTATCCAAGGAAGCGCAGAAGGCATCCAGGGAACTTGCCGAGGAGCGGGGAGTCTTTCCGAACTTCGAAGGCAGCATTTTCGACAGGGACGACGGCATGAAGATTCGCAATGCCACCGTCACCACCATTGCTCCCACGGGGACACTGAGCATCATTGCCGCATGTTCGAGTGGCATTGAACCGTTGTTTGCGATCAGCTATATTAAGCGCGTAATGGATGGCACGGAGCTGATGGAGGTCAATCCGCAGTTCGAAAAAATTGCCAGAGAACGGGAGTTCTATTCCGAGGAGCTGATGCGCAAAATAGCCGAGCAGGGCAGCGTGAGGGATTTGCCGGAGGTGCCGGAGGATGTGCGGAGGGTATTTTGCACCGCTTTGGATATAGCCCCGATATGGCACGTGCGAATGCAGGCCGCATTCCAGCGCTTCACCGATAACGCCGTATCAAAGACCGTCAATTTTCCAGAGGACGCCAGCGCAGAGGACGTGAGGCTGGTCTACGAACTGGCATATAAAGAGGGCTGCAAAGGCTGCACGATATATCGATATGGCAGCAGAGACGCCCAGGTGCTGAACGTATCCGGCAAAGATAAAAAAGAGCAGGGCGGAGCCGCGGCAACGGTGGTTCGTGAGCCTAGACCCAGGCCATCGACAACTCATGGCCGAACCGAGCGCATAAACACCGGCTGCGGCAATATGTATGTTACTATTAATGAGGACGAAAACGGCCTGTGTGAGGTGTTCGCTTCTATGGGCAAGGCTGGCGGTTGCGCTCCCAGCCAGTTGGAGGCCATTGGTCGGTTGATCTCATTGTCACTGCGTGCGGGAGTCGACCCGGCTTCTATCCAGAAACATCTGCGCGGCATAAGGTGCCACAATCCGGCGTGGGGAAATGGCGGCTCAGTATTAAGCTGCGCGGATGCGATAGGCATCGCTATTGGGCACTATCTGACCGAACGCGAAACGGGAGTCACTACCGACGAGATCACCGAGCGATTCAGCAAATTGGATATGCTTGTGGGAGCATGCCCGGATTGCGGCGGAGCAGTTGAGCACGAATCCGGATGCGTGGTCTGCAGGTTCTGCGGATTCAGCAAGTGTGGCTAGCCATCCTTATCTCCGACCATTGACAGGTCGGATGTTTTTGCAGGATGCGCATGGTAACATGGAGGTTACAAGACCGGAGCACGGAAGCTCCGGTCGATGATAATACGAATTGTAAATATGCGCTTTTGCAGGATGCGGGTAGGCGACACGGATGTTGACGGGCGTCCGGAGTGAAAATCTCCGGACGCCTGATCAAATTTAATGAACAATAAATACAATATTTGGGTATATAATGCAACGTGCGCTTAGTGCGCAATATCACAAAGAGCGTGAGACAATATATTTGCAGGAAGGAAGCTAAAATGAGCGACGTTAAAAAACCCGGAATCGAGACGATTGCCCAGCACGGAGGACAGGCTCCGGATCCGGTCACAGGATCAAGGGCGGCGCCGATATATCAAACCTCATCTTATGTGTTCAATTCATCGGAGCACGCCGCGAACCTTTTCGCACTCAAAGAATTCGGCAATATCTACACGCGATTGATGAACCCAACCACCGATGTCCTGGAAAAACGGCTGGCCGAACTGCACGGCGGCAGCGGAGCATTGGCGGTGGCCTCAGGTATGGCGGCGATCACTCTTGCGGTCTTGAATATAACCCAGGTCGGCCAGAATATTGTCTCCACGAGCTATCTTTACGGCGGCACGCATACGCTGTTTCATTATACCCTGAGAAAATTCGGCATAGAAGTGCGCTTTGTCGACTCCACGAACCCTGCCAATATTGAAGCGGCCATCGATGACAAAACAAGATTGGTCTACACGGAGTCTATGGGGAATCCCAAAAACAACGTTGACGATTTCCCTGCTATTTCCGAGATTGCTCACAGGCACGGCATCCCGCTTATTATAGACAATACCGTCGCCCCGCCGCCGCTGTTTAATCCGTTTGACCATGGCGCGGATGTGGTTGTATATTCATTGACTAAAATGATTGGCGGCCACGGCACAAGCATTGGCGGAGCTATCGTCGATTCCGGCAGATTCAACTGGAACAACGGCAAGTTCCCGGAGATCACAGAGCCGGATCCTTCGTATCATGGCTTAAGTTACTGGGATGCGTTCGGTTTGCCCGGCATCGCGTATATCATCAAGGCCAGGGTGCAACTGCTCCGCGATATGGGCCCGGCGCTTTCCCCGTTGAATTCATTTCTATTCCTGCAGGGATTGGAGACGTTGCCTCTGCGCGCCAGGGCGCATTCGTCCAACGCGTTAGCTGTGGCGAAGTGGCTGGAGAAGCATCCTGCGGTGTCGTGGGTGAACTACGCAGGTCTGGAGAGCCACGCGGACTACGAACGAGCGCAGAAATTCCTGCCTCAGGGACAGGGCGCGATCATCGGATTTGGCGTCAAGGGAGGAGTGCAAGCCGGCGTCAAACTGATCGATTCAGTCAAAATGATCTCTCATCTGGCCAATATACTCGACTCCAAAACGCTGGTAATCCATCCTGCCTCGACCACTCATCAGCAGCTTAGCCCGGAGGAGAGGCTAAGCTCCGGAGTGACCGATGACTTCGTTCGCCTCTCCGTCGGCCTGGAAAGCGTGGACGACATTATCGCCGATCTCGATCAAGCTCTCAACAAGAGTCAGGAATAAGGCGGCGTTGCGGCAAATATATGGCAAACCTTGCGGATATAGATATCACGACCGGCGAAGCCACCACTCGACCATATAGACGCGGCCCCGATCCAGATCGGGATATCGCTGTTTTGATGAGCGGAGGAGTGGACAGTTCGGTGGCCGCTTCGCTGTTGTGTGAAGCGGGGTGGAATGTGGTGGGAATCACTCTGCAGCTTCCGGTTGCAGCTAAGGCTGACCGCGATGGTCTATGCGCCGGAAATGAGGCCGCGGAGGTCGCTCGAAATCTCGATATTGCCCACTACTGCCTTGATGTCCGCGATGTGTTTGAGCGTCTGGTTATTGAGCCATTCCGCAGAGCTTATGAACAGGGTCGCACTCCCAGCCCATGCGTGGACTGCAACACGCTGTTCAAGTTCGGAGCAGTCTGGGAGGCCATTAAGACTCAACTTGGAGTCAGCAACCTGGCCACGGGACACTACGCCAGGGTCATCAGGGAAGACGACAACGACTTTCTTGTGCAAGGGGACGATCGCTCGCGGGATCAGAGCTATTTTTTGTATGGCATACCCAGGCATCGCCTTGCATATTTACACCTTCCGCTTGAAGATCTGACGAAGGACGAGGTCAGGCGGGTTGCGAATGAATCCGCCCTGCCCGCAGCCCATCGCGAGGACAGCATGGAGCTTTGTTTTGCAGCCGGATCAGACTACCGCGCCGCCCTTGGCTTGCCTGCCGAAAAAGGCTCAATTCTTGATATAGACGGCAAGGTTATCGGCGAGCACAACGGGATTGCAAATTATACTACAGGTCAGCGTAAAGGTGTCGGGGTGGCGGCGGGCAAGCCCATTTATGTGATTTCAATCGATCCGGTCGCAAATACCATAACCGTGGGGTCGAGGGAACAGGCTCTCAAATGTCACGTCGACGCTCAGGATACCAGCATATTAATTCCTGAGCAGATGACCGCAGGGGCCGAGCTGTTCGGCAAGATTCGCTCGCAAGGCGAACCGGCTGCCTGCGTGTTGACAGAAGTCGGCGAATCGACAATGACCGTGCGGTTTGTCGAAGAGCAGTTCGCGCCGACTGCTGGCCAGAGGCTGGTCTTATACGATTCACATAGCAGAGTAGTTGCCGGAGGAGTTATATGCTCCGGATGTGACTGCAACCATTAAAAAACGAACCGGACAAATAAAATTGAGGAGAAAATATATGCAGCCAGCAATAGCAGATTCTATACTACAACTCATCGGCGGCACTCCGCTGCTCAGACTGCGCAAAACGGTTACGTCAGCCGATCTGATCGCCAAATTGGAGAAGCAGAACCCGTGGGGCAGCGTCAAGGATCGAATCAGCCTGTATATGATCGAAGATGCAGAAAAACAGGGTTTGATAAACAAAGATACGGTAATCATTGAACCGACCAGCGGCAATACGGGCATCGCTCTTGCGGGAGTTGCCGCAAGCAAGGGTTATAGGTTGATTCTCATTATGCCCGATACGATGAGCATCGAGCGCAGAAAATTGCTATCGGCCCTCGGCGCGGAGCTTGTCCTCAGCCCGGGCGCGCTTGGTATGAAAGGCGCGATCGCTAAGGCCGAAGAGATTGCAGCGCAGCATCCAGACTCATTTATCCCTCAGCAGTTCAAGAACGCCGCAAACCCAAGGGCGCACTTTGAGACTACAGCCGAGGAAATCTGGAACGATACGCAGGGCAAGGTGGATATTGTAGTCGGAGGAGTAGGGACCGGAGGCACGGTGACAGGAGTGGCGCAAGCTTTGAAGCCTCGCAATCCGGAGCTAAAGGTTTTGGCAGTCGAGCCAACAGACTCACCGGTTCTCTCCGGAGGAGCAGCCGGGCCGCATAAGATTCAGGGCATAGGCGCGGGATTCGTCCCGGATGTTATGGATATGTCGCTGATCGACGAGGTCATAGCGGTCACAAATGACGATGCTTTTGAGGCGGCAAGAAACCTGGCTAAAAACGAGGGACTTTTAGTTGGAATATCCAGCGGAGCGGCCGCACACGCCGCCATTCAGGTCGCCAACAGACCGAACAACGCGGGAAAGATGATCGTAGTCATCCTGCCCGATACCGGAGAACGTTACCTGAGCACTGCGTTGTTTCCATACGAAGAGACGAGTTAAGGGCGCGGTTTCATGCTGCAGGGTTCGCTGTCACAGGCTATTGGCTATTGCCCGCGACGCGGCCCGTGTGCTAGAATCCGACTATGAAATCCGTGGTAATAATACCGGCGCGAATGGCCGCGACCAGATTCCCCGGCAAACCATTGGTTGACCTTTGTGGCAAGCCGATGATCCGGTGGGTATGCGAGCGCGCGAGCCGGGCTGCAGGGATATCCAAGGTAATTGTAGCCACCTGCGACCGGGAAATTGTCGATGCCGTAAAAACCTTTGGCGGCGAGGCCGTGATGACCTCAGATACACATCGTTCCGGCACGGACAGACTTGCAGAGGTCGCCGCAAACCTCGACGCCGATGTCATAGTCAATGTGCAGGGCGACGAGCCGCTTATTGACCCTTCTTCAATAGAGCTTGCGCTCAAGCCCTTCGAGTCAAGCGCGGATATCACGATGACCAGCCTTATGACTCCGATAGACTCTATCTCCGCACAAGACCCGAATCTGGTCAAAGTGGTGGTCGATGTGCACAATTTCGCGCTGTATTTCTCCCGCAGTCCGCTGCCATACGAGCGAAACGCCCTGCTCGACAAGCCGATCTATGGCCACGTCGGTCTATACGCCTATACAAGGGACTTTCTGCTCAAATTCTCATCTCTACAGCCGACTCCGCTGGAAAAAACGGAGTCACTGGAGCAACTGCGGGTGTTGGAGCACGGGTATGGAATCAAAATGCTCGAAGTAAAGGACAGACCGCTGGGCGTCGATACGCTTGCCGATTTGGAGAAGGTCCGCCTGGCAATTACAGATGGTGATCTATGAACGCAAAACCCGAAAAGGTGTCGGCTGTTGCCGGCGATATACAGATAGGGGATGGGCAGCCGCTGGCGATTATCGCTGGGCCGTGTGTGATCGAATCGGAGGACCTCTGCCTCGAAGTCGGCGCAAAAGTGAAGCAAATTACCCAAAAACTTGGCCTGCCGTACATCTTCAAGGCGTCTTTTGATAAGGCAAATCGTACTTCGGTAAACTCATTTCGAGGTCCGGGCATAGAGAAGGGACTGGAAATTCTCGCATCTGTGCGCGCCAAACTCGGCGTGCCGATAGTAACCGATATCCACGAACCCTGGCAGGCGAAACCGGCCGCCGAGGTAGTCGATGTGCTTCAGATTCCGGCGTTTTTATGCAGGCAGACCGATCTGATAGTCGCTGCGGCGCAAACGGGCAAGTGCGTAAACATTAAAAAAGCTCAGTTCCTGGCGGCGTGGGATATGAAAAACAGCGTCGAAAAGGCAAGAAGCGTCGGCAACGCGAATATAACTCTCACGGAGCGCGGTAGTTCATTTGGTTATAATATGCTGGTCGTCGATATGTGCGGGCTGCCGGTGATGCGCGATCTTGGCTGCCCGGTGGTGTTCGATGCAACCCATTCCGTGCAGCGTCCTGGAGGGTTGGGGAATGCGAGCGGCGGCGCGCGGGAATATGTTCCTCATCTGATGCGGGCAGCGGTGGCGGTTGGCGTCGATGCGCTGTTTCTGGAAGTCCACCCAAACCCGCCCGATGCGCTCTGCGATGCCGCAAGCATGCTTAGTCTGGATGACCTGCCAAAGGCGCTGTCCGATGTCGTGCAAATAAGGGGAGCGTTGGGTTGGTAGTGTGAATCAAGCTCAATCAAATAGCAGGCTCCGCGCCGTTGTGCAGGGTCGCGTGCAGGGAGTCGGCTTCAGATATTTTGTTAGCGAGCGCGCCCGCGAACTGAGATTGGTCGGCATATGTCGCAACTTAACCAACGGTGACGTCGAGGTGATAGCCGAAGGAGCGCGCGGTCCGCTCGAAGCAATGCTGGCGTCCATATCACACGGCCCGCGAATGGCGAGCGTAGATAACATCACAGCGATATGGCTGCCTGCCACGGGAGAGTTCATGAGCTTTCGAATAGCGTCGACAAAATAAAGCGGTGACCAGTTGGCGGGAGGAGTTGGTGGGCCCACTCGGATTCGAACCAAGAACCCAGCGGTTATGAGCCGCTTGCTCTGCCATTGAGCTATGGGCCCGCGCAACGAGTGTATTTTACCACTTTTCCGACGTTGCGGGCAAGGGTAATCTGCCGGCAATCGCCAAGATTAAAATACATTCTAAAACACGTCGGGCAGCGGTTCTCGAATCGCAGGCTCAATTTTTTGACCGGGAGGAGTATTCATGTTTCGTATTATCATATTGATTCTATCCGCAATGATTCTTAGCTGTGCTGTGGCGGAGGCAAAACCGATGGTGGGCGTGTATTATTTCCCCGGATGGTATCGAAAAGGTTCTGCGGATTATGGAAAAGTCGACGGCAAGTTCGTAGACTGGAGCGAATGGAGAGGGGCGGTCATGAAGGGCGCAATCCCTCGCGCGCTATGCGGGTTCTATGACGATTCCGATCCCAGGCTGTGGGACTACTACAATCGCTGGATGAGCACGCATGGCATCGATTTTATCGCGTTCGACTGGTACTACAACGATGGTCAGGATTATCTCGAACAGTCCCTCGACAGCGGATATCTGGGCAGCAATCCGGACCCAAACCTCAAGTTTTGCCTGCATTGGTGCAACCACGGCGGGTCCTGGTGGGAAAAGCCGCTCGACCAGTCTGCCGATAAATTGCTGGCGATGATCGATATGGTATGCGACCGGTATTTCAAGCATCCCAATTATCTGCACATAGACGGCAAACCCGTATTTATGATCTATGAACACGGCACCCTGAGCGGTTTCGGAGATGTAAAAAGCAACCTCGCCGCTATGCGCAAAAGGGCAAAAGAGCGCGGATTGGCGGACTTATACCTAGTCGGCGTATACTCAGGAGTCGATCGATCTTTAATAAATCAGCGCAAGGATGCGGGTTATGACGCATTCTGCGCCTATACCTACGCATGAATGCGCGGCCCCAAAGTCGCCTGGGAATCCAAAACTTTCGACTACGCCGACATAACCGACAACGTTGTCACAAATGTGTATCCCTATCTTGCGCGGGTCGGGCGTGCCGACGGCATAGTCTACTGGCCATCCAGTTTTTCCGGGTGGGACGACCGGCCAAGGGCAGGGTTGGAAAATGCCATTGTTCTGCTCGGCAACACTCCGGAGCAGTTCGGCAAAATGTTCAAAAATTCGCTGCGCTATGTCGATTCCAAGGCTCCTGTGGTGATTATAGAGGCGTGGAACGAGTGGGGCGAAGGCGCCAATATGGAGCCGTCGAAACAATACGGGTTCGGATATCTCACTGAAATAGCCAAAGCCCTGAACATCAAAAATCCCGACCAGAGCGTCCCCACAAAAAAAGAAATAGCTTCCTGGAGCATTCTCACCCCTGATGAACTGGCCATAGCCAAAGAAAACGAATCGAAACCCTGGCCTGTCAAGCCGCCAAAATACTACAAACTGGGAGCCAATCGAGAGGTGTGGGACAGGGCTATGCCTATCACCATTGATTTTGCCGAAGGGGGAGTCGATTTTAATATGGGCAATATGGAGATTGAAAAGCGCGATTCAGAAGGGGTGATTCTCAAAACAACCGGCCCGGATCCGCAAATCGATTTTGCCATTATAGAGACCCCCAACAGCCAGATAAAGCGAATAACCGTCGAAATGGAGGTGCTCACGCCTCCACCCGGCAAATCATTGCTCACAACCGAACTGTTCGTCGCCACGGCTCTTCTGCCGGAGTTCTGTCAGTTTACATCCATCATTATGCCCCCTGTAAAGGGCGGAAAGACCAGTCGGCAGACCAAAGAGATGATGGCCTGGTCAACATTCGGCACTCCGATCACCAGGCTGCGAATCGACCCCTGCGAGACGGCAGGCGCGAGGTTCCTTCTCAAGAAAGTCTTGCTGGAGGGCAATTAAACCTGCATATAAGGGACAAAAAACTCGATCTAGTCGATGGGCGGCAATATCGGTGTTGCCGCCCGAACATAATATCGCAGGTGTTTCGTTGACTGTCGGTGGCATTCCGTTTATAATGCCTTGAGCTTATGGCTATGAACAAGGTTGACACGCATCGCGAAAAGGAGGCTTACATCGAAGGCCTCTTTTCTGCTATTGCGGATAGATATGACCTGATGAACAGCATCATCAGCCTTTCCCGGCACAGGGCATGGAGGCGCTTTGCGGTGTCAAAGGCCGGGTTGAAGCCGGGAGATTGCGCGCTGGACTGTTGTTGCGGCTCCGGGGATTTCGCTTTTGAGATGGCTCGGGCAGTAGGCGATCAGGGCAGGATAGTCGGCGCGGATTTCTCGCAGCCGATGATCGAACTGGCCAGGCAGAAAGCCGCCGAACGTGGAATGCGGCAGGCCGAGTTTATTACCGCAAACGCGGGAGCTTTGCCGTTTGCCGATAATATATTCGATTGCGTTACCGTTGGTTTTGGGGTAAGAAACCTTGCCGATGTAGATGAGGGTCTTGCCGAGATGGCCAGGGTGCTCAAGCCCGGCGGCAGGCTGATCTGTCTGGAGACGGGTCAGGTGCGCTCAAAGCTGCTGTGGCTGCCGTGGAAGTTATATTTCCATGTCTTTACGCCCTGTGCGGCGAAGATTATGGGAGCCAAAAAGTGGGCCTACGAATATCTTCCGCGCTCGGCAATGTCGTTTCTTTCCAGAGAAGAACTGGCCGGCAAATTCGAAAACTGCGGATTGAGCGAGATAGACATCACGGATTTGATGTTTGGCGCAGTTTGCGTGCATGTTGGGACAAAGGTTGATCGATGAGCATTACTTTTTTACATAGTGACCAGGGTATGCTGGGAAGTAACTGGACTTCGGCTATTGCCGACGAATTGGAGTCAATTGAGCTAACGATCCGGTCGGTGATCAATTCCAGTGTTGAGGTTGCATCCGATCTTTCCGGACGCCTGCTTGCTTCGGGAGGAAAGAGAATTCGTCCCAGCCTGCTCACCCTCAGCGCGCTGGCCTGCGGTGAGTGCGACCGGGAGCGTATGACATATCTTGCAGCGGCCACCGAGCTTGTGCATATGGCCTCGTTGGTTCACGACGATGTCATAGACGAAACCCGCGAGCGGCGCGGATCCGCGACTGCAGGCGCACAATTTGGAAACAAAATCAGTGTGCTCGGCGGAGATTATCTGCTTTCCAAGGCGTTTCATCTTTTGTGCGTTCACGGAAACCCTGATATCCTCAAAAGCCTCTCCGCAACGGCGGTTGTTATGGTCGAAAGCGAGATTCTACAGGCGTCAGGGGAAGGGGATTTATCCCTTTGGGAATCGGAATATTGGAGAATCATTCGCGGGAAAACCGCCGATTTTATGGCCTCGTGTTGCGAATGCGGAGCTATGCTTGCCGACGCCGACGTCAACCAATGTCAGGCTATGCGCGAATACGGACTACAGCTTGGCCTTGCGTTTCAAATCACCGATGATGTCCTCGATATCGCGGGCAACAGCGAACTGACCGGCAAAGAAACAGGCGCTGATCTCATAAACGGCAAATTTACGCTTCCGGTGCTGATGGCTCTGCGCGATGCCGATGGGGATGGCTCGCTGCGAAAGACTCTCTCTAAAGGCCACATCTCAGCTTGCGAGGCCGAAAAAATCACCGCCATAATCATCGAAAGCGGAGCTTTGGAAACCGCGAACTCCGCCGCTGCGGATTGCGTCGAAGCTGCCATAAAACAACTCTCCATATTCCCGCAGTCGATCTATACCGACGCGCTCAAATCACTGGCCGAATTCGTTATATCGCGCAATGGCTGATCTCTGCGGGGCCTTACTCGACAGCTTTACACCTCGGCGCTCCCAATTATCTTAATAAATTATGTTTTGCTCATTATATGATTGAACCATATAACCCCGACTCTGCTATAATATATTAAGGATATCGGGAGGTATCAACCGTGATCATTATAATGAGCCCCTCAGCTACCGAGGAAGAGATACATTTGGTTCAGCACGAGATCGAGGCGACCGGATTTCGTCCTTTTATGAACCCCGGCGTCGAGCGCAAAGTCATAGCCGTGCTTGGCGAGCTTGATGTGCGCAAGGCCGATCTTGCCGAACAGTTTCAGGCTATGGCCGGCGTTGCCAGGGTCGAGCTTATCTCTGATTTATGGAAGTTGGCATCGAGGTCCTATTACCCTGCCGGCAGCGTGGTCAGGGTAGGGGATGTTTCGATTGGCTCCGATGAGGTCGTCATAGTCGCCGGGCCATGCAGCGTGGAGTCCGAGGCGCAAATGATTCAACTTGCCCATCAGATCAAAGCTGCAGGCGGAAAGATGCTGCGGGGAGGAGCTTTTAAGCCTCGCACCTCTCCATATAGTTTCCAGGGACTTGGCGAAGAAGGTCTGCGTATTCTCGCCAAAGCGCGCGAGGAGACGGGGCTGCCGGTGGTCACGGAGGTTATGGATACCCACGAGGTCGACCTGGTTTGCAAATATGCCGACGTGCTGCAGATTGGCACGAGAAATATGCAAAACTATGCCCTACTCAAAAAAGTCGGCACAACAGGCCATCCCGTTCTGCTGAAAAGAGGCCTAGGCTCCAAAATACGCGATCTTCTGATGTCGGCGGAATATATTATCTCCGAAGGCAACACTAAAGTAATACTCTGCGAGCGCGGCATCACGACATTCGAGGACTCCACCCGCAATACCACAGACATAAATGCCATTCCCGTGCTCAAAAACTGGACACATCTGCCGGTTATGCTCGACCCCAGCCATGCTACCGGCAATTGGCAGTATGTGGCAGCCATCGCCGGAGCAGCGGTGGCGGCAGGTTCAGATGGTGTTATGATTGAAGTGCACAACGACCCTGCGCGAGCATGGAGTGACGGCCCGCAGTCGCTGACTCCGGAAAGATTTCAGAATCTGGTGGTCAGACTCAGGGCAATTGCAGAGGCCGTAGACAGGGCGGTTTAGCGAAAAAATTCAAGTTTTTAACTCCAGATAGCTAATCCCGGTAATCTTGCTGGTTGACCTAATGTTCAAAACTGTGCATACTGTTTATAGACGAGTATAGTGTCGCCTGCGGCTGCATTTTGTCGTTTGGCAACTATGAGTGCGTAAATCAAAGGATGCAAAGACATCCAGGGCTAACCAGGTGGCGGGAGCGGTTTGCCCACATAAACGCGTGCCCTCTTTTCTTGCTTTATCTGACGGGGGCGCCAGCGCCTCTTCGATAAAATACTCGATATAGCCGGAAACAATAACTGTCCGCCTAAGTTACATGCATCTACAGACTACTTGTTAGTCGGAAATCGGAGAGTATATGTGATGAGTTTGAAACACTGCACGCGCATCATATTGTTAATGATGTGCGCTTGTTTGCTGGCTGCTGTTGTCGCAGTGCCTGCCCATGCTTACTGGGCAAACTCAGGTGAGAAGAATCCCACGGGATTCACCAACGGCACCGGTTCCTGGGGAAGTGGCACAAGCTGTAGCAAGGACTATTGGTACTGTTGGGCAATCAATAATGCCAACGTCAAATACGGCCAGACTGTGAGATGGAATCACGGCTGGACGTGGGCTGGACGCGGTTGGTTCCAGGAGGATTTCTGGCGGCCGGGATGGTTCAGCGGCAGCGCTGCCTATTCTCTGGCCAGGAGCCTGAATACCAGCAACGGAACCAGCGATGCATCGAAGCGAACCTACAGCGGCTGCGAGCAGGGTTGCGAGTGGATTACTCTATGGACAGGCGCGGTCAATGACGTCGCTGCCCGCAACGGAGTTTATATCGACACCACAGAGAACATAGACTCTTGCCAGCCGGCTGGAAGCTCCATCACAATGGTCGGTCATGTTATGGGTTATGGTGATGGGTGGTCTTATCTTAATAAATGGGTTCTCCTCGGCCCGTTTAGTTCGACTTCCCTTGCCAATGCAAACGGCCTCGACGAAGCGAACCTCTATCTTTATCCGTATGTAGAGAACAACAAAGGGACGATCATCGTCGACGGGCTGTTTGGCGGCAAGAAGCCGGTATCTCACGACGCCGGCGACTGCAACAACGCCAACTCTTTGAACTTTGCGACTAAATGGACTAATGCGGCCAACCAGGCCGGTTATGCAATGGCGTGGGTCTATGCTCCGACTGGGGCCGCGCCGAGATTTGCCATTGGCTCCGATGATGGCTGCAAAGTCTGGTTAAACGGAACCAATATACACACTAATGACACCAACCGAGGGCTTACACGCGACCAGGATGTGACCGGGTCAAAGAGTATGCCCGCCGGTTGGAACCGTGTACTGTTTAAGGTGCAGAACGGACCTACCGCCAGTGCATGGCAGGGCACAATCAGCCTGCGCAACGGTGGCGATACAATGCAGGAAGAGCCCAGTGTCAGCTTCCAGACACATCGCTACGACGGCTATAGTATCTTCAACGAGCAGGACGGCTGGTTCCCTAAGATGACGCTGGCCAACTTCAACGGCGTCGCAAATCCTGAGCATGGTCTGACAATATACACCAACAACACCACCGTCACCGCCAGCGGTACGGTCACTGCGCAGTTTATTCCTTTCTGGAAGACAGGATTCTATCAGTGGGGTCGAGGACTTTCAGGCGCAGATACGTATTATAAGTTCACCACAAACAGCACCGCTAGCTGGTCTCACACTGCAACCGACGTTACCGGATACAGAAGATTCCATTTCTTCGGAATCAGCAAATCCGGTCGAACTTCTGGCCAGGCCAGCGGTTCCAGCGGCGGATGGACTTACAATAAGACCGGCAACTGCGCATGGGGCGCGGTATTTGTTGACAACGTTGCTCCGAACAATCCGAGCTTCTCCAGCGTGAACGCAGTCAGCCCGACTCAGATTAACCTTGCCTGGGCTATTCCGCTGGACAAGGGCGTCGGAGTCGCTGATGGGGCTGCCGAGGATTCGGACAGCACCAATGGCGGAAGCTGCCACTATCGCCGAGGCGATGTCGGGGTGAATGTTCGCCGTGGCGGCACATCTGTCTATGGTTGGGGTACGGGAACGTCGTTTAACAACACCGGCCTTACTCCGAACACTCTATACACTTATGATATAGCTGCTCGCGATAACACGGGACAATCCAGAGGCGCTTGGGCTAACACGACAAGCTATGCAGGCTCTACTTCTGTCTACACCTTGTCACCGGCTCCTGTTGCCGGTAGCGTTACTCCCAGCAATCTCAATCCTGGCGCTGGCGACAACGTGATATGGACAAACAATCTCGGTTGGGGCGCAGGCGGAGTCGAGTATTTCCGCTATGTGTGGACGCAGAACGCCACTCACACTTGGGCTGACACTGAAACCCAGTGGTCCAGTGGCGCCCTGTCCCTGGTTCCTACTGCTGGCGGCGCCTGGTATCTGCACGTTAAGGGCTTCAACGCAGATGACGTAGCCAACGGCACGCAGTCCTACTCAGTCGACGCAGTAGCCTACTTCAACATTGGCACCATCACTGGTGGCGGTGGCGTCGCTTGCGGCAGCATCGACCCAGCGGAGATGACCTATGTTGGCGGCTCAGGCGGCGGAGACCTTGCCTATCAGTGGTATTCTGTTGAGGGCACATCCGGCCCGACAGTCAGCGATACTCTTATCGCTGGCGCCACAGGAGCTTCTTACGATCCGCCTGCGGGTCTGACAACGACGACAACATATAACGTGCTGGTCACTCCTTCTTACGGAGCAGCCGCGTTTACATCGACACCGGTTACCGTGACTGTCAATCCGACACCTGCAGTTCCGACCAACGCTTCTGAGAACTCCCGCTGTGGCGCTGGTGATGTGGCATTCTCTGCTACTGCGGATTCTGGCTGCAGCGTTAAGTGGTATGATGCGGCGACAGGCGGAACTGTGATTAGCACTGCTAATCCGTATACCGAGAATCTGTCCGCTACCAAGACCTACTATGCGGCTAGCGTGAGCGCTGAGAGTTGCGAGAGCGCGACGAGGTTGGCTGTAACGGGTACTATCAATGACCTGCCTGCGGCTCCGACCAACGCTTCGAGCAATACTCGATGCGGCGAGGGCAATGTAGCCTTTGTGGTTACGCCTGATGATGACTGCACGGTTAAGTGGTATGACGCTGCTACCGGCGGCAACGTGGTCAGCACTGCTAACCCGTATACGGCATCGCTGTCCGGCACGACTACTTACTACGCTGCAAGCGTCGGCGACGACTGCGAAAGCGCGACTCGAACTGCGGTTACAGGAACTGTCTTTGCAATTCCTGCAGCTCCGACCAACGCTTCTGCCAACGTCCGCTGCGGTTCAGGTGAGGTCACCTTCGAGGTAACTCCTGATGACGGCTGCTCGGTTAAGTGGTATGACGCAGAGACCGGCGGCGACCTCGTCAGCACGGATAATCCGTATGCTACGGAACTGACTGAGACTACCACTCTCTA
>JAAYKE010000185.1 GCA_012522575.1 Armatimonadota bacterium | reverse complement strand
TGCAGGCGGGCAGGCAACCATAGGTGGGCAGCGATCGCACTGGTGGAGGGGAGCGATTTCTCTCTCAAGCGGACAACTCCTTACGTTCCATCATAGATAGTGTGTAAGTGATGTAAAATATGCTCCGATGCTGGTTGCCTGTGCCCGGTCAGTGACAATGCTTCAAGTTATCCAGAGGCACCGATCTGTGCGGCGCTACCGGGTGGGAGCTGTCTCTGCGAGCAAAACCCCATCGTCCGACCTGACCGGGGATTGTTCCGCGATCGGAGGATGTGGTGATGTGGGTGTGAATGCCGGTTGTTCCTCAATATTTAGTTATTTTACCTGATATCCGCGTGGTAATATTATTATAGAAATATTTTTATATTGCTCTGGACATTCATTCACCCGCAAGGGGGAATATACATGAAACGATCCTTACTGTTCAGTTTGGGCATTGTTCTTCTCTTATCGGTCGTTGCCGCAGGCGCGGCAATCCTGATCGGAGCGGGGCCTGTCGAACTGAATTCTGATGAGTATGTGAACATTACGCCCACAAACAGCACTGAGACGTATGAGGTGCCCCGGGCAACTGTACTCGGGGCGCTTGATGCAGCCTCGATCCAGGGAGCCTTTGAGTACGAGGTTGCTCTGGATCTCTCTCCTGAAGAGGGGAATCTC
Organism: Armatimonadota bacterium; assembly: GCA_012522575.1. Taxonomy (GTDB): domain Bacteria; phylum Armatimonadota; class UBA5829; order UBA5829; family UBA5829; genus DTKD01. Next base: position 1,362 of record JAAYKE010000185.1, on the reverse strand, counting down.
AGCATTCTATCGATTGGTGGCGTTGAGAACGAGGTACTGAATGAGACTCCGCACGCCTGGATATTCCGGGTGAATGACGAGGTGGCTACGACCGGCCCTGCTGTGACAGGCGTGGCCGATGGGGATGAGATTATCTTCTCCTACGGGCCTCCGGATCACTCCGTGGAGAATGCTTTATACACGTTGAATGTCTTCGCGAGTGTGTCGGGGGCGGCGGAGAATGTGACGCCCACGCCGGATGAGAACGTGACACCGGTCGCTGAAGCAAGCGTCAACATCACCGCACCCGAGGAGGGTGCCGATGTCGCCGCCGGAAACGTTACGGTGAGCGTGGATGTCACGAACTTCACACTGGTCGAGCCCACAGGTCAGGAGAACGCGCCGGGCGAGGGGCACCTGCACTACTACCTGGATGCTCTGATACCGACGGATGAGAACGAGCCTGCCATCCCCGAGACCGGCGGCTACATCATATCGACGAACACCTCCTACACCTGGGAGGATGTACCGCCGGGTGAGCATAACTTCTCGGTCCAGCTGGTCAATAAAGACCACACGCCGATCATACCGCTCGCCGCGGATATGGTCAACGTGACCGTCAGTGAGGAAGTGGCACCCACGCCGGATGAGAACGTGACACCGGTCGCTGAAGCGAGCGTCAACATCACCGCACCCGAGGGGGGTGCCGATGTCGCCGCTGGAAACGTTACGGTGAGCGTGGATGTCACGAACTTCACACTGGTCGAGCCCACAGGTCAGGAGAACGTGCCGGGCGAGGGGCACCTGCACTACTACCTGGATGCCCTTATACCGACGGATGAGAACGAGCCTGCCATCCCCGAGACCGGCGGCTACGCTATCTCGACGAACACCTCCTACACCTGGGAGGGCGTGACGTCGGGTGAGCATAACCTCTCGGTCCAGCTGGTCAATAACGACCACACGCCGATCATACCGCTCGCCGCGGATATGGTCAACGTGACCGTCAGCGAGGAAGTGGCACCCACGCCGGATGAGAACGTGACACCGACCCCGACGGAGGAGGTGCCGGCCGCGAACGTAGCCGATGAAATTGTTGCAGGGCTTTTGGGTGAGGGGGATCTGACAACGTTCGCCGATGCCGTGAACAGATCCGCTGTCTTCCAGGCGCTTGATGTAAACGGTACCTACATTGTATGCGCGCCGACCGATGAGGCATTCAATGACCTGGATAACGAGACGTCCTCAATGTTCCTGAACGATACGGAATTTCAGGATAGTGTTCTCCGGTATCATATCATCGAAGGCGATTACACACTTGAAGAACTCGTGATGATGTGTCAGGATGCAACCGACGGCCAGATCACCCTGCCGACGGTCGAG
>JAAYKE010000088.1 GCA_012522575.1 Armatimonadota bacterium | reverse complement strand
TTTGTCATTCCGAGGCAAATGCCGAGGAATCTGCTTTTTCCCTTCCCTTTTCTGCATTTCGCTTCTTTCGGGCTTTCGCGTTTTACGAAAATCAGATTTCTCACTACGTCCGAAATGACATAGTTTATGTGGCTGGGACAGAGGCCAGCGACTACTTTTTTGCCGATACAGCGGCCAATTGAGCCTGTCTTGCACGGTCTATGGACGTGGCTAGAACGCGCGCCGATTCCTGCGGGCTATGGAATCCCATGCCGTTTTCTGAATAGACAAAGTCCCATCTCAACTGAGCGGATCGATAAAGCTGGTGCGCTTTTGCCAGATCAGCGTCGCTAGCGCCGGACTGTTTGGCTTCCTTGATGGCGTCCACAGCATCCAGCAGTGCGATTTGGGTGTCTTTGAGCAGGGCAGCCGTGCGATCCTGGATCAGAGCCACTCGATCTTTGAGCAATTTTTCGCTTCTCGGATGGCATTTCTTGCACGCCGACATATCCGTCAGCAGCGGGCTGCGAATCCAGTGGTCGGTGTAGCCGTAGTCGTCATTTTTGATCGTCGGCATATGACAATCCGCACAACTTACGCCGGATTTCGCATGTATGCTGGTGCTCCAGGTCTCAAGGTCAGGATGCTGGATTTTGATGACCTGACCGCCGGTTTCCCCATGCGTCCAATCAGAAAAACCGATTTCCTCGTAGTATTTATCGATATCGTCGACCGTAAGCCCGTTTTGCCAGGGGAAGGTGAGCAGTTTATTTTCGCCCTTGAAATAATACTCGCTATGGCACTGTCCGCAGACATAGCTTCTCATCTGCTGTCGACTGGCCTTGGACACGTCCATGCCGCGCTGGGTCATCGCATTGATAAATGCCGGCCTGGATATGCGCAGCTCCATCGTTTCGGGATCGTGGCAGTCCACGCAGGTGACTCCGTGGTGCAATTTTCTTGAGAGTTCCTTGAGCGGGGTCTTGTTGAAATTCTCCCATCCCATCTGTTCGATGAGTTCAGGAGCCTCCGCCGCATGGCAATTTGCGCACGCACCAGGCTGAGCCGCGACCTCCACTCGCCTGGTAGTTTTCTGATCGATCAGCGAGTAGTGATGTCCGCGTTCCTCATTATATTCCACAGCAAACGCATATCCGGCGTAGAGCCGTTTGAGCGCGGGATTTCTCTCCAGTTTGTCGTACGGCTTCGAGCCGCCGTATGGCGTAGAATCCTTGTCAATGGCGGTCTTTTTGAATGAGGCAAACTGATCCGGATAGTCTTTGCCGATAATGGCCGGATCTAAAGACGCCGCAAAGACGATAGCCGCAACAGCTATCAACAGAAGAGCGCAGGCAAACCATTTAGATATACGCAATCGTGACATGCTTCACCCCAAAACTTAAGATTCCTGTGCTTTATTTTATCAGAGCAATCGCCGACACGAAAGGCAATTCGGAATAAAAGGGAAACTATTTCAATTTCCAATGCGGATATAGCTGCAAATACAATGGCGGAGGCGAGAGGATTCGAACCCCTGGGACTTTCGTCCAATGGTTTTCAAGACCACCGCCTTAAACCACTCGGCCACGCCTCCGTGCCGCTCAAACAATTATATGCCGCCCGCCCAAGCCGGTCAAGGTACTTGCATAAGAGTAACAGCTCACAAATGATGAGGTCTTGAGGTTAGATGTTGGGAATGGGGTGGCGATATCGGCTCGAACTTCGGACATCGAATCGGCCACCCGCACAATAAAAAGGCCGGAGACTGCGCCCCGGCCTGCAAAACATTATGTTGTGTTTTATATTATCGTCGTCGTCTTATATTCGTCCATCCGATTCCGAGCAATCCAAATGCCAAAGTCGCAAGCGCGCCCGGTTCCGGTATTGGCTTCATTCCAAGGGTCTGTCCATCCGCCGGCAACCCGGCATTCATAGTAACATCGACGAGCATGAATTCCGCCGCTGAGTCATAGGAAAAATGAACCGTATTGCCCTGTGGCACGTCGACATACCAGTAGACAGAATCTAAGCTGGAGGCCGATGTAAAGTCAAAGTCACACCACTGATTCCAAAACGGAACACCGGTGATGTTTCCCACGCTGAATGAGGTGAGCGGCTGACCGAAAAAAGCCGCATTTTCGAAAACCAGCGTATATTCGTAGTGATACGACCCATCCGGATTGTCCGTAACGAGCGCTGTCAGTTGATTCGTAAATGGCACAGCAATGCCAACAAGGGTGCTTTCGTACGGATTAGCAGGCTCGGCCCAGCCGGACACGCCTGCAACGCCCGTCAACGCGACAATCAACCCAAACACAACCGCATATTTTGTTATTTTAATCATGCTACCCTCCCAAAAACGCCACGCGTTTATTATATATACCCGGCAAGCATGTTTCTGATACAACCACCTATTTGCGTCGGCGTCTTATGGCCATCGGAACAAGCCCTGCAACACCCATCAGCAAAACAAGCGCGCTGCCCGGCTCCGGAATAGTATCCCCCATTACGATAGTCCTTCCTACAGCCGAGCTTCCGCCGTTAATAGTAATTTGCCAGCCTTTGATGTCAAACATCGGAGCGTAGGCGGATTTGTAGCTGAATGTGCAAATACCGCCCTGCTGGATATTGCCATTAGCCCACTGCAACCAGTCAGAGTCCCCATCCGCCGGATTCAGAAACGAACTTGCGCCACTTGCCGGGACATTAGCTGCGTCGAAGAAGTTCACGTTGTTTGGGTTCTGTACAATGTAGGTATGAATCGTCGCATCGCCAGTTTCAAAAACCAATTCGTAGGTATATGTGAAAATATTGTCCAACCCCTTGGTAACAACCGCATTACAAGTTACACTTTGAATGCCTCCGGCGCCGGTTATCGTATCTGTTGACGAAAGAACAACGGTATCCGCTGACACAGCAACGCACATTGCCATAAGCAGCGCCACCACCACAGCCATTAGACGAGTATAAGATCGAGTCACTACATTCTCCTCCTTGTTAGCTCCGACACTGGAGACATAGCATAAAGCTCAGTGCCGACTTACAGGTTACCGGCGCTTATATTATTCAGCGAGCCGTACGGGTCGCGCCATTACCCACGGCATATATTGCCATTTCATCCGGTTGCATTCTACTTTAGCAATGTGCGCCTGTCAAGGGATTATATTGATTCGTATAAAATCCGGTATTATTACCGATGTCAATTCTTGATCAATCTTTAATATCCCCCTGCCGCCTCACTTTTATAACAGGGATAATTCGGCTTCCGACAGCCTGACAACTGCTGATACCCGTAACCGCAACATACCTTCCCACTGCCGGTTTCATCAGGTGTCGGGATTTCACGCGCAATCCCACATGCCCGGATTCGTCATCAAGCCGGCTTCCATCATCTATATAGAAGAAATCTTCAGTTTCATCGCCGACGTAAGTAACTCTGCCCCAGCTCTTTATCAGCAAGCCCAGGTTCCGCAGCCCTGCTCCCCCTGTAACGCCGGGAGTATTTGGACAGAAATCCCCTCCGCCTACGGATTTGTTCACCATCCCCCTCGGGCCTGGCGGGGTCAGCAACTGATTCTCGATAATAACGCTGTCGGCCAGGATGCTTCTTTCCCCGTTCTGCGTGACCAGCATCCCTTCAATGGATACTACATCCCCTTCGGAGACCTGCCCTGTCCAGATGACCCTGACTCCGCTGGAGCCGTTCAACTCCTGCACGTAAAACTCCGCCGATCCCATATCCTCAGTTGAAGTCGTAACCACCACGTCTGAGCATATTATCCCCTGCTGGTCTTCGCAACCAAACGCATCGGCCACAACTCGCAGCGGAGAGACGGGGTTTACTATGCCAACCTCCGTTGCCGCCCAGCCCTCAGATGCGACCGCGCCGGCCTGCACCGCTCTTGCTGCGATAGTGTGGATGCCGACGTGATATTGACTGGTATCAACAGTTACGGTATATGGTTCGCTGCTGCTGGAACCCACCTCCGCTCCATTAATATAGAAATCCACACGCGCAACGCCTTTCGGATCGCTCACATCCGCCGTAAGCTGTGTGACGCCGGTAAGGGGATCGCTCGGAAGAACTACGGAGATTTCAGGCTGAGTCGCATACGGAGCCAGCAGAGGGTCCCCTATCACCACGGATTTCCAATATAGCAACGGACACGCCGCATAGAAGCTTTCGGCCAGGTTATAACCCTTGGTATATCTGTTGAACAAAATATCCGGATAGGTCGCATAGGCCACATACGGCTCGGAGACATATCCGCATACGCCGCTCGCGCCCTGCGATATGAGGTCAGCGACAAGTGACTGCCCTCCGCTTGTCGGGTTGAAAGTTCGGCCACTGTTGGATACGTAGGAGTCCGCTATTGCACCTGCGGCGAACATATTGCTATTGTAAGCTGCGCGCGTATATGAAGGGTCGTTGCTTCCCCAACTGAAATAGCCCATCAGGCCGCTGCCGCCTGATAAGAACGTCGCAGTATCGTCGAATATGGTCGGTATGTTGCGCTGCAGAAGTATGTTGTTGGCATTGCGAAGTCTTTCATTGAGAGCCGCGCTCGACCCGGTGGGATTGCTGCCCAGATATTTGAGGTCCAGCATAACAGGGCCGATGGCGGCGTCGCAGTTTACGCTGCGGTCGATGAGCGCGCAAACATCCTCTACTGTGTATCCATCGAGCCTGGTAACGAGATAAATGCTGCGGCCGCACAAATTGAGCTTGTGGGAAAAGGCGACCTCGACCGGATTCCACGAAAGAGGGCCATAGGGATTTTCAATATACGAACTCACGCCGGGATCGTCGATGCATGTCAGGACACTGGCAATAGAGAGCGCGCCGGTTGCAAATCCGTAGTCCGCCGCCAGGGGCACTCCCTTCGTCAGGACAATGTAGTCTATCTCATCAACGAGGTCGCGATCCTGAATAAACTGCCTGATTGGAGCGACAATATTTTTCTCGCACTCATTTCGGCTGACGAGTTCGTTTGTGGAGCATCTTATTCTACAGCGGTTGCTGGCCGGTATGCCTCGCGCGGAGGCATAGTAGTTGGAAATTTCCCTGGACACGCTGCTACATGTGTTCTCGACAAGCAAAACAGCACGCGGCGACCCGCCGCCGTGTGCAATATTCGAGACAAACAGCAGCAAGACCAATACGATGACGACTTTCAGCGATCGATTGACGTCAAAAGCAAACCGTGGCAATTCGACGCCTCCCTGAAGCATATCCTTAAGATCAGAGTATATACGCGGAACTGTCTGACACGTGGTATCTATCGATAAGCCAAGCGAGGTTTTAGACTCCCTGCCCGGTTACAACTCACCGGCAAAAAGCGCCCTGTGCAATTCAGCTACCATCGGCTTACGTCTTTTCGAACGCCTCGAAATACGCTTTGCAGCGCACGCGGAGCAGGTCTTCGGGTGCGTGCTTCGAAATGACGTTTCAGCAGAGTGCACTAATCGACGGTAAGCCCTCCCCTAACTTGCCAGTCAACCCACTGCTTTATATACTCACTGACATAATTTGTCAAGGGGCAATATTGTTGTTTTTTTGAGAACTCTAATGTCGTTATGTTTATATGTATGATTTCGTGTTGCGTGTTTCCAGGTTTGAATGGCGCTCTACATAATTGGCATCCCGAAACACAGAAAAATATTTTTGACGATGTCAGGCATGCTGTGCTAAAATTCCGTGACATCGACAACCGCCATCAATCGCATAACGCAAAACCGTGTCCAGACAACCGGGTGTGGCAGATGCAAAGGAGACTCGGACATGAACGCGAAGAAGATCGCTTCGGTAGTATTCATTTTTGCTGTGACCTCTATAGCCTGGATGGTGCTGGGCGGGACCACCAGCTTGCGAACCGACAATTCCCGCTCCACACTGGGGTCAGGCAACGAGGACGGCAGGTTCTCCTCCGGGAAATCCACGATTCATCAGCTTTGGGGCACGCCGCAGATTCAACGAGCGCCGACGGTCTGGACCACCCACATCGAGAAGGTCGCCAGCGTGGACGCCAAAGGTAAAAAGACTGTCACGGATGTCAGGCGCGACGACGCCGTTGTGCTTTCAAAGAGCAGAATAGAGACCAAAATAGATCTTGATCAGCGCAGGAAAGGGCTTCTCTGGTACAGCACCTACAAAGTTAAATTCCAGGGCGACTACGCATTCACAAACGAGTTCAGCGACAGGCGAACTTTCTACGTCCAGCTCTACTTCCCGGATGATCAAGTCGCTTTCAACAACGTGATGATCACGGTCCAGGGCAAGAACGTGTCGCCCAGGGGCAATCTCAGCGAAGGTATGAAAGCGCCGGTCAATTTGAACCCGGGCGAAGCGGCGGATGTGCAGTTTTCCTATGGCTCACAAGGTCTGGATAGCTGGCAGTACCAGTTCGCCAGCAATGAAGCCATGTCCAGCGTAAGAGACTTCAGCGCTACGGTGGTTACCAACTGCAAAGACATAGACTTCCCTGAGAAGTGCCTGTCGCCCACGGATAAGACTATGGTCGACAATGGCTGGAAACTGAACTGGAAGTATGGCGATCTCGTTTCAGGGTCGAAAGTGGGAATCAGCATGCCGCAGAAGCTGCAGCCGGGACGACTGGCGAGCAAGATCAGCTTCTTCGCGCCGGTATCGCTCTTTTTCTTCTTTGCGGTGCTGCTGATACTGGGAGCAGTCAAGGGCGTGAAGCTGCATCCGATTCACTATTTGTTTATGGCGGCGACGTTCTTCTCGTTCCACCTGCTGTTTTCCTATCTTGTGGATCACGTGGCTCCGTTCGGCTCTTTTTTGATTGCCTCGGCGGTCTCACTGCTGCTCACCATCAGCTACATCCGGCTGGTTGTGGATTGGAAGTTCGCGATACGATCCGCAGGGTTCTGGCAGTTTGTGTTCCTCGTACTGTTTGCATACGCATTCTTCTTCGAGGGCTACACGGGGCTGACGATCACTATCGGAGCGATCCTTACGCTGGCCGCGATGATGCAGTTGACCGGCAGGGTGAACTGGGAGGAGGCATTTGCCGAGAACAATGCGGCCTCGCAGCCTCCTGCGCCGCCATCCAAGGATTAGGATAGCTTATCAATAGAGGGTGTTTCGGGATTTGAACGTGAGTCCCGAAACACTGATAATGTCAGCCGGGGATGCCGTCCCAGGTGTCCGGCAGGAACTCTGTCGACAGCATCAGGTCGCTTTCGACTTTATCCTTAATGAGAACCACATTAGTGCCCTGCGGCCCGGTGCTCAGCAATATCCTGTCGCTTACATCGAGCATGATCGAATATCCCAACCCCAGGGACGGTTTTGTGGAAAATCCTCTGAACAGCACGGCTCTTGGCAGAATCAGCGACTCGATCCCATCCCCTTTATCCGATACTACCGTCCAAACTGAGGTGTCGTTATGACCTACGTGGACCGTGCCGCTTATCCCGTGTTTGACTGCGTTGGTAATCGCCTCCCCGACGCCTATCATAAATGCGTCCAGGCGTTCCCCGACCAGCCCGTATTGTTCGAGCAGGGTTCGCGCCTCACGGCGAGCTCTGCTGACGCGGGATGTTTCTTCGACATCCACGACGCCGGATGCGTTTACGATATAGGACTCGACGTCGATATAATCGCAAATATCGAGCTTGCCTCCGGTTACGCTTAGAATGGTCTCCCTGTAGAAGACCCTTTTCTGCCTGTCGAGTTCCTGTTCGAGCCGTCGTTTGTTTTCCTCGGCCCGTTTGCGCTCCGAAATGTCGCGCACTATCGCCTGGACGAGATCTTCGCCGTGAAACCTGTATGACATGAGGCTGATTTCACATTCGACGAGCGTGCCGTCCTTTTTTTTGTGAACCCACTCGAATCTTTGCGTGGGAGCGCCCACCTGTTTGCTGACAAGCCTGTCGGCTTCTTCGGCAGAGGATTTGCCGTTTGGCTGAAACTCCGGGCTGATCTCACCCGGACTCTTGCCGAGCACATCATACGGCGCATATCCGAGCACGCGGGTGACGGCCGGGTTCATTGCGGTAAACGTTCCGGTAATCCCGGAGATCAAAAAAACCATATCCGGGCTGAATTCGAACAGTCTTCTATATCGCTCTTCGCTTTCCTGCAGGGACTCCGTATATCGTTTTCGTTCTGTAATATCCAGCAGAGAGCCGATTATCGCAGGTTTGCCGAGATAATCAATCACAGCGGAGTGGACCTCCACATCTATCGGCGTGCCATCCATACGCACCGCCTTGAACGCATAGCGAATGGTTTTCACTTCTCTGCTGAGGCGCTTTCGCAGATTCTCCGCCACATGCGCTCGATCCTGCGGGGCTACGAAATGCAGCGGAGATAGCGTCAGCATATCTGATTCCTTTGCGCCGAATATCTCCAGCATGCGAGGATTCGCATAGACGAAACGATCGTTTTGAATCATATAGACTCCAACCATCGTTTCCTCTACCAGACTTCTGTATTTTGCCTCCGCTTCCTGAATGGCCTGCTCGGCCAGGCGACGCTCGGTGATGTCCTCGTAAGCGCCGAGGATGCCGACTACTTCCCCTTTGAGGTTGTGCAGCGGGACTTTATTGGTGTCCAGCCAAACCTCGCTGCCATCGGCTCTGAGCTGTTCTTCTTCTATGTGCAGCGCGGGTTTGTCCCCGTCAATCACCTGACGATCCCACTTGCGGTAGTGATCCGCCTGCTCTTTCGTCCACGACAAATCGTAGTCTGTTTTGCCGACAATGTTCTCCGGGCTGCCCACCCCTGCAGCACGTGCAAAATTGTCGTTGCACCCAAGGTATGTCAGGTTGGTATCCTTCCAGAACACATACTGAGGGATATTTGCAAGCACCAGTTCCAGCATTTCACGCGATTCGGAAATGGAGATATCCGCAAGAAAACGCTGGGTTATATTGCGAATGATAACCAGCACCTGATTATCCGGAAGCGGCATAAGTCGGGCTTCGTAATATTTGTTTTCTCCGCCTATATCCAGCGCATATTCTGTCGATACCATCGAACCGGTGCGAACCACCTCGCGCAGGGCTTCTCGGAATTTGTCAGCCGCCTCCTTCGGCAACACCTTGAACATTTTTTTGCCCATAAAATCTTCCGGGGCCAGGTATAGCTCGGACATATCAGACGCCTGGTAACGCAGGATGACTCCCTTGGTATCGAGCCAGAAATATATATCCGGGAATGCGTGAAATACGATTTCCATCTCCGAAAGCGCCTTGCGCAGGCGACCCTCGGCGTCTTTGCGGGCAGTAATATCCCTGTCGATTCCGCGGTATCCATGAAGCTGTTCATCGACAAAGATCGGCTCTGCGCTGGTCTCCACAATGACAGTATGGCCATCGCGGTGCAGCATTCGGTTCTCGATCATGCTCATCGGCTTTTGCTCTTCGAGCAATTGTGCGAATGTGCTGCGAACTCGACGGTCTTCTCCGGCAGGCATCAAATCGAACATCGTTTTGCCGACGATTTCCTCCGGCTCGTAGCCAAATAGCTCCTTTGACCTTGGACTGGCATAGGTGTAGACCAGATTTTCGTCTGTTTGCCATATCCAGTCGCTGGTTTTTTCGACAAGCGCGCGGAAGTTCTGCTCGCTTCTGGCAAGAGCCTCCCTTGCATGCACTGCATCGGTGATATCGACCGCGTTTACCAGCAGCGCAGGCGCGGCTTTGAAGTAAATCGACGAGATGCGCAGGTCGTAGTGACGGATATCCCCGGTCTTGGTAATGCCTCGAGCCACGACATCGGTTGATACAGGCTTGCCCGCCAAACGATGAACCTGGCGTTCGAGCAGCCATCCGGCATCATCAGGATGCACATAGCGCCATATCGGCGTGCCGAGCACCTCGCTTTGGGCGTAGCCCATCAACTCACAAATACGGGGATTAACAAAAACAAGCAGGTCGTCCTGCAATATAAAGACGCCTGCTCGTGAGTGTTCCAGTACCTGTTCGGCCAAATACTGGGCGTGGCGACGCTCGGTTAAGTCTCTGGCAATGCCGCGCAGCCCGCCGGGTTCTCCGGAGATCGGCACGCAGCTTACCTCCATTGTCCGGATTTTATTATCTTTGCTCAGAAATATGGAGACTATATTTCTGATAGGCCGGCCTTCATCAATTGCCTGACGAATCATTTCGCTGCATCGACCGGCCTCGTCCTGCGGCACAAAGTCAAGCAGGGGTCGCCCGACTATCTGCTCCGGCTCATAGCCCAGAGTCTGGGAGACGACGTTGTTGGAATAGGTGACGACGCCCTGTGCGTTGACCTCCCATATCCAATCCGGGACATTGTCTATCTTCTCGATGATATTATTATCAGATTCTGCCATCGGCTTATTGTTTGTTGTGGTTTATGTGTGAGTTGCACGTCGTGTTGCATGCTTCCTGCCTGGTTTTATACCCGTTGCAGGCATCTATCAATCTCAGCAGAACGATTTTGTCTTATAACACTCATAACGTAACAACTCACTCTTCGTGAGTGATTGTAGTGACTGGTCTGTGTCCCGGCCACACAAACTATGTCATTTCGAACGAAGTGAGAAATCTGCTTTTCCGTATATCGCGAAAGCTCGAAAGAAGCGAAACCCGGAAAAGGGAAGAAAAAAAGCAGATTCCTCGGCTTTCGCCTCGGAATGACAAAATTTGGAGGCTACTCGAACCCTCTCAATAAACATTCTAACCTCTAACTTCCAACTTCTAACCTCTAAACGGCCTAGTCCGAGATGGAGATCGGACACTACGGACAGGAGTACTCATCATTCGTGAGCAGTTACACTCATAATTTAGGCTTTGACAGCTTCGCAAAATCGACTGAATGAGATGGCCGTTTGGAATCTGATACAATAGCATAATGATAGATTTGCTGAAAGACAGCTCAAATAAAACGGGACTGGCCGCGATTGGGATAGCTCCCGCAATCGACGAGGTCATCGGTCAATTTCCCTGGGCAAAATCCGTTGTGTGCGCCGCAATATCGTATCTTGCCCCGGAAGTTGAAGCAGATTGCGGGCCGATTTCGACTGGTTTGGTGGCTCGATTCGCCAGAAGCGTGGATTACCATCGCGTACTGAGAGCCAAACTGCAATTAGTCACCGATGCCGTTTTGCGTATGCATCCGGACGCTCGCACGACGGTATGCGTCGATACCTGCCCGTTGCCGGAGCGCAAACTGGCCGTTCTTTCGGGGATCGCCCGACCGGGTAAAAACGGAAACGTATTTGTGGATGGTTATGGTTCGTGGGTTGTGCTGGGCGAAATCGTGACCGACCTGCCGCTGCGCTGCGACGCCCAGCCGCAGAAAAGTATATGCGGGAAATGCACGATCTGCATAGACTCCTGCCCGGCAAATGCCATTAAGCAGGAAGGCATCATTGACCGAACGCGGTGCATATCCGCCTTGACGCAGAGTTCAGGTGCGATAGATGAACAACACCGGGAGATGATTGGCAATAGAATCTACGGTTGCGACACCTGTCAACAGGTCTGTCCGCATAATAAGGGTATCCAGCCGACCAGCCCGGAGTTTGCAGTAAATACGTTTCCCGGAAAGTCGCCCGAACTTATTGGGCTGATCAATTTGACGAGGTCGGATTTTAACAATATCGTGGCCAAAAGCTCCATAGGATGGATGCGCCGTACCAGAATTCGTCGCAACGCTGCAATTGCGGCAGGCAACATAAATTGTGAGGCTGCATGTCCGGCTTTGATTGAAATGCTGGCCGATGAGAACGCCGTTTTGCGCGAGGCTGCCCAATGGGCAATAAACAAAATACGCTGCGGCAGTTAAATAGATATAATTGTCGAAGGACGCCGCCGGCAGTCGATAGAACATAATTGTTGGTATATATTCGGAGGTACATTTATATGGTGACCGCAATAGTGTTGATTCAGGGAGAGCGGGATAAGCTGCCGGAGACCGCTGAACAAATAGCCGATGTGCCGGGCGTCAAGGAAGTCTACTCGGTAGCCGGCGACTATGACCTTGTCGCCATTGTGCGCGTAAAAAAACATGAGCAGCTTGCCGATGTCGTAACGAAGAATCTGCTCAAAATGGAAGGCATAGTGCGCACAAATACTTTGATAGCATTTAAGAGCTACTCCCGCAAAGACCTGGAACGCATGTGGGAAATTGGTCTTGAGGATGGTTAGTTGAGCCTTTTCAGCATCAGCATACGTGCAAAATATCGCATATTAAGGATTCGTGAAGTCTAAAATGCGTATATTTAAGGCAGCGCTTGTGTTAACTTGAAGGTCGCTGCTCATTTATTGTTATTATTTCTCCTATTCTGTGCAGGATGACCGGTATAAGGGTAGACTACGCAATGAAGCAGTGCTATAATGCGTTTTGTGTATTGCCCGCATTTAAGCGGTCAGGTAAATGAGGAATTGACAAATGGCTATAGTGGAACCGTTACCGGATTCCGTCGATCGCGAACTGCGAAAACTTGCGGGCCAGAACGGGGAAACAAAGCTGGCCGTATCGACGGACATCGACGGAAGCGCTAAGTTTGGCGAGCGATGGCTTATTGCCACCGACGATACCGCTTATGTCTTTCTCAATGACAATGGCGAAGCCAAACTGCTCCACGCAGTCCCGTTGAGGGCCATTGAGAGCGTCAACGCAGAGTTTCTGGTGGGCAGCGGCGTGCTGGAAGTCGGCGTAGATGGCAAGGTGATAGACCTGCTGCATTATACCCACACCTATGCGGCCAGGTTTGCCAAAGTGGCGCGTGCGCTCGAGCACCTGTCACGGGACGAAGAAATACCTCCGACCCACGATGAAACCAACCGACGCTGTGAAAGCTGCGGACGTTTTCTGCCTGAGGGAACCAAAGTATGCCCTGCGTGCCTCAACAAAACGGCGGTTCTGAAACGTCTGCTGGGTTTGACCAGGCCGTATTGGCGCAAACTGACCGGCAACGCCTTATTGATGCTGCTGGGGACGGCTCTGGGGCTGGCGGCTCCGTGGCTTTGGAAGCCGTTCGTCGACAACCTTGGCCCGAAAGTGGTGCACCTGCCGGTCTCGCTGCATATTCCCGATCAACCGCGCCTGAGCGCTCTGATTACGATAGTGCTGGCCTATGTTTTGATGTGGCTGATATCGTGGCGCATCCAAATGACCCAGGGCCGACAGGCGGCGTGGCTTTCTGGAAGGCTGACGCTGGATATTCGAGTGGCCCTGTATCAGGCTCTTCAACGCCTCAGCCTCAACTACTTCGACAAGAGACAGGTCGGCTCTATTATGTCTCGCGTCACACAGGACACGAGCGCACTGAACAGCTTTATGAACCAGCTTCTGTCCTACTACCTCGCAAGCACGCTGCAAATTATCGGCGCGATCGCGTGGATGGTATATCTGTCTCCCAAACTCATGCTGTGGGCGCTTATCCCCAGCCCGTTGATAGCTCTGTTATCGGTGAATTTTTCAGGCGGCTCAAGAGACAATGGCATAGATATTGGCACATGTGGTCTCGAGTCGGCGCGGTTTTGCACGATGCCTTATCCGGGATTCGGGTGATCAGGGCCTTTGCGCGGGAAGAGCAGGAGATGGAGCGCTTCAACAAGCGGGTCAACGACGTATACACCGCCGATGCGCAGGTTGCGGCGGCATCGGCGACATTCTGGCCGTCGATCACCCTGCTGAACAGCCTCAGCACCGCCATTATATGGACGGTTGGCGGCATTCAGGTGCTGCACGGCAGCATCACCCTCGGCACTCTGCTGGCATTCCTGCAGTATTACGCAATGTTTTCCGGCAACTTCCAGACCATTTGCCGCTCCAGCGACTTCCTTTCCAACAGCCTGACCGCTACTGAGCGCATATTTGAGGTGCTGGATCAGGAAGTGGAGGTTGCGGACGTAGCGGAACCGAAGCGGATTCCGAATATGATCGGCGAAATTGAGTTTCGTAACGTCAATTTCGGTTATGAACCCATTAACCCTGTCCTCAAAGACGTTTGTCTGCATATAAAGCCGGGTGAAATGGTCGGGCTGGTTGGGCACAGCGGCGCAGGCAAGACCACGTTGATCAACTTGATTTGTCGATTTTATGATGTCAATGACGGGCAAATACTGATCGATGGGGTCGATGTGCGCAATATTGCGATGAATGATATTCGCAGCCAGATAGGCGTTGTCCTGCAGGATCCGTTCCTGTTTAACGGCACTATCATAGACAATATCGCCTACTCGCGTACTGATGCGAACAGGGAAGAGGTGATCCGCGCGGCGAAGGCGGCTAACGCACACGAGTTCATTATGAAACTGCCGGATGGGTATGACTCACAGGTCGGCGAACGCGGCGGGCGACTGTCGGGAGGGGAGAGACAGCGGGTCTCGATCGCCAGAGCCATACTCAGCGACCCAAAAATCCTCATTCTTGATGAGGCGACGTCATCGATCGACACTCAGGCGGAAAGTCAGATACAGCAGGCGCTGTCCAGGCTCGTCAAAAACAGGACCACGCTGGCGATCGCGCACAGGCTGTCTACTTTGAGGCAGGCAAACAGGTTGATCGTGCTCGAAGAGGGCAAAATTGCCGAGATAGGAACCCACGATGAACTGATGGAGAAGATGGGTGTCTACAGACGACTGGTCGATATTCAGCAGGAGCTTTCGAAAATCAAGGCGGTGAACGGATAATGCCGGATTGGACGCTGGATTACAAAGATCAAACCGATGACGGCGGGGAACTGGAATATCTGGACCCATCCGCTTTGACCTTCGCGCAGCGCGGAGATGCGCTTATGCTCACCGTGCAGGACGATCGAACCTATCTTAAGGTGCGAGCGGTGAGAGCGTTTCCGCTCAGCGAACTGCACGAGTTTATCGGTTTGCTAGATGCGGTAAACGGGCATGAAATAGGGATGCTGCGCCACCTCAACGATATCGAAGGCGAGGCGCGCTCACTCGTGCAGCAGGAGATAGATAAAAGATATTTTGTGCCTAAGATACACAAAATCAATGAGGCGAAAAAGGAATTCGGAGCGATATACTAGGATGTGGATACCGACCGCGGCCCGCGGCAGTTTATTTTGCGCGGCCTGCGGGACAGCGTTCACGAGATCGAGCCGGGCAGATATCTGATAAATGATGTAGATGGAAATCGTTTTGAGATTCCACAGATTACGGGACTGGATCACCGCAGTCAGACGGTGTGGGAACAGGTAGTGTGATTTTGCGCTCAGTCGTAAGATTTTCAGCGGGCGTGGTTAGTTTGCCACGCCCGCTTCGGTTTATGTATTAGTCTTCTATTGCGGCCTTGCGATCCAGAGCTTTCTTGAACAACTCCGGAGAGAACTTGGGCTTTCTGTCGTAGGTATACAGGCCGTTTACCTCCTGCTCGACGTCGGTTAGCTGGGTGTAACACAGCCCTGCTATGTGTGGATTATCGATCAGGACACCGGCGAGGCCGGCAAACCTGTCGAGGAACTCCTTTTCGTCCTTTGGCCGGTCGCCGTATCCCCAGGCGTTACCCTCTTTTTGCGCAGGATTCCACCAAGTTCCGCCATATTCGCTTACGATCATCGGCTGGCCCTGGTATGGCGGCTCGTGCTCCGCATCGTTGCGCGCCAGCGTTTCGGTTTTGGGGTCCTTTGCGAATTGCGCGTATCTCGCCGCGAATGATTCCACATTCTGGTCGTAGTCGTGCAGGTCCCAGATGTCGGTCTTGACGTGTGTGTAGCCGCTTGTATCGCAGATCGGTCGTGACGGGTCAAGCTGTTTGGTGAGGTTGTATATCTCCACAAAGAACGCAGGCTCGTATCGTGGGCCGTTGGAGCGCGCTTCGTTGAGAGGGACCCATGTGATAATCGACGGATGGCTGCGGTCTCGCATAACAACATCTATCCACTCGCGTCTGAAGTTCTCCCGCGCCTGCGCGTGGTGTCGAACGTTTATTCCCCAGTCGGGGAACTCTCCCCACAGCAGATAGCCCAACTTGTCCGCCCAATACAGGGTTCGAGGCTCGAATATCTTTTGATGCAGCCGAGCGCCGTTGAAACCACATGCAATGCTGCGCTCGATATCTGCTCTAAGCTCATCGTCCGATGGCGCAGTGAAGATGCCATCCGGCCAGAAGCCCTGATCAAGAACCAGCCTCTGGAATATGGACTTTCCATTGAGAAGAACGCGGTCACCTTCGATGCGAACATCGCGCAGGCCAAAATATGAATCGACCTCGTCGACCGTTTTGGTTCCCTCAACGAGTTTTACCTTCAGATCATACAGAAATCCCCCGCCGATCTCCCACAGCGTCGGATTGGGTATTTCCAGGGTCAGAATATTGGCGGACGCAGACTGCGCGGATTTCGCCGATGCAACGCTTTTGCCGTCTACTGTCGCCACAACCTCGACGCCCAAGCCCTTGCGCGGATTGATTATATCTACCGCAATGGACGCTTTGCCGTTGAGCGCATCTGGCCACACTGTTATGTTGCTGATTCGAGAATCCGGAACGGCTTCAAGCCAAACGGTCTGCCAGATGCCGGTGGTTCGAGTGTAGGAGCAGCCTGCGGATTTGAGATTTGATGACTGCTTGCCCAATGGTTGAACGCCCGATCGCTCGTCATCCTCGGAATAAACCACTACTTCGTTGTCGCCATCGGCTTTTACTACATCTGTAATATCGGCAAAAAACGGGGTGTGGCCGCCACGGTGACGAATGACCTGTTGGCCGTTGACCCAAACGCGGCAGTCGTAGTCGACCGCGCCGAAGTGCAGCAGCAGCCGCTGGCCTTTTAGCGCGTTGTCTACCGTGAATTTGCGCCGGTACCAGACCGCCTCAAGGAAATCTGTATGCGCAATTCCGCTGAGCTTGCTTTCCGGACAAAATGGGACGGTTATCTGCATCGGAAAATCGTTTCCTGAGTGCCATCCTTTTTCAAGACCGGACTTTTGGGTATCAATGGCGAATTGCCACTGGCCATTGAGATTTTGCCAGTTTTTGCGTTGAAAATCCGGTCTGGGGTGCTCCGGTCGAGGAACAGCGTCCGATGTGACGGCTAATCCAATGGTTGCGCCCCCTGCAAGTAAAAGCGCAAGAATATAGGACATGTGTATACTACTCCTTTATGCATAAGGTAGCCAAATGGCTAGCATGTTGCCTTTAGTGTATTGATATATGGCGATGTCGTCAAGGGATTTTACGCAACATGTATATGCAGAGCGATTATGTCCCCATTAACTGCCGTGGGATAATGTCCCCATGGAAAGTGGGGTTAAAGGAATAGGAACCAAGCAGATATCACGCCATCATGT
>JAAYKE010000087.1 GCA_012522575.1 Armatimonadota bacterium | reverse complement strand
CGTCCTAAAATTTATCCGAAATGGGCGAGAGGCCCGTTTCTATTTGTACAGCGGATTCACCCTCATCGAACTGCTGGTGGTCATCGCCATCATCGCGATTCTGGCCGCCATTTTGTTCCCCGTGTTCGGCGTAGCCAAAGAATCGGGCAGAAAGACTCGATGCGCCGCCCAGCTTAAACAACTCGTTGCGGCCAACCTCGCCTACGCAGATGACTACTCCGGCGTCTATGTGCCTGCTGCATCGGACATCTCCGGGTCGAACCTGCGCCGGTGGCATGGAGTAAGACCCAGAATTGGAGCTGAGTTTGTGCCGGGCAAAGGGCCGTTGTGGGCATATTTGGGCAGGTCGGGAGGGCTGAAATTATGCCCGACGGCGCTTCGCTTGAAAGGCGCTTTTGAGGCCGGATGCGGCGGGTTTGGATATAATCAGGCATACGTAGGCGGGACAGCCTACCGCAACTACCCTCCCAATTCACACTTGACGGCCTCGCACACAGGTGACATCGCCAATCCCACGCGCACGGTAATGTTCACCGATGCCGCTATAACAAGCGATGCCGGGCCGATGCAGTATTCGTTCGCCGAGCCGCCTAATCACGTTTCTCCTGACTCGACGACATACCCTACCACGCCGAGCATTCACTTCAGGCACAACGGGTCGGCCAATGTCGGCTGGTGCGATGGACACGTGAGCGCGGAAAAGATGAGCTTTACCCGCCCGCCGAACTTTTTCTACGGCGGCAACAATGAGAAGCAGGGCATAGGCTACTTTGGCCCGGATGATAACTCGCTGTTTGATAATAAATGAGAGAGAAGGGAAGGGAAAAAGCAGATTCCTCGCTATGCTCGGAATGACAAAATTGGGAGTGCGATGATTGGAATGACCTGCTAATGATTATGAACATAGCCGACAACTACGTCACTTCGAACGAAGTGAGAAGTCTGCTTTTTTCGAGGTCCGAGGTAAGAGGTCCGAAGTGCGAAGTTATATTGAGGTTGGAAAAATGAAACGAATTGCTCTTGCGATAATCCTGTGTCTGACTTTTGCAGCGGCGGCCTCCGCGTCTGCCAAAGCCTGGTTTGCGGATATAACCCAATCGGAATGGTATCTGCCGGGAGCCGGGCAATTTGTGAACAACCCGCTCTACAACGACCCGTTCAAGTGCCTTGGTTATCCGACCGGCGGGCAGGTTTATGAGCCTGCGCATAGCTATGAGAACGGCTACTGCGTGTCACTAGGAGACAGAGACGCCGCTAATGCAAATGGCCGGGTTATGGTCGGTTTCTCGACTCCGGTTGCAGACGACCCTCGAAATCCATACGGTCTGGACTTCATAGTATTCGGCAACGCCTATTTTCGGCTGAGTATGACCGAAAACCTGCCGCTTTATGCCGACCCGAACTTCAGATGGCAAGAGCCGGCCTTTGTCGAGATCAGTCAGGATGGCGATCAGTGGTATCTTATTCGGCCAAATATCCTGCCGAACGATTTGATCCCCGCGCCCGGCCCGAATCCATATATCCCGTCGTCTGACACAGGGTTTTCGTCAACAGGACTTTACGGCTATGCGGATTGCACGCCAACCATCGAATTGCCGACAGCAGGCAGCAATAATCCGTTCAGTTATGTAAATAGAACGCCTGAGGAGCTATATACCGTGCCGGATCGACCCAGCGTGCCGAGCGGATTCAACTCAGAAAGATTCGACTACGTATCGGGTGGAGGGGATGCGTTCGATATTGCAGATGCGGTGGTTCAGAGCGCGCCCGGAGTTCCCGCGCTCGATTCCGAGGGCAATGAAATTAAGGCAAACATAGGCTGGTTCAAATATGTGCGGCTGACCGATGCCGTTGCCGGCGATTATTTCCCCGGATTAGGCGAAATATCGGCAGAAATAGACGCGGTGGCCGCATGCAGACCCGCTTTATCGATCGGGGAGGCAAAGAAGCTGGCAGATGGAGAATATGCGCTGATTACGGACGCGATAGTCACAGCCACCCTGCCCGATGCGTTTTTTATAGAGTCTCCGAACAGATCGGCCGCTATGAAGGTGATCTACAACACCGCCGTTGCGGTCGATGGCAAAAAGGTGGCGCTCGGGGACAAAATGACCATCACCGGGCATATCTCAAAAGGCGCGTTTGGGTTTGCTCTGCCTGACCCGATGTGGACATGCACCGAAGTCGAATGCGATCTTCCAAACCCTGTCGGGATGAGGCTCGACGCCCTTGCCGATGACCTGGCCTACGGTATGCGCGTTCGGGTATGGGGCAGAAAAGTCGACGCCGGGCCGGGGTTTTGCGTGATCAACGACGGGTCCGCGAACGTTAAACTGACTTGGACGAACCCGGCATACGCCGTTGCCGACACGCCATATCTTTCCGCTGTTGGAGTATGTGACAGAAGCGAGGACGGCTCGGCGATTGTTCGGCTCAGCGACCCTCAAAACGACATAACAATCTACTAAAAAACCGGAGGAGAAATGAAACAGAAAATCACACTCATCATCTTGCTTGCAATGGTTTTTGCAACATCGGCGTGCTGTGCTGCGGGGTTGCTCGACTCCGCGGAATATGAATGCACCGACTTGTTTATCACCATGCCCGCCGGAGCGTTTCTGGGCGGGTTCGATGTGCTGCCCAACGGCAATTATGTCATCAACGATGGCTACAGCGTGCGGGAGATCACCCAATCCGGAGCCTCCGTCAAAACGCTTTACACCTACGCATCCCCGGTTTATGGGTCATTCGTGCGATATAACGACGGGTTGGTCTATTTCGCGGACACCAGCTTCGGAATGATCCGCTCAGTTGCCGCTTCCGGAGGGACGGCAAATGATATTGTACAACTCGACTGGAACTACGATATGGATTTCTACGCAGACAACGCGTATATTGTCGCCGGCAACACGATACATGCATTGGACTCATCCAACAACGTGACGCCTGTTGCGACAGCGACGGGCTATTCAGGTCCTGTCGCGCTGGATTCGGACGGAAATCTGTATTACAGCCCGAGCAACTTCCCCTTTGCCACTAATATATACATGTGGAACGCAGCGAATGTGCAGGGAGCGCTGGAAGGCGACGTGTTGGGGATTGCCGACGCAGATGCCGCCATAGGCGTGAACGGAGCGGCAGGGCTGGTGTTTGACGGCGCGGGCAAGTTGTTATTCAGCGACAACTCCGGCGGCCAGGCCAAAATCAGGCGCTGGGATGGCGTTTCAATCGAGACTCTGGCAACTTTGACCAGGGAAGATGTGGAATCCCCTGCGGTCACATTTCTGCGCTTCGACCCGCTCACCAACGATATTTACGCGGGAGTCAACTACTATACCGACGGTTACTCGGCAAACTACTGCTATATCGTGAAACTGGAGCAGGTACCGGAGCCGTCGTCGCTGGTTGGTCTATGCTCTTTGATAGCCCTGACAGGCTCTTTAGGGCTGCGGCGAAGAAAATAAGTATTATATGAGGGGTCTGGTTTTCTCAGGCCCCTTTTTCGATATCCTATCCGCAACACCGTCCGGCGTCTCCTCTTTTTTTGTAACAATTCACTCTCCGCGAGTGGTTGTATTGGCTGGCCTCTGTCCCAGCCACACAAACTATGTCATTTCGAACGAAGTGAGAAATCTGCTTTTCCGTAAATCGCGAAAGCTCGAAAGAAGCGAAACCCGGAAAAGAGAAGGGAAAAAGCAGATTCCTCGGCATTCGCCTCGGAATGACAAAATTTGGAGGCTACTCGAACCCTCTCAATAAACCTTCTAACCTCTAACTTCCAACTTCTAACCTCTAAACGGCCTAGTCCGAGACGGAGATCGGACACTACGGACAGGAGCACTCATCATTCGTGAGCTGTTACCTATTTTCTTTTATATAGTTCTACCCATTTATTGATTTCCCTGCTGTTGCCAGTAGCCGCCCTCTGCCTTATACTGTAGCTGATTTTATTTGGAGGACGGGTTATGAACTTGACTACACTTGTAACCGTAGCAGCCTGTGCGTTTCTCGCAGTCAGCGCAGGAGCGGCGGTAAACGTGAAGGATTATGGCGCTAAAGGTGATGGATCGGCAGATGACTCCGTCGCAATCCAGAAGGCGCTCGACTATGCCGGGGAAAACATCGGCGGCGTAGTTCAACTGGAGGCCGGCAAATATCGAATAGATAAGCCCTTAAACGTGCCCGAAGGGGTGACTCTGGCCGGCGTATGGGAAGCTCCACACCACGCGCAGCTTTCCAAAGGCACTGTTTTTAATGTCTATGCGGGCAAGGACGATGAGAACGGGCCGCCGTGCATAATGCTCAATCCATCCAGCGCGGTTAAGGGCATAACCTTTTTCTACCCGGAGCAACGCATTCCGGGCACGTTGCCATATCCGTGGACAATTCAAGGCCAGGGGATGCACGGCAGCGTCATTGATTGCACTTTTGTGAACCCATACAAAGCCATCGACTTCGGCCAGTATAAAAACGAATTGCATTATATCCGCAACTGCTTCGGGTGTCCGCTTAAAATCGGAGTCCATATCGACAAATGCACCGATATAGGCCGCATAGAAAATGTCCATTTCAATCCGCACTACTGGGCCAGGGCAGGTTCCGAAAATATCCCGAAATGGGACGATCTGATCAAATACATAGGCGAAAACCTCGTCGCGTTTCAGTTCAAAAGAACGGACTGGGAATATGTGCACAACACGTTCGTGTTCGGGGCGAAGACGGGGTATCATTTTACCGCCGATAAGGATGGGTCGGTGAACGGCAACTTCCTCGGCATAGGGGCGGACTGGTGCGGCAGAGCGATACTGGTCGATCACTGCCAGCCGCCGGGATTGCTCATAACAAACGGTGAGTTTGTGGGCAACAACAAGACCGATATCTTTATGGAAATCGCCGACACCCATAACGGCGTCGTGCAGCTCGGCAACTGCTCATTCTGGGGACCGGCATCACAGATAGCCAAAATCGACGGCAAAGGTACGGTCAGCTTCAGCCAGTGCACTTTCCTGAATCAAGGCGGCCACCCGGATCTTTACACAATCGACGCGCTTTCCGGGGATATAAATATATCAAACTGCCGGTTCTGGATGGAGAGAAAAGACATCAGGCTTGGCAAAAACGTCACCACCGCGGTCATATCCGGCAACCGATTCAAAGTGAACAAAGAAATCACCAATGAATCCGAGGGGGATGTGCAGGAGGGGCTTAACGTAGTCGCAAAATAAGGGCTGGATCAAATAATATGTGGCCGGGCATTCAAGTCCGGCCACACAAAAATTATGTCATTTCGAACGAAGTGAGAAATCTGATTTTCTGTAAATCGCGAAAGCCCGAAAGAAGCGAAACCCGGAAAAGAGAAGGGAAAAAGCAGATTCCTCGGCATTTGCCTCGGAATGACAAATTATTTGACACATCAACACGTTGTGGCCGGGCATTCAAGTCCGGCCACACATTTATAAGCTGCGATTCGGCATCGCTGCCTCTTCGGTGAATTAGAAGTAAACCGGCTTTCCGGTCTCGCTGGATTTGTAGATCGCTTCGAGAATCTCCGTCACCACCAGTGCCTGCTCCGGCAATACGATCGGAGCTTTGTCCGCAAGAATGGACTCTATCCACATCGCCGCCTCGACATCGGCGTCCTTTTCGTCGTCACCGGAATAGAACGGTACGCTGCCCGGCTCAAGTTGAGCTTTTTCGACGTAGAGTTTGCTGAATCGCTCCCCGTTGATCTGCAGTCCGTCCCACATATCGGCGCCTGCTTCGGTCCCGCAA
The DNA here is from genome assembly GCA_012522575.1 of Armatimonadota bacterium. Taxonomy (GTDB): domain Bacteria; phylum Armatimonadota; class UBA5829; order UBA5829; family UBA5829; genus DTKD01. The sequence continues at coordinate 5,570 of JAAYKE010000087.1, read as the reverse complement.
AGGGTGCAGATCGCCTCCCCGCTTACCCGCAAATTCAGCGCCCAGCTAGACTCCAAAAACACCGTAGCTCCATTTTTGAAGTGGATATAGCCGAACGCGGAATCCTCGACGGTGAACTTTTTGGGATCCCACGGTCCCCACGGGTTGGCGCAGTTCTCCCGGTCGCCGAGCTTGCGATAGGTGTTGCCCACCGCGAACTCCGGTTCATAATTGTTCATCATCCACAGCGTCAGGTCCAGCGCGTGGGTTCCGATGTCGATCAGCGGCCCTCCGCCCTGGGCTTCTGCATCAAGAAAGACTCCCCAGGTCGGCACCGCGCGCCTGCGAAGAGCGTGCGCCTTAGCGAAATATATCTCACCCAGGCCGCCCTGCTCGCAGAACGCCTTCAAATACCTCGAATCAGTGCGGAAGCGGTTTTGATAACCGATAGTCAACTTTTTGCCGGTGCGTTTCGCCGCCTCGACCATTTTTTGCGCTTCCTCCGCTGTTTTGGCCATCGGCTTCTCGCACATCACATGGCAGCCGGCTTCAAGCGCGGCAACAGTGATCTCAGAGTGGCTGTTGTTGGGCGTGCAGATGTGCACAACGTCGAGTTTCTCCGCCTGCAGCATCTTTTGATAATCCGTATAGACCGCCGCGCCATCAACGCCATAATTGCATGCCTTCTCGGCAGCGCGCTCCTCGATGATATCGCAGAACGCCACCAGTTTCACAGCGTTGATTTTGGACAGACTCGGCAAGTGTTTGCCACCTGCAATGCCGCCGCAACCGATTATGCCGACTCTAAGCTCAGATGAATTTCCCATATTTTCTACCTCATTACGCACCCATAGAGCGTCTTATCAACCAATTGTTCCTCATTGTAGAGCAGTTTGTCTAATGTAGCAAGATTTTGCGCTTGCTAATACAAGAATCCAACAAAGCTTGATTCTCAGTCCACAAAAAATATAGTTCCGAACCTGTCCGGGACGTGAAACGCGACCGGTTTGACCAAGGTAGGGGACCAGGATTGGAACTCCGCAGGCTTCGGGCTAAGATCGATTCTATACAAATTGCCCCGCCATCGCTCACCTGGCTTCGGCGTCTTTCTGCCAAGCCCGGCAAAGGGTATCGCCAACTCCGCGATGTAGCCTTTGTCCTTATCCGTTCGACAGTCCAGCGTGCCGTCCGCTACGACCGCCGTGCGCAACCCGACACAATCCCAGCCTGTGGAGGTCGGAGGCTGCGGGCAGCCATTAATCGGGTCGAAAATAGAAGCATCGAAGACGACGTTGCGCGGGCTGACGTTGATTTCATAGTAGTGCTTGAGGTCACACTCCGGGGACAAAAACGCCTCGACGACTTCCTCGTTATAGACCGGATCATCCCGTTCTTTGTAGTCGTTCCAGAGATCCTCATCGTCGCAGTCAAATGAGATGTAGAGGTTTTCATCATCCCAGCACATTCGGGCTATCGTCCTTTTTGTGGCGGGTTTCCCCGTATCGGCAAGCGACAGCCGCACTGCGGGAGCAATTTTCCAGGCTTCATCATCGAGTTTGCCGTCAATCACCGGAGCCTTGGTTATCTTTGGGCATCGGTAGACAGGTCTAGGCTCATCAGCATCGCACATACGCACACACCCCAATAAAATCGCACCAACAACAGGCATTAAATACAAAAGTCTCATGCTTGGATTTTCTCCGTGCGATTCCGCAATTCCTGCATCTACGGTATCTATTGCGGCTCGGCTTATTCGAATTGCATCCACATTAAGAAACCGGCCCCGGAGTATTTGCCCGGGGCCGATATTATTCGGTTTGCAAGTCGAAACAGACCTAAACCTTGATTTCCTCGGTTTGCTCCTTGAAGAACAACAGGAACGCAATCGCGCACGCGACTGTCAACGCACACGGCACCAGGAAGAACGGAGTCCACTGTCCTAAAGCCGTAGCCGATGGCTTAAAGTAGTCCATCATAAGACCAGTAAACTGCACTCCGAGCCAGGTTCCAATACCCAAAGTCACCAATGCCAGCAGGCTTTGAGCTGAAGCCCGAATATGCTTCGGCGACACCATATCAACATACACCTGACTGGCCACAAAGAAGAACGTATAGCCTAATCCGTGCAGAGTCAGAGACGCGATGACCAGAGGCTTCATTATCGCCAATGGGCCAAGCGGAGCCAGGGCAAACACGACATAACGAAGCGGCCACGCGATTGTCCCCAGCGCCATAGTCTTGCGAACACCCCAGTGGCGCAGAGCATAGCTCAAAAGAAGCGCCATAGCCAGCAACTCCGCCGCCTGCGCCACGCTCAATACAATAGGAGTCAGCGAACCAGGCACCTTCATCGCCGTGCCCAAAAACTGCTCAGTGGGGCCATAGTAGAACTGTAGCTCCGTGGTGACCACGAACGCAATGAGCATAAAGACCAGGAAGTTCTTGTTCTTAAGCATAACAAACGCTTCGCGGAATGCGAGCGGGTCGGCAGCCTTGTCTCTCGCTGGTGGAGTGTGGGGCAGGAAGAAACAGAAGAAGCCCTGAATAATGCTGAAAACTGCCGCCAGCACAACGCAGTCCGCACCCGCAAACGGGGCATAGCCGCGCCAACCGGCCAGAATAAATCCGGCAAAAATCCAGCCCAAAGTGCCCAACACGCGCACCTGACCGAATATCTTCTGATCCTCGATATGAGTAAACGCAATCGAGTTGGTCAACGCCAGGGTTGGAGCATAAAGTAAACAGTATAAGCCCATCAACGTCGTGACTTGGGTAAAGCCGGTCGCTTGAGACAGGAAATACAGCACCACACCTGAACCCAGATGCACTACTCCCAGAAACTTCTCCGTAGAAACCCACCTGTCCGCGATCTGCCCGCCCGTAAACGGCGCGAGAATACACGCCAAAGCAAGCATTCCGAAAACAATTCCGGCCTGAGCGCCGGTCATCGCCAATCCGCCGGCCATTCCCGCAGCCTCCGGCTTGGGATCAGTAAGATACTTCCACAAGAACGGCGCCCACGCGCCCCAGATGGCATACTGCAGGAACATCATCAGGCTTAGACGCCAACGAATACTCCAGTTCATAAAATCCTCCTGTGCGACTCACAGTATTATTGCTGAGTCTCAATTATACATCATCCCCGCCTTTTCCTGCGCTCTTGTCTTAAGTCGCAAAAACTTTGCATTGCTTTTATGCAAAACGGATTATATTTCGGCCTGATGCGACTTGTGGCGCGACTTCACTTGACCGCCCGGCCTTGAAACCGATAGAATTACACGACACAATGATTCAGGAGAATGCCTTAATGGTTGATATGGATGCCATCGTAAATCTGTGCAAGAAGCGCGGGTTCATTTTTCAGTCCAGCGAGATTTATGGCGGGCTGGCAAGCACCTGGGACTATGGCCCTTTGGGAGTAGAGTTCAAACGCAACGTTAAAGATGCCTGGTGGAGGGATATGATCTCCACCCGCGATGACATAGTAGGCATAGATGCCGCTATTTTGATGCATCCGCGTGTGTGGCAGGTTTCCGGTCACGTGGACAGCTTCACCGATCCGCTGGTCGACTGCAAGAACTGCAAGCAGCGGTTTCGTGAGGACGACCTGGACGGCTCCGGCAAATGCCCTGCATGCGGCGGGGAGTTGACTGAATCCCGGCAGTTCAACTGCATGTTCAAGACTTTTATGGGACCAGTCGAGGAATCGAGCGCGACGATATTTATGCGCCCGGAGACTGCGCAGGGGATATTCGTCAATTTTCTAAATGTGCAGCAGGCGACTCGAAAGAAGCTGCCGTTTGGCATCGGACAAATAGGAAAGAGCTTTCGCAACGAGATCACGCCGGGGAACTTCATTTTCCGCACCCGTGAATTTGAGCAGATGGAGATGGAGTTCTTCTGCATGCCGGGCACAGATGACGAGTGGTTCGAATATTGGATTGAGCAGCGCTGGAACTGGTATAAAAAATATGGCCTGCGCGAGGATAATATGCGCCTGCGGCCTCATGACCCGGATGAGCTGTCATTTTATTCCAAAGGGACAACGGATATAGAATATAAGTTCCCGTTTGGCTGGGGAGAGCTTGAGGGCATAGCGAACCGCACGGACTATGACCTGAGCAAGCACACCGAGGGTTCCGGCAAGGAACTGAGTTATTTCGACGAGGCATCAGGGGAGCATGTGGTTCCGTATGTTGTCGAGCCGGCTGCAGGCGCGGACAGGGCAACTCTGGCATTTTTGATCGATGCGTATGAAGAAAAGGACCTGACCAAGGAAGGCGGCAAGAAGGACAAGCGCACGGTGCTGCGCTTCCACAAAGACCTTGCTCCGATAAAAGCGGCGGTGCTGCCCTTGTTGCGCAATCGTCCGGACCTGGTGGAGACCGCCAGAAAGCTGGCAGGCGATCTGCAGAAATCATTTCCGACGATGTATGACGATACCGCATCGATTGGCAGGCTCTATCGTCGGCAGGACGAGGTTGGTACGCTCTGGTGCATCACCGTAGACGTGCAGACCATCGAGGAAGATAACCAGGTCACGATCCGCGACCGCGACACCATGCAACAGATTCGGATGCCGATTGAGGGCGTGAAGAACTACCTTAGAGATCTACTGGAAAAGGAATAGAAGCTGTTTACGGGCTTTCGCCCGGAGATGACGTTGCAGGATATGCAGAAACGGAGCGGTTGCGCAAAGTACTAGCTTTACTGATGTCAATGAGTTATAATATGAATATATTCGGCGGACATTGCCGGCGTCTGATGTCGGCTACTGAATCCCAATCCGCTATCTTCCTATTGCGAGACCACTACCCTGTGATAGCCCTTAGGAAGCAGGATTTGCAGTTATGAAGTTGCCTGCGCTCCATATAAGAGGCATCACAATCAATCCACCTATTATTCAGGGGGGCATGGGCGTTCGCGTATCCGGCGCTCGGCTGGCATCTGCAGTCGCAAATGAGGGATGCGCAGGCGTAATCGCGAGCGTCGGCCTTGGTGACTTCGTCGGACTGGCGGGCAAGCGAGCCACGGAAGCAAACAGAGAAGCCTTACGGCAGGAGATACGCAAAGCCAGAAGCCTGAGCGACGGCGTAATTGGGGTCAATGTGATGGTTGCATTGACGGATTATGACGAGCTTGTGCGGATCGCTGTCCAAGAAGGCGCGGATTTTATCATATCTGGAGCGGGACTGCCGCTGAATCTGCCGGCGCTTGTCGATGATGCAAGCATTGCTTTGATCCCGATAGTTTCCTCGGCCAGAGCTTTGAGGATTATCTGCTCCAAGTGGAGACACTACGGGCGCACTCCGGATGCGGTGGTGGTCGAAGGACCTAAAGCCGGCGGACATCTGGGATTCAACCGCGATGATCTGGAGCCAAACAAAGTCAGCCTCGACGAACTGGTAACAGAGACTTTGGAGATGGCCCGAACCTATGATCCCGAAATTCCCGTGATAGCGGCCGGGGGCATATTCGATGGTTCGGACATTGGCCGTTTCCTCGAACTCGGAGCTGCAGGAGTGCAGATGGCTACGCGGTTTGTCTGCACCGAAGAATGTGACGTCCATGATAATTTCAAGGCCGCCTAT
>JAAYKE010000086.1 GCA_012522575.1 Armatimonadota bacterium | reverse complement strand
CTTTTCATGTCCATCTTGTTCATCAGATCGCGGACATCGTGAAGCATCTTCTGGTCCGGCATGATCATCCGCTGTCCGAACTCGCCGCCGACCTTGATGAACCGCAGCGGCGTGGTCCACCGCTTGGCTATCGCCTTCTCTGCCCGCCGGTAGTCGCGCAGAAGTTCGATGGACTCAAACGCCGGAAGTACGAGTGAGTTGCCCCTGGGCGAAAACGACGGCGCATCCCACTTGAGATGCAGCGTCTGCTCGACCGGAAGCTTCAGCCCGTCGCCAGCCGTGGGGCTGTCTTCGGGAAACTGCTGGATTTCGACGAGTTGGCCCTGGGCATATTTGACCTTGATGGAAATGGGGTTCACACAGGTGACTTCCTCGATGTCTTTGCCGTCTTTGGAGTAGCGTTTGAAGCCGACCGCGTCGCCCTTGACAAGGAGTTGGAGGATCATGTCTTTCACGAACTCCGAAATGCCGAGCCTGTCGGCGAGTTCGTTCGCCTTGGACTTGACCTCGTCATCATCGCTCGTGATCTTTATCTCGTCGCCGACCGCGAACGTGCGCCAGGAGTTGATACAGTTCTTGATGAGCGGCTCCTCGACATAATACTCCCAGGCTTTCTTTGCCCGCTCTTCCCATGTATTTGGTATCGCATCGTCGCAGACGTTTATGCCAGAGAACGCTGACGAGTCCAGTGCGGCCGCGCTCGCGAGCGGAGCTATGACTATGCCGTATGATGAGTTGCTCTCTGGGGAGAGGCTCTGAGCCTGTGCATTTGAGTTATCCAATCCGAACCTCCCAGATGGTCAGCTTTAGCGTTTATTCGCGCCACGCTCGCCAATGTCGCGCGAGTGCGTTGCCGGTCGATAAATGAGGCGTCCATCGACATCAGCCGCAGGAACCGCCGCACGGCGCATCAGATGAAGATGGGAGCGGTCAGAACCGGCACGACGCAGACGGTCTCCTCCCGAACCCCATCGAGAATGCCCTGCTCATGCGCAAGCATCGCGCAGCGCACTGCGTCAACGATGTGATCGTTGCCCTTCGAGTAAATGATGTTGCCGTTTGAAAGCGTATAGGTATGCGTCGTGAACTGGTCTTCTATCTCCAGATCGTCGGCGGGTAGGACTAGCTGGCGTCTCTGCAGCGCACCGTTGATGAGAGTTGTCATAAGCTCTTTGGTCCGCTTCCTGACGTCGCGGTCATCCCGTACGGCCAGAGTCGTCATCCCGCCGAAGTCATATCCGCGAAGCCTGCCCTGAAGCTGCAACGGCTTGTATTTGTCGAGAGTGAGCAGTTCCTGGACGACCGCGAGACCGTTGCCGCCGTTGTCAATCCCTATACCGACCGGAGTGAAGTAACGCTCCAGCAGCGATATCACCTGGGCGATGTGCGGGTAGGATACGTGCTCCATGTGAATGCGCAGGACCAGAGTCATCACTTGCCTGTCACCGAACTCGTCCTCACGGAACACGACAATCTCGGTCGGATCATTGGTATAGCCCAGGTCACCGCCGATCCAGTATGCGCCGGTCTGAGGCATGAGATTCAGCAGTATCTTCAGACGGTCGAGTGAGTCCTCTTCGGTCTCGCAGGTCGAAAGGTCCTCGCCCCGGATCATCAACCTGCGGTAGTCGATTACTTCCTGCCTGCAGAGGTTCAGACACTCGATGTTGAACGCGCCGTATGACGGCTTACCGTGTTCTCCGGCGACCTCATGCTGCCAGCCCGCGCTATCACGTCCGCCGTAGAAGTCGAGCAACTCCTGTTTGCGATCATCGCTCCAGTCGGGATTGAGCCATGATGGCCAGTGGAACACACGGAACTGTCCTGAGTTGGTAAGGCGATAGTAAGTAGTATCCCTCAAGCCGTTGGGAGTTGAGTATATGCGGAGCGTCCCTCCGGCCTTGAGGCACTGCCTCAGCGCCTTCCACGCTTTCTCGGTTAGCCATGCCCCTTCGTCGACCCATATCCTCTCGACGTGCAGTGATCTGAACGCATCGCCATAAGCTCCTGCAGGCCGGAAGTAGAGTATAGAGCCATTGGTGAACTCCAGCCGGAAGTACGGCTTCCTGTGGATTTTAGGCTTGCCATATTTGGTAATCCCAACGCTTGCCGTCAGGTCGGGGTTCGAGTCCAACTGGAACTCTATCTCTTCGATGAGAGTGTCGAGGTGTCCCTGGTGTGGGGCTGCGATAAGTCCCTGGACACCGTAGTTTGTAAAAACGAAGTGCAGCACATCCGTCGTGAGGCACACCGACTTCCCCACATCTCTTCCATCGAGATGAATGATGTTGCTGTCGCTGCATTCCAGGTCCTCAACCTGGTGAGACCAATAGCCGCGAGGCGAACCGTCCCGGTTTCTGAGGTAGTGTTGTCCCCAAAGCACCGGGCTTGAGAGTATCTGCACCATGCGCTTTTCTTTGGTGCTGAACTTTGCCATGACCTTCTCCAACGAAATCCCCGGACGATTGCTGATCACATTCTCCTTGACTTTCAGGCACGGTCCAAGCGTGAATGTGAACAACATCAATCTCGGAGGCAGTGAAATGACAGAAAAGACACTTCACGAAGCTATCCAGGAGCACCTTGAGTATCTCAAGGGCCAGGGCAAGAGCGAACGCACGCTCTATACCTACAACAAAGATCTGGAATAGGTCGAGGCTTACTTCGGCCTCGACAAGAAACTGTCGGCGATCCTGATCCCACATGTCGCGGGCTTTCTCAAGTCGGATGCTCTCCTTAAGATGCACGGCGACAAGGATCGCTCTGAAATCACAGTCAAGAAGACCGTCCGCGTGTTCCGCACGTTTCTCTTCTGGGCGAAGGAGCAAGGCTACATTGACAGGCTCCCCCTGCCGAAAGACGTTCCACTCGGACGTGACCTCAAGATACAACAGACGGAGGTGGAAAGTGCCGAACCCGATCAGGCTGCTGCAGCCAACTAACAATCTTGAACACTCGATAGACGACTTCGCGGTAAGGCTCCGGGCGCAGGGGCGCTCGGAGCATACCATCTCCGCATACCTGCGCGACATTCGCTGTTTCGTTCGAGTGCTGCCCGCTATCGATGTCGGCAGCATCACGCCCGCGATGATAGACGCCGCGCTCACCGATCCTTCGGTCGCGTTCTCCGAAAACGGCTCGCCAAAATCCACCGCGACAATACATCGGCTGAAGGCCGTTGTCCGTTCTTTCTTTGCCTGGGCTACTGAGACCGGACTCGCTGATACCAACTCGGCAAGCCATGTGGTCACAAAACGCCTGTCAAGGACACCGCCGAAGTTCCTTACCGAAGCCGAGAAGCGTAAACTGCTCAAGGAACTCTATGACAGGACAAATCCGCTGGCGCGACGCGACCGGGTGATCTTCGAGTTGTTCCTTGGCACCGGCATTCGGCTGGCCGAGTTGGTGAACCTCGACATAGACGACGTTGATCTCGACTGTAAGCACCTGCACATTATCGGAAAGGGAGGTGTCCCGCAGGTCAAGTTCCTCAAGACCTCGCTCAGGACAACCCTTCGAGCCTATATCAAGGAGCGAAGGAAACTCGCAGCCGGAAACTGTACCGCTCTGTTTATTTCCTCTCGCGGCACACGGCTGTGCGCAAGGCAGATTGAAATCCGGTTGAGTCAATGGCTGAGACGAGCGGGAATAGGCAAGCGGATCTCTCCGCACGGTCTCCGCCACACATTCGCTACTCACCTCTATGCGGCCACTTCCGATCTGCTCCTTGTGAAGCACGCCTTCATCCACCGCGATGTCTCCACTACCGAGATATACACGCACCTCGCAAACGAGGCTCTGGAGGATGCGCTCGAACGCCTCTGAGTCGCACGCGCTGCCGGGGAAAGGAACATCCATCAACCTTTCCCCGCTCTCCATTTCCGGCAGCCATTGTTTTCCGGGATTGCGTGCGGCAAGAAGCGAGTTCGGAGAATACGTCTTATCCGAAATCGCTGGCTCCGAGCCTCCGAAACTCACGCGTGACACACCCGCCACTCCTCAGTCCTCCGCCGTGTTATCCGAAATGATTTCCGCGTTTTTCGGCTTGCGCTGTCGTTTGGGTTTCTGTGACTCCGCCCATCGGCTCAGGAGCGAACTTGCCCACTCCGCCGGTGTCGTCTCAAGTCCTCGCGGCTCCTCTCCCTCTCGTGCAATCTTGGTTGCCTTGAGGTCCTTGAGATGGCAGCGGATCATCCGGTCAAGCCTCTCCGCAGCCTCCCAATCGTTCGCTTCCTGTGCTCGTCCGAGCTTGAGAAAGTAGACCGCCACCAGTTCCACCTGCATGAAGTCCGAGCTCTTATTGAACACAAAGTCCTCGTGCAGTTGGGTGATGATGGCGTCGAAGAGGGGCCGCTCCTCGGGAGTAAGAAACCTGTCCGCGTAGATGCCGTGCTTGAGAGCATTTGTGTTGCCCTCCGGAGCGCCGCCGCGCCTGGCGCCGCTGTTTCTGTGCCAGCGGTCCGCGCCCTCGGTATCCCGCACGCCGATCTCCGGCTTTCGATCCTGATATCGTTTTTTGTCACTCATTGATGTGTTCCAGTTGTTACGGCGAACCGGAGATGGGCGGAGAAGGCGTTTCGCGCCGTCTCTACGCTCAACTTCCGGCTTACAGACCGATATTTGGCAGGCAACCTGGCCGAAAACTGCCGCCAATACCTGGGTTTTTGCATATGATTACAGCCGAATTAGTCTTAACGAACGTCACACTGCATGCTCCAGCGCAAGCTGCTGCGAGGTCGTGATTCCGAGCGTGCTCTCAGGGAATAACCGGCTGCCTGGTTCATCAGAAGGCACGACCTTTCCGCCGAACACCCGCTTGACTTCGTAAACCTGCTTCACTGCTTCAGGTGACGAGCCAGCCATCAGTCGCAGCTCATCAATCGTGAACTGAACCTTACCTGACCACTTGGCAGGAACAGCGACCGAATCGTCTTGGACGAAGACAATGATATCCTCGACGACAGATGACCGTATACAGGCATAGCCCTGGGTATCGAGCAGGTGCTGGAGTCTGCGTGCCTGGGCGGACTGACCGGTAAGACTCGCTGCAGCCCGACGCTGCTCGCAAGCATTCCATGCGTCGTCCCATATCTTCCGATAAGCGGCGAAGATCTGCTCGGACGGCGGAACATAAGTCTTGACGTTCGTAGACCGGATCGCCCGGCGAAGGGCATCCTCGCCGATGTGTAGGACAGCCCATTCGTGGACAATGTTGAACCTGGTTCTCAGAACTTCAAATGCTCCGTCGTCCAACCGACCGGACTCATGGGACTTCCGTGCGTTCTCCATGCGATGTCGGAGCCAGGCATAGTAAGCCGCATCGAGCATCCGGTAGACCGGATCGCAGTCCAACTCATAACCGAATCGGGGATCGTATTCCTCGAACGAATCAAGGTCTGTCGCTACCCACATGAAGCGGTAGCTGGGGACTATCTCTGCGGCATCATCTGCTGTATCTGCCGCACAACGACGAATCTCGGCAAGTAGATCATCCTTGTGCAACCGCACTATCTCGGCGATTTTCGATGTAACCAGATACTGCGGATCGAGCCACAGAGTGTCTCCCCGGCGAATGCTCGCTCTGATTCCAGCACGATTGAGAGTATCGAGGTATCCCATCAGAACGCCACCCCGTTCGACCAGTCAAGACTATCATTTGTGTCGTGTGACTCTTGAGACCCATGTGACGCTATCTCCTGGAAAAGCTCCATGGATGTCTGTGTAATACACCCTTCCATATCGCCATTCTCGCGCGCGCATGGAGGAAACTTCCGGGGGTCTTGCGTCACATCGGTCACTTGGGTCACAGCTTCAGACTGTTCCGCCAGGCGTATGCCAATCCAGAACCATCCAGTTCTGCGATGTATGCGCTCGCAGGTCCCGCGTTCGGAAAGCCGCAGGCCGAACCATCGCTGTGAAAGAGGTTTCTCCCGGTTACCTTCCGCCCACTGGCAGTAGGCCGAATATAATACCTTAGCTGAGACTTCGGCATGTTTTTCGAATGCGCAGCACTCGATGAGAAACCCTCCGAGCACATCCATATCCTGCTGGAGTTTTCCCGTTGCCGCTCTGACGGCTCTGGCTGTCGGCAGCCCGTCTCTCTGCCAGTCGAGACACCCACGCACGAGCCAGGCAAGAATTCCCTCATATTCAGCTCTGAGCTTCTCCGGCAACGACTTGTCTTTGTATGGCCCGATGGATTCCTCTGACTCTTTGAACTGCACGTCGAAGGGCACGAGCCTTATGCGCCGCCAGATACCGTGGTCCTGTCCCTGAATTGCTGGCACGTGATTGCACACAAGCCAAAGCTTGAACACCGGTATGAATGTGAAGAACTCCTGATAGAGGAACCGTGCGCTGACGGCATCCTGCCCGGTCAGTTCCTTAACCAGGGCTTCGGCCAGACGTTTTCCCGCGCTCGTTTCTATAGCGTTGACGAACCTCGATCCCCGGAGAGCCGCGATGTCGTTTGTGTTGTTGGAGTTCTTCTCGATGAGCGTGTCGGTCGAGGTCTTGGTCTCATAATCGCCGAAGATGTCCCGCAGTGCCATTATGAATGTCGATTTACCGTTCGACCCGCAGCCGTGGAGTATGAAGAAGACCTGCTCACGCGTGTCGCCTGTAAGCGTGTAACCGGAAGCCAGATGGACGAACCGTATCAGTTCCTGATCGTCCTCGAATACCTCACGCAGGAACCGTGCCCAGGTCGGACACTTTGCACCTGGGTCATAAGCAATCGGGCTTATTTTGGATATGAGATCAGAGCGGTTGTGCGACCGGAGTTGCCCGGTGACGAGATCAATCGTACCGTTGGCGCAGTTGAAGATCCATTTGTCCTTGTCCAGTTCGTTCGCAAGTATGGGAACACCCGGTTCCGATTCCGCCTGCGAGATCATCGCCATTATGCGCCGGTGATTGCCGGAGGTTACAGCATGGCGCTCGAATGTCTTGGCGGCTTCCAGGGCTTCGTCATCTGCTTCGGATTCAGCTTTCTTCTTCGCGGCAAGAGCCTGAGCGTACATCACATCAACGACTTCCTTGGCCCTGCGAACGATTTCACCTGTCTCATCTCGACTCCAGCGTCTGCCATCCCAGTCATACCACTTGCCAGCATCGTAGCAGAACCGGACGGAGTCTCCATGCTTCTTCACCAACCGACGTGCGTTGCCGAGGTCATTGAGCGGCTCGCCGTCAATGCCGAGTGTCACCTCGACTTCCGGGGCTGGTTCCCAGTCAGCCGCCGAATCGACCAGCTTCAGAAGTTCTTCAATAGTGCCCCCTGCCTCGACCCAATCAGTCACATCGCCTTTGGGAGGCAGGTCCGGCAGCCTGACTACTCGAATCCGCTTCGCATGTCCCTTCAGCGTCCTTGCGACAGTCTCAGCATGATCGCGGCCAGACGGGTCATTGTCAGTCACGATGACAACATCGGCTTCTCGGAAAGACGGTGCGAATGCCTTTATCCACTTGCCCGCGCCACCAGGGTTACAGGTCCCGACGAGTCCGAGGCGTTCAAGCGTATGGACATCTTTCTCGCCTTCTACGACGAATACCGGATTTCCACCACCTGTTGCCGCCATAACTTCAGGCAGCCGGTAGACAACCTTTCGGACACCGTCCATGTTCCAGGTCCAACCCGCACTGGTCGAAGTCACAACACGCCGTCTGCACCGAAAATCCTTTGGGTCGAATCGGACAACCTGAAAAAGGATTGCTCCTGATTCATCTCGGTAATCGTATTCGGCGACGATCATGGAATCGGATGGAGCCGATTTCCTCTTCCTGCTCCCGCCACGACCACCTCTTGGCTGTACCGACCTCTCAGTGTCTTGGAACAAGTCGGACAGCTTGAGCCCAACTGCGCGTAGAACGACATCAGGTTCACATCCGGCATGGCAGTGCAGCAGAATTCTGCCGTCCTCTTCCTGGTGAATCGACAGGGACGCCACTTTGTCATCATGAGCGGGGCACTTCGCTTGCCAGCCGTTGGATGTCCTCTTAGCGCCCATGAAGTGGGCGACTACATCGTTAACATTCAACCTTCACCTCCGAGGAAAGACACGGCAGCATGAGCGAAAGGAACGTCTTCCTGGCATCGACCTTTACGCGTTTTGCGCAGTTGGCGATCCCCCAGTGGTCGCCTACGATGATTGCTGTCCGCGAAGCGCGCGTGACGCCGGTATAGAGCAGGTTCCGATTGTGCATGAACGAGTGCGATTTATGGGCGATCACTATCGAGCAGGGAAACTCCGAGCCTTGGGACTTGTGTATTGTGAGAGCGTAGGCAAGCTGAATATCGCTGCGATGCGGCGATCCGGCTTCGATGTTGACAGTTCTGTCCTCGAACTCGACTGTGAGCGACCCATCGAAACCGACGCTGCGAACGATTCCCATCGCGCCGTTCATGACGCCGAGGTCGTAGTTGTTCCGGGTCTGAATGACCTTGTCGTTGACTAGCAGCTTCGGACGCCTGCCGGGTTGAGCGGGCGGCACATCGTAGTCCCAGAGCTTGCGCTGCAAGAGCCGCTGAAGCAGGCCGTTGAGTTCCGCCGTTCCAAGTGGGCCCTTGTGGGTGGGAGTAAGCACCTGGACATCACGCAGGATGTCGAAGCCCAGCTTCTCCCGGAGAGTGTGCTCGAAGAGGTCCAGAACGAACTTCTGAACGCGCTCTGCCTCCGTATACTGGTCGGCCACATACCAAGCGCCGCGCGTGCCAACATCCGGTCTATGAGTCTTCCTCACTTCGCCTTTGAGAATAGCAATGCTGTTCTCCTTTAGGACTCCGGCCTGGCGGACGATGTCGTCGAGGATGGTGGTCGGCAGCGCGCGCGAGTCTATGAGATCGCGCAGTATGTTGCCCGGGCCGACCGGCGGAAGCTGGTTGTGGTCGCCGACAAGGACCACGGAAGTGCGTTTGAGGTCAACGGCCTGAAATAGACGCCAGGCGAGTATGACATCCACCATCGAGACCTCGTCGACGATTAGCACATCGGTGGACACTGGGTTCTCCGAGTTGCGCGACCAGGTCTTGCCGTTGAACCCGAGCAGCCTGTGAATGGTCGATGCTTCCCGGCCAGTGGCTTCCTCGATGCGCTTCGCGGCCTTGCCGGTCGGGGCGCAAAGCACGACTCGGAGGCCGCGCGATTCACAGAGCCGAGTATACGCATCGATGGTGAATGTCTTTCCTGATCCGGCCCCGCCCGACATGAGCGAAATCAGGTGTCCCGCGCTGGTAACTACCGCCGCATGCTGCTTCGAGTTGAGCTTGGGCGCGACTTCTGAGACCTTGCTATCGATCCCGTCCGCATCCTTGAAATGTGGATTCGGCTTAGCGCCTTCGGCGAACACTCGCGCCAAGTCTTCTTCCATCCTCCGTATCTCTGGTTTGGCGACAAGAAACCGGCAGTCGGCTGAATAATTGGTTGTCCCGGACGAGTACCTTTTCGACAGTGCCGCTCACCTGCGGGGCAATTTGAACTACATCCCCGATTAGAGTGGCATTGTCAGTGGAGACGTGAGTTGTCGAGAAATGCCAATAACGTAGCCCGACAACTCCCCCCACGACTACAGCGGAAAGTAACGCCGCAATTATAAGAACCCGTAACCATATCGGTTTTGGCGCTGACTTCGCGGCTTTGACGGGCGCGCCCTTGGAGTCAGGTTTCACGACATGGGTTGGATGGTTTGCTGTCTCGACGTTCTTAAGATCGTCTGTATGTGTGTGCTGATTCACGCTTGCCTCCTGCTTTATACTGGTGTGCCTCACACCAATTCTGTGAATTTGTTTTATCAGGACCCTCTGAACAATCGCTGCAAGGGCATGCCCCTGGCTGCTCCCATCGTAGCGCCTGGTATACATGCTGGAACCATGAGTAATCGCCGCTTGCCCAAGCCAGGTCCGCGTACATCGCGTAATCCTCAGACCAGCGTTCGAGCAACGAGAATGTCTCTGGGGAAAACATGGTCTCGCCGCCTTCCTCACTCGCCCTTACCCCCGGCGTTCGGAAAGCCCGCATGCCGTCATGCGGGTGGTCCATGAACTGGCACGGTGCCAGGGGATTGTGCTGCCTGGTTTGTCCCTCACGAATCTGTGCGAAGAGAGGGGAGCGGAGAGCGTCGATTAAGCGGCAATCCCGGATATTGTGTGAGGTGAACTTGAAGAAGACGCACGGCTCGATATCGCCGCGGTTGTTGATATGCAGATACCGACCTCCCGCCAGGCATCCAAGGGACATCGGCCCTGAGTTCCAGAAGTCCGCGATGAAAAGTCCTTTGTTTCGAAGCATATCCCAGGTGAACCGGCGGATACAGTTCCTCTGACTCGGACTTACCAGAAGATCGAGGTCAGGGTCTTTGCCGACGGGAACGTACATAAAGTACCATCCGTACAGGCATCCCTTGCTGATAAGGTGGTCGATAAACTCGGAACTGGTCGCCGACCCGAAGTTCTTGGTCGTATAAGTAAGCGAGAAGCCGAAGAGCACTCCGGCCTCGCGCAGTCTATCCATTGCGGACATGACTTTATCGTAGACTCCAGCCCCACGCCGGTTATCTGTCTCTTCTCGCCAGCCTTCTATGCTGATAGCCGGGGAGAGATTGCCAAGTTCCATTAGGTCATGTACCTTGCGATCATCGATAAGCGTGCCGTTGGTGTACATCATGAAAGCAATATCGCTGTGCTTACGGCAAATGTCCGTGAGCATGGGCCATACTGATGGATGCGTCGGTTCTCCGCCCGAGATGACGATCAGAGAAGTGCCGTACGATTTGAGTTCGGTGATTATGCGGTCCATTGTGTCAAAGTCCAGCCGTTCGCTTGCTTTAGTCTCCGCGCTGGCATAGCAGCCCTCGCATTGCAGGTTACATTCTTTGAGCGGTGAGATTACCACAAGCGACGGCGGTGTGAAGCCTTCCCGCTCCTCGAACTGAGTCCGGACAGGATCATTCAACCAGACGGGCATCCATAGGTTGGTGTAGAGGGACGATAGAAACCTCGGATGAAGCTGGGTGACCAGCCTGCGGATCAGGTCAAGTGCGGGGTGTCCATTCTTGATGGCTTCCCGCAATTGTTCGATTTGAACCTTGTGATGCCGAGCTGTCGGAATGTTGAGTGCAATCCCGGTAAATGCCAAAAAGCCTGCCTCCAGCATGCTCCGGGATTGAAGGATTGGGAGCATCCGGATCAGCAGGATACCGATATATCTGGCGGCAAATCTACGGCAACTTAACATCGGTAATCCTCCTTACTTTCCCGCCCCATGTCGGTGTGTTCATACCGGTGAGCCACCTTGTCTGGCATACAAGCACATCACGCTGCACGGGGCTTGACACTGAATGTCAGTTAGTATACACTAACTATAATACTCTGTATTCCACATGTCAAGCCTTTCTGAGGAACTGTTGAGTGCAGTAGAACAAAAAAACTGGGAGGTCGTTTCATTATGAGGATGCTTTCGCGCGTACTCCTAATCCTGATCTTGTGCGTGCCCGCATGGAGTTGGGCAGCCGAGGCAGCAGACACCGAGGCAAAGAAGCCTATCACACTGGATCAGGCGTTAGAGATAGCATTCCGGCGAAGCCCGGACGTCAAAATGGCGCTGGATCAGCTTCAGAAGTCCGTTGGGGGCATGGCCGAAGCTAAGGCAAACTACATGCCCAAGTTCAACGGCGATGTCACACACTTCAGGAATGGGCCAACATTTGAATTCCCTCCTTACACGTTTGTGCCGGACCAGGCTACAACAATAAGTGGAAGCGTCTATCTGCCTCTGGACATATCAAGCGGTCTTGGATTTGTTTCCGATATCGCCCGCTATAAGTATCAGATCGATTATCTGAACCTCATGGGCGTCTCGGAGAAGCTGATATTCGATGTGAAGCGCGCATACCTTGATGTTCTACGCGCCAAAGGCCAGCAGGATGTGGCACAGGCGTCAGTCGACGTAGCAGCCAAACGACTCCGGGATTCCCGTGAAAAGTTTGCCGCTGGTACCGCGCCGGATTTCGATGTGACGCGCGGTGAAGTCGAGGTAGCGAATCTCAACCAGGTCCTGATCCAGGCAAATGCGCGCGTGGTGATTGCCCGGTCATCTCTCAACAGGATCCTGGGCATTCCCGTCAGCACACCCACCGAACTGGTTAATACCGATATCCAGGTTCAGAGCATCAATGTGGATGTTCCCAAGATCACTGAAGAGGCGAATCAACGCCGTCCCGAGGTCAAGAACGCGGAGACAGCGGTTCTGCTTAACATTAAGAACACGAAACTTCAGAGGACCGCGACCCGGCCGTCGCTTGGGATTTCGGGGCAGGCAAGTTACAACACTCCACCTTATGGTTTCACGACAGGGCATTCTACCTGGACAGCGCTTGTGAACCTCAGTATGTCGATTTGGGACGGCGGCATATCAAAGGCCAAGGTAGATCAGGCATACGCGGATGTAGACAAGTCCCGGGACGCAGTTGAGCAGACCATGCTCGCAGTGGCGCTTGAAGTTCAGACTGCGGCGGTCAACCTGCAGGAGGCAATCGAGCGGGTCAGCACAACTGCTGAGAACGTGCGTCTTGCCGAGAAATCGCTGAGGCTTGCCAACGACCGGTACAACTCCGGCGTGACGATCCTGGTGGAAGTTGCAGATGCGGAATCAGCGCTTACACAGGCCAGGTTCAACGCAGTTCAGGCATTGTATGACTACGCAGTTGCAGTTGCAGAACTGGAGCGTGCCACGTCCACTCAGCCCGAAGCCCGGCAGTTGCAGTGCTTGACGGGCGGTGTTGAAAATGGGAAGATAGTAAGTGATAACATAAGTAAATAGTCTAACGACCACAGGCAGTCTGATCGGATCGCTTGGGGCTACAACCTGAAAGGAACGAGAAATGTGCAGTGAACTAGGCAATCAAAAATCTCGTGATTCCACACGTGAGCATCTGCTTGCCGCAGGCTTGGGACTATTAGCCGAAAAGGGTTACCAAGGATCGACGGCTCGGGAGATTGCCCGTGTGGCAGGCGTTACCGAGGTAACTCTCTATCGCCATTTCCGGTCAAAAGACGAGCTGTTCTCTGCCGCGATAGCAGAGGAAGCAGCACGAGTGACGGAACTCATACCGGAGCTATCCGGCAATATCGAAGAAGATTTGTGCTCACTCGCCCGCTACATGAACGAGCAACTCTCAGCCGAGCGAGACCGCCTCATCCGCGTCCTGCCGGAGTTAGGCCGACATCCGGAGATGCTGGGGCAAAATGTGGCGGAAGCTATTCAACAGTTTCTCGACAGGCTCTCGTCGTTTTTCCGGTATTACCAGCAGTCTGGTGACTTGACTTCGGACGTGGGTGACGAGGTCACCGCAGTGTTCCTGGGTCCGATGTACGCCAACGTGCTGATGGGCGATGTCGCGGGCATTTTCGCAGAATTCGACTACGAGCAGTATGTAAGGCACTTCCTCGATGGATACCGGAAACCGAAGCAGACTGATTAGCAAGCGATTGTAGATGCGCGCTGTTCTGGAGTAAGGCGCGCATAGTCGGAAGAGTGATTGCAGTGAGAGGTAAGGCATTATGTAGCATTTATGTCGGGTTGACTTCCGCCACGGCCTGGAAAGGTATGAAATGGCAACATACGATCTAAAGAAATTTGCTCGTGCTCACATCCTGAAAGCGATTGCCCGAAGAACCTGGTGAGTTTCTTCCTGCCATATCGGGAGTATTTTGAACAGCGCGGGTTCGATCTATCCCTGATACGAGAGGAAATGAAGTCGGAGGATTTCAATGTCCTGCTTCGAGTGCTCATTGACCCCGACCTCGATACTCCACAACGTCTGATCGATGCGCTCTATCACGTAAACGAGATGGCCACACAGGAGGGGATGGAAATCCTGCTCGCGGCGTATGAGGAAGCCGGATACTCGTTCGATGATCCCGACCCAACTCCCGCTGATCTTGCTGTGCAATCCTGGATAATGAACGGCAAGTTGTTCGAGACGACCTGCGCTAATCAGTACAAGCTGAAACCCCGCGCATATCGCGTCTATCAGTCCGCGGATGGCGAAGGCGGCTCAAGTCCACTCGACGGTGAAGTCCTTGCCGTGTTCGAAAGCGATCTGAATGACTGGTTCGAGCGGCGCAAACGCGGCCGCCACTGCAAGGTATTCCCGTTTCCAGGTGACAATGACTGTTGTTACATCATCAGGCACGGCGCACCCTATGCCCGGGTTTCGGCAATAAACAAAGGTGAATCATCCTGTGTGTTCTTTCAGCCGGAGAAGTTCGACACCCTGATATATGACTTTACAAGCGGACGGCTCCGGATAGGAGCCTCCAGCAAACCGACTCGTGATCTCTACAGAGCTGCGTTCGGCAGACATTTCTTTGGTGACGACGGATATTTCCCTGAATATCAGCTTTTCACCTTACAGCCGCTCATAACTGATGGCCGGGAGTCGCTTTACTGCAATGATGTTCCCGGTCTTCAACAAATTACGCTTAAGCGTGTTCAGGTGAGACTGGACGGAGGATATGGTCTCCGTGTCACTTACGACTCTGCCGACGTTTTTGGTGACCCTGGTTTTCTGCGAACAACTTCGCCTGATGCGCTGGTGACGGAAGCTGTCCTGAGCGTGAAATTCGTCGGGGAGAGTCGCGCCCGGAGCACAGGGATACGTATTCCGAATATCATCGAGTGTTGCAGGGATGGTGACGGGGTGATCCTCGACAGTTGGCTGCGCGAGCGCGGCTTCATTCGGAATTACGGTTCAAAACCGGAGGTTTTGAGCGATGACGAGGCTTGTGAAGCTGTGGCGTACTCTTGAGACATTGCCGAACCTGAGCGCTACCCGTACCGAATGGAAACTGAAGACCGGCGAAGGATATGCAATCGTGGAGAGGCTGCTCAAGCCGACCGGCAGGAGTGCGGATGTCGTTCCGTGTTTAAATGAGCGTTTGGGCATGCACTATCACGATATCGTGGAATATACAGACGGCAGCGCGCAGGCGGTTTTTGTTGACGAGTTCCAGGATTGTCCACCATTCCTTGTGGAGAGACACGAGCGGGCAATAATGACGCCGGACATGTCCAGCCTGTGCAGACAGATATGCCTTGCTCTTGGCCTTGACCCTCGGACACAGATGCTGTCGCTTCCTCATGGTGTATACGAAGTTGGCTGCTATTATCCGCTGGAGGCGTTCCGATTTCCGGTCTTTCTTGCACTGATGCCTGCGACTTCCAGAATTGAGGAATCCCTGTATGCAGTCGCAGCCTTGTACGGCGACCCGTTTATATTCTTTACTGCGACCCCGGCGTTTCTCTCCGACAGAGCATTGACCTTGATCTCGTCTCGAAACATCCTTGCACTTGCGCTTTCCGACTGCCTACTGGTTTCCGAAGGCAGACTAACGGCCGCAGGTTCCTGGAATGCCGATATCCTCGCATTCGCGGACAAGGTAGTCCCGAAACCCGAGCCGAGCAAGGCATTTTTCCCTACACCTCCAGGGACCACATGGGCCTATGTCACCATTCGCTTTATCGACGGATACACAGTGTTCGTCAACGCCGCCGGGGTGAGTCAGAGACTCAGTTACACGGAAATGGGCATGGCAAACCGCAGGGAATCCAGACCGTCGAAGCAGTGGGAGTTCCTCTATGAAATTGCCGAGAACCACGGCACCATCGACTTCCACATGGGAAACGCAAAGAAGAACAAGAGTTGGAAATATGAGCTTTCATCTGACCTCCGAGGCTTCTTCCGAATCAACGACGATCCGTTTATCTATGACGAGTCCACCGGTCACTGGCAGGCTAAGTTCACCCTGATCCCGATTCAAGACGACTGATACAGCACCATCCCTCTCTTGTCTCTCCACCGCGGGCCGGTCAAATTTGACTGGCGGCCAGATCCCGACATAAAGAATTTTTTGACTTCCGCAACCACAGTCTCCAGGATCATAAGTTGCCCCCGGTTACCCTTCAGCACGTACTCCTGAGCGCCTTCCAGCCCTGCCTCAGTCAAATTTGACCATCTCCGGGTGAGTTTGCATTGCGTGAAAATCCACGCGGCGCAGGCGCATCACCAGGAGGTGCGACACAGATGCGCATTACAGGTTCGGCGATACCCGTCGGCCTCCTCGGCCAGGGAGGCGCGATATGGGTATCCCGACAAACTACCCCGGACTCACCCCGGAAATGGTGAAACTCATCAAGGGCAGGGCTTACATGCTGTCCAGAAGCTATGGACATACGCCGGAAGACAGGGAAGACTTGGAACAGGACATGGCCTTGCATCTGCTTTCGGCCTTATCGAGGCATGACCCCGCCAGGAGCAGCCTGGCAACGTTTGCCAACCGTGTTATTGATCTGTGGACGAAAATGCTCGTCCGGGAGCGCCGCGCGGCCTGCAGAGACTTCAGGGCCGTGGACTGTTCTCTCGACGAACCTCGTTCCGATGAGGAAGGTGAGCGTACAACACTTGGCGACATCATCGGCGAAGGCGATGTCGTTACTTTGTCCGAACGCTCGCTCGGATATATCGAGGCGGTTGAGTTGAAAGTGGTCGTGGAGACCATTGTTGCCACCCTCCCTTCCGTTCTTCAGGAATTATGCCTCGCGCTTATGAGCCAGACCGCCGGTGAAGTAAGCGCATCAACAGGCATTCCCCGCACAACAATAGCTTCCCGCGTCAAGCTGATACGAAAGGTGTTTGAAAGCGCCGGACTCGGCGGGAGCAGGTCGTTTCGTCGAAACTCGAAGTCTTCGCATATGTAGCCATTAGAGGCAAAGGAGCTCAGCCAATGGCACAGACCGCCACCAATCCCGACTGGATGACCTTCGACGAACGAATGACCGAGACGGCAGGGATACTTGCCGCAGGAATACTACGCGGGAGGAAACGAGAGATGAACCAGATCAAAAAAGACCGCTCATTCTCCGACCCGGGACTTGATGTTTTCGGCCAAACGAGCGTTCATTGGAACAACAAACCGCTTCCGAAAGGGGAGGGCCGATGAGCGCATCAAAGGCAGGACTCGACCCGGAGTTCGTGAAGAAGCTGAACCGCTTTGAGGAAGCGTTAGCCAAGCAAGATATCAAGGTCGTGATGACCTGCGGCTATCGCTCCCTGGAAGAACAGAACAAGCTCTACGCCAAAGGTCGCACGGCTCCGGGAAGCATCGTAACCAATGCGCGGGGCGGCTACTCCTGGCACAACTGGGGTCTTGCCGCCGACTATGCATTTATCATCAACGGCAAGGTCACGTGGAACGGCCCATGGGACATTTTCGGAAAGGTCGCCGCAAGCTGTGGCCTTGAGTGGGGTGGAGGCTGGAAGAAGTTCAAGGATCGACCTCATGTGCAATGGACCAAAGGTCAGACACTCGCCCAGATGCGCGCCGCCAAACGGGCCAGGCAATGATCCCCTCGGAAGCGCCATTTTGGAGGCGATGAATGAAGACAACAACCAGGACCAACGATTCGGTCCTGAAACAGATCGCGGATCTGCGGAACCTGAGCTACGACGAACTGGTCCAGCTCTGGCGCACACTCTACGGCTCCGAGCCACCTGCCTACAACAGGCAGTTCATTGTGAAGCGGCTGGCATACCGCATCCAGGAGATAGCATACGGCGGTCTTTCAGAGGAAGCACACCGCAGGATGGACGATGTCCTAAAACGTCACGGCTATGATGAGAACGGTATGCCAGTGAAGTCGTCGAAGCGCCGGGACGGACGCTTGAAAGACGCGCCCGTAATCGGCAGCAGGCTCATAAGGGAGTGGAACGGCAGGCGTTACGAGGTTACCGCCTTGCATAATGGCTTCGAATTCGAAGGACGTAAGTACAAGTCGCTTTCAGCTATTGCCAAGGCGATAACAGGCACCCACTGGAATGGGCGGGCGTTCTTCGGACTTGCAGGGAGGAACGGTAGATGACACACAATGGGATAGTGCGCTGCGCGATATATACTCGGACCGCCACACAGGATGGCTCGGAATTGTTGGCGGCGATGCAAGCCCAGCGCGAATCGGCAGAATCGTTCATTGCAGATCACGCGGGCAATGGGTGGATTCTTGTGCCAGAGCGATATGACGATCCGGAAATGTCCGGCCTCTCCAACGACAGGCCCGGTCTGAAGCGTCTCCTTTCCGACGTTCAGGACGGCAAGATAGACTGTGTGGTGACATCAAGCCTCGACCGACTGTCTCGGTCGTTTGCCATAATGGCGGCGGTCTCTTCTGAACTGGCACTTAACGGAGTACAACTCGTTACTGTCAAACCGGTAGTGCATGGAAGACTTCGACTCCTCAGACTGGTGTGGGTGTCGTATGACGAATAGGATTACGAGCACAGCGAGCACTCCACAAGTCTCCTGCGCCATCTACACGCGCAAAAGCACTGAGAAGGGGTTGGAGCAGGAGTTCAACTCGCTTCACGCTCAGCGGGAGGCGTGTGAAGCCTATATCGCCAGCCAAAGACACGAAGGCTGGATCGCACTCACCGAGCATTACGACGACCCCGGGTTCTCAGGCGGTACTATTGAGCGCCCGGGGCTTCAGAAGCTCATGAGAGACATCGAGCATGGCAAGGTTGATTGCGTGGTCTTCTATAAACTCGACAGACTGTCGAGGTCGCTGCTGGACTTCGTGAAGCTGGCCGAGTTCTTCGACCGGCATAACGTCACGTTCGTGTCGATCACCCAGCAGTTCTCAAGCACGACCGCGATGGGCCGTCTGACGCTCAACATACTCCTGAGCTTCGCCGAGTTTGAGAGAGCCATCATTGCCGAGAGAGTCCGCGACAAGATAGCGGCTGCGAAGAAGAGAGGTAAATACCTCGGTGGCACTCCGACCTTCGGTTACAATGTGGACTACCAGAAAAAGAGGCTCATAGTGAACTCCGAAGAAGCCAGAATAGTCCGTCGTGTCTTCAAACGGTTCACCGAAACAGGCTCGTGTCTGGGAATAGCGAAAGAAATCAATGCCGAAGGCATATCAACTAAGTCGTGGACCACGAAAAACGGCTCTTTCCATCAGGGCGGGCAGTGGAACACCTCACACGTCTACCGTCTCCTCAATAACCGGACTTACCTCGGTGAGACCGTTCACAATGGCGAGTCTTATCCCGGCGAACACGAGGCGATCATCTCGAAATTGTCGTGGGAGAAAGTCCAGCGGATCTTCGCGCAGGGTACGTCCAGAAAGAGAAATCAGGAGACCCGTGAGGTCAAGGCTCTGCTGCGGGGCATCATCCGCTGTGCTCACTGCGACAGATCGATGATCTGTGTATGGACCAGGAAAAAAGGCGCGGGCAAGGTCTACAGATATTACACCTGCAATGGTGCGATCAAGAATGGCTATGAGTCCTGCCCCGTGCGATCAGTCCCCGCGGGCGAGATAGAGAAGGCTGTTACAGACCAACTCCGTGCCATCCTGCGTTCGCCGGAGATGATTGCCAAGACGTTCCGAGCAGCAAAGGAATTGGAAGATCAGGAGCTTGAAACCCTGCGGGAAGAGAAATCATCCCTGGAGATGCGCCTGGTGGAACTCAAGGCAAGTGCCAGCGAACTCGCCATATCCGACGCTGCGGGCGATACGCCATCCAAGAGGTTCGTCGAACTCAACGACGATATCCATGATGTGCGGCAGCAGCTCTCCGACATAGGCGGGCAGATTCTCAATATGCAGGCACGCTCGCTCACCGAGCAGGATGTCGCCAATTCGCTCCGTAAGCTCGACCCCATCTGGGATGAACTCTTCCCGTCCGAACAACACCGTATCTTCCGGTCGCTCGTGGAAAGCGTGGTCGTCACATCGGAAGGCATCGACATCCGTCTTCGGGCGGACGGCATTCACTCCGTGGTGACCGAACTGCGAAACGGTGAAACGGAGGTCTGCGCGGTATGAGCAGCGTGAGACTGGAAGAAAGCGAACAGGGCATGCGGGTTCACGTCCCGATGACGTTCAGGAAGCGCTCCGGCCGAAAGGAGATAATCGTGCCGGACGGTGTCGATAATAGCCCGGACTCCCGTCCCGATTACCACAAGGCGCTGGTTATCGCCATATCCCGCGCACATCGCTGGAAGAAGCTGCTGGACGACGGAAGGTACGGTTCGATAGCAGAGATGGCACGTGATCTCAAGGTGAACCGCTACTGCATGGCGCGCGTGCTTCGGTTGACGCTGCTCGCCCCCGATATGGTGGAGGTGATCCTAGAAGGAAGGGAGCCGGAGGGATTATCTCTCGAACGCTTGCGTAAGCCGATGCCGATGCTGTGGGAAGAGCAGAAAAAGGTTCTTCTCCCAAATTCGGGTTAGTGGGAACTCGCCTTGCTACCGAATCCGCGGTCCGGCTGTATTCCCAGACTAAGCTCGGGACTGAAATGCCTGCGAAACCAACCTGCTGAGGTTTATGGGCGATGTATCACCAGTGGTTATCTTCGCATCGTTAGCAGACTCTGACGACTTGTCCAATTAGTCCGAATCAGTCAATCTGCGTTCCAATATATCAGGTCGTTTAGCCCACTTGACAATATGCGCCAATCTGCTATACTATGCGTATTGGTGTTCAACTGGAGACGTATTGCGACATTCCTCCAGTTCATACTCTGATTCGGCGGCTGATTGTGCGCTCAAGGAGACGCAGCAATGGAAGATCGTTGGTTCTCAGTCGATGAGATAGCCAATTACCTCGGCGTGAAGCGGGATACGGTATACAAGTGGATCGTTCGCAAGAGCATGCCTGCGCACAAACTCGGTCGTCTTTGGAAATTCAGGAAGAGCGAAGTAGACGAATGGGTGTTCGCCAACGATGCGTGGGGAAATGCACTTTCGTCGTCCGACGAGGAGTCTTCAGCACAAGCTGTTTCGTGCCGTTCAAGCTCTGGTTCGTGATCTTCTTCCTGATGTTGTTGGAGAACAAGTATGTCGGCGATTCAGCTTCTTAGCAGCGATAGGCTGCCTATACCGTTTCAGAAGTCCTTTGCTGGTCACGAAACATTTGCGTTCCGCTATTCGTGGCTGAAGAAGGGCGTGGATAATCTCATAGGCAAGCCTGACCTCTTCCAACGCGACGACGCCATCGTGCTGTTGGGAGTCGGCAGGAATATGGTGCGATCTATTCGCCATTGGTGCCTTGCTACACGGATGGCGTTCGAAGAAGACAAGACTCGTGGAAGACGTCTCATGCCTAGCGACCTCGGCCTCAGACTCCTAGCTGAAGGCGGATGGGACCCTTACCTAGAGGATGACGCTACCCTATGGCTCCTTCACTGGAATCTCACTAGTACCGATGCACGCGCAGCCACGTGGTATTGGGCATTCAATCGGTTCTACGAGTATGCATTTACCAGAGCAGCAATGGTTGAAGCGTTAACCAGACACCTTCAGATGCTTGGATGGGGAGATGCCTCAGATTCGACGCTGAAGCGAGATGTCGATTGCTTTGTACATACCTACGTTCAGCGCAAGGACGTCTCGGTCGCCGGTGAGGACCCAATAGGCTGTCCTCTTACTACGCTGGGACTCCTCCTTCAAGAACCGGATGGTGATAGGCTTCGTTTTCGAGTAGGTCCTAAACACTCACTGCCTACGGCAATCTTCGCATATGCGCTCATCGAGTTCTGGAAGACGACAGCCGGTGACAGAGATACGTTGGAAGTCCGCGAGGTTATGACATCGGAAGGTAGCCCCGCTTTGACTTTCAAGCTGGACGAAGATTCGGTGCTCTGCTATCTGGATCAGCTCCAACTGGTTAGCGATGGCGCACTTAGATTTGTGGATACACCGCTGACTCGGAGCATCGTGAAAGAGAGCGATTCGTCTCTCGAACCAATGAAGTTCCTGGAGGCTTACTATGAACGCAAGTAGGACTCCTTTAGCCGAGATGGTATCGCTTCGTCCTCGCTTCCTACGGTCGGTCAATCTGGAAAGGGATTTCCACAGTAGGGATGCTGCAGACGGCTACTTGGTGACGCGCGGTACGCTTGCCGCTCTCTCATTGCTCAGTCGTGGAGTCAACGATCCGTCCTACCGGGCGCAATGCATATCGGGGCCATACGGGTCCGGCAAGTCCGCTCTTGCCCTGTTCTTTGCCAAGCTGTTGGAAAAGGAACAGAACAATGGACTTCGAGCGAAAGCTCGTCAAGACTTAGGGCCGATTGCGGATAACCTACTGCCCTCGGATGGTGAGGGGTACGTGACAGTCCTAGCAACCGGCGGACGTGAAAACCTGTCGGCTTGCCTTGTACGTAGTCTAGAGCGATCTCTGGAGATGTCGGGGCGAGAAGCCCTGCTTGAAGCACTGTCGCGTCAGCACGAAGCTGCTCTGGTTGCTTCTGATCCAAGTACGCGGCAAGTAGTTGCGCTTTTTGAGGATCTGGCCAAGTTGGCCAAGGAACACGAACAAGCTCAAGGACTGATTATCATAGTCGATGAGCTTGGCAAACTGCTTGAGCATGCGGCACTGAATCCCGACGAAAGTGATGTTCAGGTGCTTCAAGAACTGGCAGAAGCGGCTTCCCGCAGCTATGATAGTCCCCTGTGGTTCATTACTATCCTTCACCAGCAGTTTTCGCAGTATGCTTCTCGTCTAGGCCGCCGTCACCAGAAAGAATGGGCCAAGGTGCAGCAGCGGTTCTTTGACGTCCCGTGTGCCTTGGACGGACTAGATGCGCTCCAATTAGTGGCTGCCGCGATGAACGGAAAAGAAGAGTCGGCATCCCTACCTATCGAGAACGTGCGACAAGCCGCCCGTGACTGCTCGGTACTTGCTCCGAGAGGATCAGAGGAAGACTTTGAGAAGCTCTGTGCATCCTGCTACCCACTGCATCCTACTACGGTGCTCCTGCTCCCTTCGCTATTCAAGCGGTTCGGACAGAACGAGCGATCACTGTTCTCTTTCTTGTCGGCTGATGAGCCTTTCTCATTACCACGTTGGGTGCGGAACCAAGAGTTCAACGTCGATGATCCTCCTTTCGTTCGACTACCGCACATCTATGACTACGCGTGCCATACCTTGATCGGTGGCGCTCCGACTCCACAGATCGCGCGAGCATGGGCGGAAGCAGAGGACGGACTTGCACGCTTAGGCGACGCAACAGAGTCTGAGGTCCGTACTCTCAAGACTATTAGCCTGCTCAACCTGGTCGGCGACGCATCACGATTGCCTGCCTCGCACGAGGTGCTGGAACTAGCCCTGAAATCGCCAGGACTCAGTGCAGAGCAGCTAAGGGAAGTGCTGAAATCACTGGAAGCACGAAGGCTTACCGTATATCGCCGGTTCCGTAATGCTTTCAGGTTGTACGAAGGCAGCGATATTGACATTGGAGAACGTCTGACTGCGGCATATCAGACCTTGCCTACGCAGTCCGTTTCTCTGTTGGTCGCAAAGGAACTTTGCCCTGCCCCGCCACTCGTTGCCCGGAAGCATTCATACATAAAACGGATGCTGAGGCTATTCTCCGTCATTCCGGCTTCATCCGAAGATATGCAAGCAGCCTTATCTGCTAAAGACGAAGCCGACGGACATATAATCTGTTGCTTAGGGGAGAACGAAGAACAGCACGGCGCGGTCCAGGACTTACTGAAAGCCAATATCGACAATTCGACAATCGTGATGGTCACACGAGAGACAGATCAGCTTGCGGAATCAGCCCGCGACGTGGCTGCGCTCGAATGGGTGAAGAACAACACGCCTGGTCTCACGGGAGACCGTGTGGCACGTCAAGAACTTGAAGAGCGACGGCTTGAGGCAAGCATTGCATTTCGGTCGGAATGGAACAGGTTGTTCACCCCGGGTTCGGGACATGCTGCCGTCTACTGGAAAGGCCAGAGGCAAGAAACGAAGTCAAGCAAAGAGCTTGCAGAACTTGTATCCTCAGCTACTGACGAGATTTACCCATACGCCCCTACGGTCCAGAACGAACTGATCAACCGCCGCTATCTATCCTCAGCAGCAGCGGCGGCACGCCGAAACCTTATCGAGGCAATGCTCCTGCATAGTCAGGAGGACGGACTTGGTCTCAATGGCTATCCCCCTGAGCGAAGCATCTACGAGTCAGTTCTCAGGCAAAGCAAGATACACCGGCAGAGTGATCGTGGGGAGTGGGGGTTCGCAAGTCCGAGCGATGACGATCCAGGGCTGCAAAAAGCTTGGAACCACATTCTTGAAGCATCCTGCTCTGAATCGCTGCAACCCAAACCACTGGCAGATCTGTTCTCAGAGTTGTGCGGGCCACCATTCGGTGTCGCCGATGGATTTGTGCCGGTTCTGTTTTATGCTTGCCTTCATGCATACGCAGCAACCATGGCGCTATATGAGGACGGCACATTCGTGCCGGAGGTGACTCTTCCGGTAATGGAACGCTTGATGCGCAACCCTGGGAACTTCTCCGTACTGCGTTTTGTTGTAGAAGGCGAGCGTGCGGTGGTGGTCGAGCGTTTCGCCAAAGGCTTCAACGTTGATAGCGCTCTGCTGCCCGTCATACGTTCAATCTACGCGGGAATGTCCTCACTGAACAAATATGTCGAGATAACTCGGAACCTGCCTGACAACTCCGTGAAAGCCAGGGACGCCATTCTTAGGGCGAAAAGTCCCGAGCGGTTACTCTTCATCGAGCTTCCGGAGGCGTTAGGATGCCGCCCATTCGAGGTTCATTCTTCCAAGTGTGATGAGAGACGCGTAGCCAAGTTCTTCGATGTACTCAACGAGGCATTCAACGCGCTAATGACATGCTATTCAGATCTGCTCAGTCGCATCAAGACCGATGTGTTTCGGATATTCGATATCCCGAAGACTCAAGAAGACTGGAGAGACGTCATCCCTCAAAGAGCTACACTGCTTTCGGGACTGGTGACAGATACGGGATTGCGCACACTGATGAACCGTGCTGTCGACACCATTCTACCTGATGACGAGTATTTGGAGTCGATTGCTGCAGGTATCGTCGGCCAGCCGCCAAACCGTTGGAGCAGAGCAGACGAGGATTTGTTCACCAAACTCGTCGCGCAATTCTCAGCTAAGGTCAGGTCTGCGGAGACACTCGTCGATCTGAAATCTAGTCTACAGGACAGCGAAGCGGGCTATCTGGTCACGATAGACACCAAACATGACGAACCTGTCCGGCGAGTCGTGAGACTGTCGGAGAAAGACAAGGATGAAGCGGAACGTGCCGCGGATGAGATCATCGGCAAATACTCGACTGAGATGGACACTCAGATTCTGTTAGCGGCAGTTGCCGAAGCAGCCCGGCGAGTGATATTATTAGGTACCGAATCTGCTGACGAGCAGTCGCGAAATGAGGCCTCGCATGATGGAAATCGATAAAATACGCCATATATTGTGTGTTTCCGGTGGCAAAGATAGTGCGGCGCTTGCTATCTACATGCGGGACCGAGTACCCCAGATGGAGTACGTATTCTGTGACACTGAGAAGGAACTCCCGGAGACATACGACTACCTTGCTCGTCTGGAGGGAGTGCTCGGAAGGCCGATACTCACTCTAAGAGACGGGCGAGGATTCGATCACTGGCTCAACATATTCCGTGGCTATCTGCCATCTTCACAGATGCGCTGGTGTACCAGGCATCTGAAGCTTGAGCCGTTCGAGCGGTATGTAGGAGACTCATCTGTCATCAGTTATGTGGGGATTCGGGCTGACGAGGATAGGGAGGGCTACATCTCAACCAAGCCCAACATCAAGCCTGTCTTTCCGTTCAAGGAAGCTGGCCTTTGCTATACCGATGTAGTTCGCATTCTTGAGGAATCCGGGATCGGTCTGCCGCAGTACCGCACTTGGAGATCGCGCTCGGGCTGCTATTTCTGCTTCTTCCAGCAAAAGATTGAATGGGTAGGTCTTTTGGAACATCACCCTGACCTGTTCGAGTTGGCCAGTCAATACGAAAAGGTCGACAACGCCACTGGTAGAAGATTTACTTGGTGCGACAATGAGAGTTTGGAAGAACTATCCCGGTCCGAGAGAATTGAAGCGATAAAGGCCGAATACGCCAGAAGGACGGAAAGGCAGATCCCTACTGACCGCCGCTTAGCCGAAATCTTCGAGGATGATAGCTGGGAGAGACCGTGTTTGGTTTGCACTTTGTAGTAGGAGATCGTCAGATACAGGATGACTAATGGAGTTCAACAATCTGCTCTCACGAGCGGATGATGAGACGCTACAGACCTTGCTTGGTAGCGCCGCTCTCCGCTTGATAATGCTCTTAGATAGGACATTGGCAACTCCCACACGCTTGCGGGAGTTGCTTCTTGGTTTGCGTGGCCCTGAGGGGTTGTTGCTCGACACCGATAGTAGGACCCTGCTTCTTGATCTGCTCCGAGACGGTGAGGCGCGAACTCTTGCCCAGGCAATCGGGATAGGGAATGATGGAGACGTATATGCGAAGCTGAGGCAATCGCGATTTCCGCGAGGCTCTGAGAAGGAAGGTGTGCTGTTCGGCTTCTTTGAGCTCTATCCGCCAGCGATTGATAAGCGAATCATTCCCGACAACACTCAAGAGTGCTCGGTCGATTACCCGCTTTTTGAGCATCAGCGTCGGGCCGCAAATGAAGTGGCAAGCTACCTGTCACGGGAACCACGCCGCGTGCTTCTTCATATGCCCACGGGCTCCGGCAAAACTCGGACGTCAATGAATGTCATTGCGGATCATCTCCGCTCGAACGAACCCACGTTGGTAGTCTGGCTCGCGCACACAGAGGAACTCTGTGAGCAGGCTGCGGAAGAGTTCGCTCGTGCATGGCGTTCCTTGGGCAACCGAGATATCAAGCTCCGCCGCTTCTGGGGTTCGCACAGCCTCGACCTCCAAGGAGTATCCGATGGTATTGTGATCGCTGGCTTGTCGAAGGTCTACAGCACAATAAGGGGAGACAACGGCATCGACTTCATCAGCGCGCTCGGTAGACGGTGTACCTTGGTGGTAATGGATGAGGCTCATCAAGCTGTCGCTGAGACGTACAAACTGATACTGAGCGCGCTTTTCGTCATGGGCGAAAGAACTTCCATTCTCGGACTAACCGCCACACCAGGTCGGACGTGGTCCGACATCAACGCAGATCAGAGCTTGGCGGATTTCTTTGTACGTCAGAAAGTTGCGTTGAGTGTTCCTGGCTACGATAACCCGCTCGATTATCTAGTTTCGGAAGGCTACATTGCACGAGTGACGTTCCGGCCGTTACTCGCTAACAGCGGCTTGCGCATAACTGATGCCGACCTGCGCCGAATAGAGGAAGAACTGGATATTCCCATTCGTGTGTTGGAAAAGCTTGGTGAAAACGACCAGCGTAACTTGCGCATTGTTCAGGAAGTGGAAGACCTGGTTAGAAGGCATCGCCGCACCATACTCTTTGCGGCTTCCGTTCAGCATTCGAAGACCATCGCTTGCGCCCTGCGGGCGCGAGGAATACAGGCATATTCGCTGACTGGAGCAACCCCTTCGGCTGAAAGAGCACGTATCATTGAAGATTTCAAGGACGATTCCCCTGAAACCAAAGTCCTGTGCAACTACGGTGTGCTTACGACAGGCTTTGATGCTCCTAAGACCAGCGCGGCGGTAATCGCTCGACCAACGCTTTCACTTGTCCTATATAGCCAAATGGTAGGCAGGGCAATCCGTGGCCCCCGAGCCGGGGGGAATGTTGATGCTGAAGTAGTCACTATTGTAGATCAGGAACTGCCAGGGTTTGGCGCAGTTGCCCAGGCATTCCGCAACTGGGAGGATGTATGGAGAACGCAGTAAACGATCATCCTTATGTGCCAGCTCATCTGGCCATTGAAGCGATGAGAGACAATGGTTACAAGAATACCGCCTATGCTATTGCTGAACTGATGGACAACTCGATAGAGGCCGGTGCAGCAGTGGTCGAGCTACTGTGTGCCGAGAAGGAAGTACAGCTTGAGGAACGTCGGCGGAAGCGGGTAGAGCAACTTGCTGTCCTCGACAACGGCAAAGGGATGACTGCAGAGGTTCTGAGGATGGCGCTCCAGTTCGGCAATGGCACACATCTCGAACGTGCTGACCGATCAGGCATTGGTCGGTTCGGCATGGGGCTCCCGGCTTCGTCAATCTCTCAGTGCAAGAGAGTCGATGTGTGGACGTGGCAGGATGGCGTTGAGAATGCTATTCACACCTACCTAGACATCGTTGAGGTGAAGAACGGGCAGAGAAGCACGGTTCCTGATCCAGCGCCCAAAGAAATCCCTCAGATGTGGAGGCAGGTGGGATCAGCCTTCGGCGACTCCGGCACGCTCGTTGTGTGGTCCAATCTGGACAGGCTCATGTGGCGTTCTGCCACTGCTATCATAGAGAACTCGGAGTTTCTCATCGGGCGGATGTACCGGAAGTTCTTGGACAACGGCAAGGTGCAGATTCGTTTCGTCTCATTCGACATTGAGAACCCAGCGAGTATAGCAACCGACAAACTAGCTCGCCCGAATGATCCCGGATATCTCATGGCCGAAACGTCGTGTCCAGCACCGTTCGACCACGATCCTATGTTCAAACCCATGGGCGAGGACTATGAAGCTACGTTCACGGTAGATTTCCGTGGCGAAAAGCACGACATCAAGATCAGGTTCTCGTACGCAAAAGAAAACGCACGCAATGCAGACCTGGCAGGCAGCTCCTCCTACGGAAAGCACGCGAAGCGCAATGTAGGTGTTTCGATAGTCCGGGCCGATAGGGAATTAGAGCTTGACCAAAGCCTGGTCATCCAGTACGACCCGCGCGAACGCTGGTGGGGCGTCGAGATCGAATTTCCACCAGAACTTGATGAGCTGTTTGGTGTCACCAACAACAAGCAGTTCGCCCGAAACTTCTCTGACGTCGCCGCTTTGGACTTGGAGTCACTGGCGACAGGGGGCAGAACAATCAATGAGGTTCGTTGTGAACTCAAGGAAGATGGTGATCCAAGGGCACCTCTGATCGATGTGGTGCATAAGATAGGCACCCAGCTCAATGTATTGCGTGGGCTTATCAAAGCGCAGACACGCGGCACACGCGGGACTCAGAGGCACGAGCGCCCGACTCCGGAGGCGACAGCAACGATCAAAACACGAGAGCGACAACAACAAGGCTACCATGGCGAAAGCGACGCGGATGAGCAGCTTCCTCCGGACGAACGAAGAGGCATTATTGAGGAGACTCTAAAAGAAGAGGGGGTTTCGGAAAGCGCCGCTGATGAACTGGCGGCAACTACCATTTCTGACAACTTGAAATACCTGTTTGCGAAGGCACCCCTAGAAACCGCTGCGTTTTTCTCTGTGAAGCCCCGTGGTGGTGCTATCATCATCACGCTTAACACTGAGCATCCTGCCTATGATAACTTAGTGGAGGTGCTTGAGGAACAGACGGAAGGGCAAGACGCTCCGACATTGAGTGCCCGCCTGTCAAATGCCTCGGATGGCTTGAAACTGCTCCTAACTGCCTGGGCTAGATATGAGGATGAGTTGCCTGATGGAGTTCGCAAGGAAAATGCACAGGATACAAGGACCGACTGGGGCCGAGTAGCCCGGAACTTCCTCGCGCAGGATGAGTAATGCTGTGCAAGAGACAGGATTTCCCGATACTGCACCAGGAACACAACTGATCAAGCTGTGTGCGCAGAGTTCCACCGAGGTGGTGCTCTGCGCGCCATTTATAAAAGTCGACGCGCTAAGCCGAGTAGTGGAGTCGATACCAAGCCAAGTTGTGCTCCGATGTATAACCCGCTGGCGTCCAGACGAAATCGTGATTGGTGTTAGCGATCTGGATGTGTGGCCACTGTTGAAAGAACGCGGAAACTCCTCGCTATGGCTCTGCGCCAATCTGCACGCTAAGTACTACCGCTCGGACGACCACTGCCTTGTCGGTTCAGCGAACATTACTGCAGCCGCGTTAGGATGGGCTGCCCAACCTAATCTCGAACTACTGGCTACCTTGCCCTTTGACGACTCTGCCGTGACCGGGTTTGAGCCGCATGTATTCGCGGTGTCTGCCGAGATAGACAATAGCATCTACGAGCAGATGATCGAGATCGTAGAGGCAATCTCGGTGCAGGTCTGGCAAGCAACCTGCCAACCTGAGCCTATCGGTACATTGGATGCTCATCAACAATGCGGTTCGCTTTTCCAGCCTGATCCATATTGGCTTCCGAGCCTGCGAAATCCCGAGGAGTTGTTCCTGGCGTATGCTGGTGAGACTGATCGTCTCTCGTCTGCATCTCAAGAGGCCGCGAACAACGATCTTGCGGTACTAGCTATACCGGCAGGACTACCGAGAGGAACATTTGAAGCCTACGTTGGTGCACTTCTGCTTCAGCAACCGGCCGTCAGGAAGGTCGATGCATTCGTTGCCACCCCGCAACGTTTCGGCGCAGTCAGAGACGCAATCGCATCGATGGTTGAACGGCCTGGATTCGACGCAGACCGAGCTTGGCAGACTCTGATGAGATGGTTGAGGTACTTCCTACCAGATCGATATAGCCTGACGGTTCCACATCATTCGGAAGTCTTTGGCCGCATGACTGAAGATGAGGGCAAGTAGCAGCCTCTGCTCATCATTTGTCTCCGTAGTTGCTAGAACTATCCTGGCGCGTGCCTCGACTGCTATCGGTGGGAATCACGTGACCGGGCCAACCCCCCGGTCACGTGATTTAGAGAAAACCCGCCAAACAGAGAGAAAATGTCTCGAAATGTGGGTTTTCGGGGCAAAGCCCGGTCACGAGATTCGGTTCGGATAACACCGGGTGAAAGCCGGTTTTACGCTCGTAAAGACGCGAAAACCCCGCCGGAAACCCGACAGGGTCAATTTCGCAAAGAGAGCTTTTCAATTTTAATGCTTGGTAGCCCCGAAGGGATTCGAACCCTCGATCTCATGGCTGAGAACCATGCATCCTTGACCACTAGACGACGGGGCCACGCGTTTTTGAATATTGGTGCTATTCTGAGCGTGAAACAGGGTATTTATGGCCTGATAACCGCTGAACACAACCCCAAAAATACTGCCCGAATACTGCTCAAGCTCACTTGGTTAGTGCTATTCCGTACTGTCCTGTTTCATCTAGTATAGTCTAACCAAGTGAGCCTGTCAATGCATTTTTTGCCCGGTATATGCCCGTCCGAATGAAGGTAGCTCTGATTATCTGCGCTAACGCCACCGGTCAGGCATTCGTCCCTCTTGAAACGCCATAGAACCGCCACAGAGTATAGCTATCTCAACAATCCTGCGCCTGTGATTCCCAAAAGGCAAGTAGTCGATTTTGCGCCTAACCGCGCAGGAATCGAATCCTGTGGCGTCGTTTGGGCAATTAGTCGATTATCATTGGCCGATAGTCGATATAAAAAAGGCTCTGCGCAAAAAAAAGAGTCATGGGGTATTGTTAAATAAATTGGCGTCCTGTGATAAACTGCATTCCATCGCCTGAGATTTATTATTCCCCGCCTCCGGTTCCCGCGTCTAGTGCGGCAAGTAAAAGCTGTATGCCCGCATATTCGCTGTGCTTGTCATCGTTCATAAGTTCCAACTGTCTGGCAAGCAGTTCTGCGCGTATGTTGTCTGAAGGCTTATCGGTTTCACCAAACCATTGTTTGCTCAACCATTCTATGAGTCGCTCACTATCGCCTTCCCATGCTTTTTGCGCCCGCCGCAATCGCAATCTGGCTTTGCCGATACGCTTTCTACGCTCAATATATCGGGATAAAATCGTGTTGTTATCCCTGCGGCATGCGCTGTTCAAAGTCTTTACGTCGCATCCGACTATCGCCGCAAGTTCCTCTATCGGGGAATGTGCCTCCATGTGCTCGTGCAGTTCTTCCCAATCGACCTCTATTTTTGGCCGTCCTGTCCGTGCCATTGCTACACCTCCCATCATCGTAAATTATACCAGCGTTTCCCTACCAGCAATCCCACTGTCGGCCTATGGTCTCAAAGTTGAGTCAATAGCCATTTTGATACCTCAACGCCCTAAAACGCAAGCTAAGGGCATTCCTGCGCGTTTGCGGGATTATACCGGTTTGGGCAGCGTCAACCGCCGAAAGTAGTATAATCCCGCCACTGTCAATTATTGTCAGTCGAACTTTCGCCACCCTCGGTATGTGGAAGGTCCTGTGTCCGACTTCATCCATGCTTCCAAGTCAGCAGCGTCATTCAGCGTCTCTTGAAGTTCATTCATAAACCAAAGGTTTACCCTGTTTATCAGCCGTTCTTGTGCGCCAATTATCCGCTCTAGCTTGTCGTCTCTGTGGTATACTATCTCCCTACCTGCTCCCAAACTACGGGGTAGCGAATACATAATCTGCAGCGTGCAATCCATCACCTGTTGTATGTGATACTGTAAATACCCATACTTGCAGTCCGTCTTCCGCTTATAGCCTCCAGCCGACCGCGCCATGTTTCGCAGCTTTTGGGGCAGGTAGTCTATCATCTCGTCGACATCGTATCCAGTGTTGCGCATAATTTTAATCATCGTATTTACCTCGTTTCTGTTTCGCGCATCGCGCTCAAGCCGGGTATGTTCTCCGGCTTGATTCCCAACAATTCCAACCGTCCTAATGCAAGTCCGCGTAAGTGGTCTGAGTCACTGGCTATAGCCCGCGCTTCAGACAGCGCATACATTTCCGCGTCAACTATTCTTGCGCCGGGATGTAGGTCTATCGGCAATGGCCGACTGGACAGCCGTGAAAGAATAAAAGCCGCTATTTTGCTATGCTCGTTTGCCATTTATCACCTCTGAATTGGCCGCCAAAACGAATAGAGTAACAAACCTTGCGTCACCGATTTTCCCGGTTTCACGCTCAAACATGCCGCTACTGGTGACGCAATGACGCAAAACGGGGTATTTCCGAAAAGTCCGCCGTGTGCGCATGCATGCGTGCACGCATGCGCATGCGCGCGCGCATGGTGAATAGTTTCAAAACGCCATTCTTGCGTCATTGCGTCACCTTTTTCCGATTTCACGCTCAAAAATAGCCTTCGACTACCGTTTCTTGCGTCATTAGCGTCACCAGTAGCATCAGCATCATTTCCACGGGTTTTGGTCTGCGCTCTCGTCTTCAAGTAGAACTTCTTGGCGATTCTGCTTCAGTCGAATACCAGACAGTTTCCGCCCGGTTTTAGTCCGTTTCCGGTCAATGCCATCGTGTTGAACCAATGCTTGTGAGAACTCTTTCGACCGTTTGAACGTCGGCTCCATTCTTGCGCCTTGGCAGTGACTAAGATAAGCCGACCAAAGGGCTTTGACATCTTCTTCGTATCCGGGATGTAGCTCACAACATTCTTCGATGAACTCGCCCAAAACGTCCATTGCCTCGAAAAGTGCATCGACTTCTTCGCGAATAGCCTTGGGCATGCCAAGTCCGTCGGCCTGCCACTTCAAGCACCCTTCGACCGCCCATGCCAATATGCCGTCCAGTTCGTTGATTAATCGCTCATATAGTCGCTCATCGCGAACAGGCTCTTTGCCCTCGTGCTCGTAGTAGAATCGTTGTCGGAACGGCAGCAGATGTATCCTGCGCCGCATAGCGTAGTTCTGTGACTTGATACGCGGGACGTCATTTGTTGCGAAGAACAGCTTGAACTCAGGAATGAACGTGAAGAACTCTTTGTATAAATGCCGCGCTGATATGGGGTCTTGGCCTGTGACTTGTTTTATGCGGCTCTCACTGAATGCGTTTCGAGATTCACCCTCCGAAGCGATAACCAGCCTCGCGCCGGGCAATACCGCCAAGTCGCAGGTATTCTCATCTCGCTTCTCAAGGAAAGTATGAAACGGAGTATTGGCCGAATAATCGCCAAGCAGCGTCATTAGCGTCCGCAGGAAAACACTCTTGCCATTGCTCCCTTTTCCCACCAGTAGGAATAGACATTGTTCTTTGGTATCACCCGTGAGCGCGTATCCGCATAGTCGTTGCGCGTAGTCGACAAGCTCTTTATCGCCACCAAAAACCTCATCGAGAAATTGCAGCCACCGACCGGCCTTGGCCTGTGGGTCATAGGCGGCCTTGCATATCTTCGTGATTAGGTCCTCGCGATTGTGCTCTCTCGGCTCCCCGGTTCTCAGGTCTACGGTTACATCAAGGCAGTTAAGTAGGTATTTGTTTGCGTCTGCGTCACCGGGCATGACAGAGATTCCATCTTGCGTCTGCAGCAGCTTTATCATCGCACCTAGGCCGCGCTCCCGCTCTGAAGCCTTGATGTGACTCAAAATGGCTTTTCTGTAGCCATCGTCATCCGTCTCGCCGGGCATTGAGTGCATATTTCGAACTACGCTCTGCGCAAGCCGCGCCACCTCGCCGGTTTTGTCTGGCATCCAGTGTGTTTTGCACCACGTAACCCAACCGCGCCCGACAATATAGCGCATATTATCGCCCGACTGCATATTCAACCTGTTGGCATTGCCAAGTTCTGTCATCGGCAATTCGTCGGGAGCAAGTAAGAACAACCCTTCATCTGTGTAGTTGTCCGCGCCACCCGCAACCTTGGCGACTTCGACCGGCTCGAACTCCTCAGCCGTCGTTTCCACCAACCCCAAAAATTGCTCAAGGGTTCCGCCCGCGTTTTTCCAGTCTGTGACATCGCCCTTTTCTTTTAGCCCTGGCAAGTCAAGCACCCGAACGCTCTCGGCTCTGTCGGAAAGTATGTTGCCCGCCGCATCGCGATAACCTCTGCCCGCGTCGTCATTATCTGGCAGTATGACAACATCCGCGCCCTTTAGCGGTTTGACAATGGCAGGTTTCCAATAGATACTTTCCGCGCCGCCGGGAAATGTAGTGTCGGCCAATCCCCACTCTTCGAGTGTGTGGACATCCTTTTCGCCCTCAGTGACGTAGATTGTTGCGCCCGACTTGACCGCAGATATGACTTGCGGCAAGTGGTAGAGGACGCGCTTAATGCCCTTCATGCCGGGAAACCATCCGGCCTTGTCGGGTTCTTTTACGAACCTGGATTGGCTAAAAGACTTATCTGCGTATCGTATGACCTTGTATATCTTTTTGCCTTCAGCGTTTTCGTAGATATACTCAGCTTCCCTGCGTTTGCCGCCGTTTTTGGCAGCGACATCAGCACGCGACTTGCATTGACCGTTGTTGGGGAACTCGCGGGGTTTGCCGTTTAAGTCAGACCATTTAAGTCCGAGTATCTCGACAATTTTTTTAGAGTTGCCTTTATCGCCGAAGTCGCATAGCAATATTCTGCCGTCATCGCCCTCGTCGATAGACAGTGACGCGGTTTTTTCTTCGGGACGCGCCGGGCTTTTGCACATCCAGCCATCCCCGGCCTTTTTCAAGCCATAAGGCTCAAGAAGCAGCAAGAACTCTTGTATTGTCATCGCAATTCACCCCCAAAGAGTGAGCTTTGAAGCTCTGGCTTGTTGGGGTCTGTCCATTTGTCCAGAGACAATGCCATCTGCTTGCCGAAACCACGGTCTAATATGAAGCCGTGCTTGAGGAAGTCCGCAAAAGAGACCTCGTATATTCGCCCGTCCGAGACCTCAACGCGAATCAGTCTGCACTCCATGCCTTTCAGCTTCAGGATAACGCCGCCCTGAATTGCTATGGCCGGAGGTTGTCGCAGGATGTGCTTAGGCTCGACTCGCTTGAGGAACAGCCCTTCGGCATTGCACCATTTTCCTGCGAAGAATTGACGCCTACCGTCGTAAGCCATCAATGTTGTATAATGTGATTGAACCCCATTGTGTGGGGATTTCGTTGCGGAACCGCCCTCGCTTCCAGGCATGACGGTTCCGCTTTTATTCATGTGACGCATTATGCTGCCTCCTCTTTGACGTTGCTCATGGCCTCATCATTCAGCCACTTCATAAGCGCATCGACTGGCACCCTTAGATTTGGCCGGTTCCCAAACCTAATCACGGGCATTCTGCCGGATTTCGCCATCTGGTATGCCGTGATTCTGCCGCAACCAATCAGCTTTGCGGCCTCATTGACTGAGATAGTTGCTTGTTTCACTTCGTTCATCGGTAAACTCCTGTAGTTTAATTTGCGCCGAACTGCGCAGTCTGGTATTATTATAGAACATACAATGTGGAGGCTGACTATGTATAATTCTGAGCAAGAGTTACGGGAGGCAGTAGAGAAGATAGTCTCTGTCCCGGATGAAGTCTGGCAGGAAATATGTGACCAAGGCTTGGTTGAGGCTTACTTTGACCACTCGGGGGATTCTGACTTAAGGGATGAATCATTCCAGGATATAGTAGACGCGGCGAAAAGGCTTAAGAAAAGATTTGGCTCTAGTCGCGCTAAAGACCGAATCCGAACCCATCACTCAGACACAACGCCCATGACCTGGCGGACACGCGCTATATCGGCATTAGTGGCACGACAGGCCGGAGAAAGAGAGGACGTCAAAGAGTTTCGCCGTGAAGCTCTTGGCGATAAGCTGATTGTAGGCGGAGATGTTTCCAAGTGGGTAACGAATCTACGCGATAAGGAACCCGTTCTGCGCAAGGTTAGCTTTTTCGTCGATAGCGATACCGTAAAGAGGCTGATGAAAGCTCAGCTTGCCGCCAATCACAATCGCCAAGAACTTGGCTTAGCCCTTCTCAGTAACGCGCAGACTCACGGGGTGGAGTATGGAAAACTACTATTGCCCTATGCAGATGAAAGCGACAAATACGTTCAACACACAACAATAAGTCCCACCGGGCTTCTTGGCCGCCTGAAGAAGTTGGCTGAAAAATTGTCCGGTTGTTACAACTGGAGTGAGGCAGAATCTGTAATTTTCGTTTTGACAGGCCGCATTCCCTACCTTGGCATTGATTGCCAATATGGGGTTTCGCCGTCCGGTTTGATTCCGCCGGTTGTTCTGAGTATACCGAGTTGGTTTACAGCGTCGAATGTTGCAGAAGTATATCAACGACTGCCCGGAAAACCTCCGAAACGTCCGCAGGCAATGACAGAAAAACTTGCCCGGCTAATAATGTTTGTCTGCGACAATCCCGGCCATAAATGGAATGACCTATGCCGCCTGTGGAATGAGCACACTGACACAAAAGAAAGTTGGCAGTATGACAACGGCCAAGATATGAGCACGGCGTTCAATCGGGCAAGGAAAAGTCTTTTGAAACAGACATGTGCCCGCCGTCCCGGGGACAACCCATAAACGGCAGGCTGTTGTTCTCTGTGTTGGCGTCCTGCGCCTGTGCCTGTGGCGTCGCTTTGGCGTTTGCCGAATAGCAATGCCTAACTATCGCCCGCAAGTTCATCGTCATGGCCGACCACTTCACCAGCCGGGCAAGCGCAGAGATAACAGCCCTCCGCCCGCATGTCTGCCGGTTGTTCAAGTAGTTCTTTATCACTGATAAAGCCGTCATCAGTCATCAGCCCGTGCAATGTTTCGCCGCAACCGCTGCACTGCCACAGAACCGCTTCAGCCCGTGCCGCCATCAACCCACCTCCGTTTCCG
Source organism: Armatimonadota bacterium (assembly GCA_012522575.1). Classification (GTDB taxonomy): domain Bacteria; phylum Armatimonadota; class UBA5829; order UBA5829; family UBA5829; genus DTKD01. The sequence continues at coordinate 1,675 of JAAYKE010000086.1, read as the reverse complement.
CGTCCTGCGCGAACCGGCTGCACACATAGCCCGCCACCGCGAATGCGTCCAGTTCATCGTCAGTAGCGTCAACCACTTCGTAAAACGCCCAAGAGAACGCATCTATCGCCGTCCCCTCCGATGTGACTGCCACCGGCTGCCCGTAACTGGCTGCCGAGTGCTCATTGCTCAAGGTCAATTCGTAAATCTCGTTATCGAGTATAAATCTGGCTTTCATTGTTGCCCTCCTTGCGATATGGCTGTTTGTTGGTGTGGCGGAGGCGGTCATCGAAGCCGCCGCTTTCTGGTAGTCTGAATGCTCTTGAGATTGTCCACCGGGGAGAATTGCTTATGCTTGGCCTGGACATCTTCGGCCTGAAGACTTTCGCAATATCGCCGGGTCATCTCCTGTGAGGAATGTCCTAAGAGCTTTTGGAGGGTGAATGTATCGCCGCCCGCCCGCAGATACGATACCGCGCAGGTGTGGCGGAGTGTGTGAGGTGAACAGCGCAACCCGGTAACGCCCGCGCGTCTTCATCGAATGCGGACGACTTCGCGCAACCTGTAGCGGTTCATCGGCTCTCCGTCGTGAGTGACGAACAGCGCATTGACATCGGTATTGCCTATCTTGCTGATGTAGCTCGATAGAGCCTGCCGGACGCCTTGGCCGAAAGGAACTTTGCGCTCTTTATTGCCCTTGCCGACAACGATGAATGTCTGCTCTGTCCAATCCACGTCATCGATTTTCAAGCCGCATAGCTCGGACGCCCGAAGCCCGCAATCAAGCAGGATTAGGAGTATCGCCCTGTCTCGTGTCCCGCAGAAGCCCTTGTCGCAGGTATCGAGTATGGCCGCCACCTCATCGCCGCTGAAGGTCTCTATGACGGGCTTGCGGGTTTTCATCTTTGATATTGGCTCGGTAGGGTTTGTTTCGAGGTATCCTTCTCCGCGCAGGAACTTGAAGAAGACGCGCAGAGTGCACAGCGCATGATTAGCCGTTGACGCTGATGAGTGTTCGCGCTCGAACAGCAGGAAGTCCCGGATAACGGCAGGCGTAACATCTGCAGGCGAACAACTGTTCTGGCTCGATGATAGAAAGCTGCCGAAGCTCTGAAGTCGATAGGCGTAGTATAGCACGGTGTTTGCGGAGAGGTTCTTGCTCTGGCAGTATGACTCGAATACTATCCGCGCTGTATCGAAGTCATCTGCCGGGGTGCGTGTGTTGTGTAGTCTTACAACTTGTCCCATTGTCATTTCCCCTTTGTGTGGTCAGGACAATGGAATAGGCTTTTACCAATCAAGTGAGGTTGCAAAATGAAAATCAAGCTCACTTGGTTAGACGAATTGCGACAGATATTCAGGCTCACTTGGTTTATGCCAAGTCAGTCAATTCACGCTCAAAACCTGCGCTTCTGTTCCCCGGTAGCTCAATTGGCAGAGGGCATGGCTGAGAACCATGCATCCTTGACCACTAGACGACGGGGCCACGCGTTTTTGAATGTGCGCTCCGCTGAGCACGAATCCTAATATATCATATAAATCAGACTCATGTCAATGCCGAAATCGACGGTGACGGTGTCAAATAGTTGTGGAGATTTGGCTTGACCTTTTTCTCCAGTTGCGCATCCGTTTAGTTTTTGCTCCAGTTGTCTTTAGGCAGCGAGCCTAGTGATTTGAGAATTATAGATATTGGCGT
>JAAYKE010000085.1 GCA_012522575.1 Armatimonadota bacterium | reverse complement strand
CTGCCAAGCTTGCGGTGCGCGACCTGCCGAACGCTTGCACAACAGGCATTGACGGAGGGGTCACAGTTTCCGCAACAGCCCGTGCGGCCGCAGCGGCGGGAATCACCGTTATGGCGACGGGAGGCATTGGCGGAGTCCATCGCGGCTCTTCGACTGCCGACGTATCGGCGGATCTTTGGGAGATGACCGGAACGCCGATTGCGATCGTATGCTCCGGCCCTAAGGCTATTCTTGATGTGCCGGCCACGATCGAATGGCTCGAATCGCATTCTGTTCCAATCTACGGCTATAAAACCGACACGCTGCCTGCCTTTTACACGGCAAAATCGGAGATCAACGTTCCCGAAATGAGCGGAGTCGATCAGCTTGCTGAAGTAATAAAGATGACTTTCGGAGCGCTTGGCATGCGTTCCTCCGTGCTCATTGCCGTGCCGGTTCCTCAATCCGATGACGTCGATTTGTCCGCCCATATCGAAGAAGCGATCAGGCAGGCCGACGCTGAAGCGATTACCGGCAAACAAATGACGCCGTGGATTCTGGCTAAAATTGCCGAACTGTCAAACGGCAGGTCGGTTGCCTCCAATGTTGCTTTGCTGAAAAACAATGCACGAATAGCAGCCCGGTTGGCCTGCGCACTGCACGGCAACGAGCGTCCGCGCATGGGATTCTACGCATAGCGAAAATCAGTCGGAAAAATCGAGGGTTTCGGAGACTTCTATGACCGCATCCTCGTCAATCTCCAGGGCCAGTTGTTCGATTTCCTCGTGAATATCGCCCTCGGTGAGTCGTGCGCCGGATTCGGGGGACCACTCGACTGTTACAATGAATTTCTGTCGGAGTTCATTATCTGCGCTCATTTGCGTTTCCACCTTACATCGGATATGTTCTTATATCCTACTCTGCAGGCTTTGTAACTACCTTCCGAAATTTGAAAGGATTTCTGGCAATTTACAATTTGCTACTGAGTCCTGCGGTCGGACTCGATTTTGAGCGCTTCATTGAACAGCTTTTTGTCGTCATCTGTCAGGGGACGCAGTTTGGCGGATTTGATTTTATCGCCCTGTTGGATATTCATCGCCACGCCCATACCTTTGATAACCCGCCCGAAGTTGGTATATTCCATATCCAGGTGGAAGGCAGGCTCCAGGGTAATATAAAACACGCTTGTATTGCTATTTGGATCCTGCGTTCTGGCCATTCCGACGGTTCCCTTCGCGTGGATCAGGCCTTCGACCACTTCAATGCCCATCGGCGTCACTTCCTTGGTGGCGGAATCGGTCTGAATCACCCAGTCCTCGACGCGCGGAAAGGAAACTCCGTCATAAAATCCGCATTCCACCAACTCGGCAATGCGCGATGTGGTCTTTGGGCAATCGACCTCATACAACACGAATTCTATTGTGCCGCGATTCGTTTCGAGGCTCACCACGCGACCCGGTGTTTTGGTAGCCTTCTTTGCAGGTTCCTGCTCGCCATCCACATTCATTATTTTGTCTAATTGTTCCTGAGATACGTCTACTCTGGTAGGACGAGCGGCATCCGTGCTTCTGTTAATAAAAACTGACGTGCCGATAAGTCCCGCTGCCAACAATGCGATTACCACCCATAGCTTGTAGTTCATGCGTCCATCCGTTAATGTAATTTGCCTTGCCAGTTGAGCCGCCGGCATCCCTGCGCACACTGCAATCCGGCATTGTTACGACGATATACAGCATACCGCACTCTCTCCAATCGTGCAAATCCCCGTACAACACTCAGGCATTGCCGTGCAGCGCACAGGGAATGTATCCATGAAAGATAATAATCGCAGGAGGCGACCACCATGCGCTGGATTGCTGTTATAGGTGTTTTGATAATTTGTATTGTGATGCTCGGGGTATCTCACGCGCAGCAAACCGAGCCTGCAGAGGCGGATGCGACGCCACAGCCCGCTAAATCCGAGGCGTCCGCCAAGCCATCGCAGCCCGGCAAACCATATACATCCGTTATCATAAATGCCGCCGGACTCTCCCTCGAAAGAGACATCGACCCAAAAATACTGCGTGAAAACGGCTCCCTTCTGTGGGGTGATAACGATACTACCACCGAGTTTGCCATCGAACACGGCGTGGCTGCCTATGCCCGATCTATCGAAGATGCCGAGAAGAACAAGCGAAGCGGAGAGAATCCGCTTATTATCAAAGCCATAAAATGCGTCGGAGATGCCGTCAAATCGGACGTTGTTATAAGCGATGCAGATGCCGATTTGTTGCTCGCTGAGGATAAACTCGGCAAATTCCTGGATAAATTCAACGTAATCCTTGTGCAGGACCCGCTTCCCTGATTCATTTTAATAACCACATTGATCTACTGCTCCCGCTCATTTGCCTGCCGGGCTGACTAAACTGTCCAATAGTTTGCCCGGCATTCTTCTGCATGGTAAAATCATTGCGATATTGCATGTGGGGATCAGGTGATTAGTTGGCCGAGTTAAAAAGCATACTTGCCACGGACTGTGGCAGCACTACTACCAAAGCTATTCTCATAGAAAAACAGGACGGTGAATATCGGCTTGTTGTGCGCGGAGAGGCTCCGACCACTGTCGAAGCTCCTTTCGACGATGTCACGGTGGGAGTCGTCAACGCTGTCGGGGAGGTCGAAGAGCTTGCCCGGCGCCGCATTCTCGATGAAAACAACCACATTATCACTCCTGCCCGCGACGACGGCTCCGGGGTGGATGTATATCTTTCCACATCAAGCGCCGGCGGCGGGCTTCAAATGACCGTTGCGGGAGTGGTAAAGGCTATGAGCGCCGAAAGCGCAGAAAGAGCGGCTCTCGGAGCAGGCGCGATTATCATCGACGTCATTGCAGTCGATGACGGGCGCAAAGACTACGAAAAGGTTAGGCGCATTCGCGAGCTTCGTCCGGATATGATCCTTTGCTCCGGCGGCACTGACGGAGGCACGGTCAAGCATCTTGTCGAGATGGCCGAAATGCTGATATCTGCGGACCCCAAGCCCCGGCTCGGCATAGGTTTGCAACTGCCGGTCATTTATGCGGGCAACAAAGAAGCCAGAGAACCCGTCAAGGAAATCCTGGCAGATAAAGTCGATCTAAAAGTTGTAGATAATCTCAGGCCAACGCTGGAGCGCGAAAACCTCGACCCTGCGCGTGAAGCCATCCACGAATTGTTTCTTCAACACGTTATGCAGCAGGCTCCGGGTTATGGCAAGCTCAGCGATTGGGTCAGTTCAGGCATAATGTCCACCCCGAATGCCGTCGGTAAAATCATTCAAACCGTGGCCGATCAACTGAATATCGACGTGCTAGCCGCGGACATAGGCGGAGCGACCACGGACGTTTTCTCGGTGTTTGGAGGCATATACAACCGCACGGTGAGCGCGAATCTCGGTATGAGCTATTCTATTTGCAACGTCCTTGCCGAAGCGGGAACTATGGGCATCGGGCGGTGGACGCCGTTTGAGGTCGATGACGCGGGGTTGAGAAACGCATTGAGGAACAAAATGATTCGCCCGACTACCGTGCCGCAATGCCTGCGCGATCTCAGAATAGAACAGGCTGTCTCACGGGAGGCCCTTCGTCTCGCATTTGAACACCATAAAACATTGGCCAGATCGCTAAAGGGCGTGCAGACTGTGCGCACCATCGGCGAAATTATGGATCAAAAAGAGACCGGGGGAACCCTTGTCGACTTGATGAACTTGAATATGATAGTGGGCAGCGGCGGAGTGTTGAGCCATGCTCCGCGTCGGGTTGAGGCGGCGTATATGATGCTCGACGCATTCCAACCGGAAGGCATCACCATGCTGGCGGTGGACTCCATTTTTATGATGCCGCAGCTTGGCGTGCTTTCCGCCATCCACCCGGAGGCCGCCGCGCAGGTATTCGAGCGCGATTGTCTCATCAAACTCGGCAGCGTCATTGCTCCTGTCGGCAGGCACAAACCGGGTGAGACCGCCTGCACGGTGTCATTTAACGGCGAAACGCACGAGGTCGCCTATGGCTCGCTAAAGTTGATTCCGCTTGGACTAGGTGAAAAATATAAGGCGACCATCAAGCCCGCCGGCAAACTCAATGTCGGCGCGGGCAGGGGACGGGAGCTTGCCGCTGAGATAGAGGGCGGGGCGGTCGGCGTCATCATAGACTGCCGCGGACGTCCGCTCAATCTTCCCGAATCGCCTAAAAACCGAGTAGAGAAATTGCTTGAGTGGCATGCCGCTCTTGGACTGGAGACCGAATAAGTGGGGACTGCATACACTCCCGGGCTGAAGGTCAGTTCCGGAACAATAATCCAGAAACAGAGAAGACTTCCGCTCAAAGGCCAGGTGCTGGCAAAGGTGGGAGACAGGGTCAGCGCCGCCGATATCATCGCGCGCACCGATATTCCGGGGATAATCCAAACCGTGAAAGTCGCTGAATCGTTGGGTTTGGAGCCGGATGAAGCGATGTCCGTGCTGCAGGTTAAAGAAGGGGAAGATGTAGTTGCCGGGAGGTTGTTTGCCGAGACAAAGTCATTTTTCGGCTTGATAAAAACCGAGTGCAAAACGCCATTCACAGGAAAAATTGAGCTTATATCCCCCACCACCGGCCACGTTGGCGTTCGTTTGCCATCCAAACCGGTGGAAATCAGCGCATACATCGACGGCGTCATTGCCGAGGTGATACCCGATGAAGGGGTGGTAGTGGAAACCTATGGAGCGTTTGTCCAGGGCATATTTGGCGTCGGCGGAGAGCGAATGGGAAATCTTGCGGTCGTCGTTGATTCACCGGATGCTCTGCTCACCGAGGATCACATCACCGAAAAGCACGCCGGCATGGTTGTTGTCGGCGGCGCGGGAGTCACGCTGGATGCGCTGCGCAAGGCCGCCAGCGTCGGGGTGGTCGGAGTGGTGGTTGGAGCGATAGTCGACACCGCTTTAATACAATATCTCGGCCACGATATAGGGGTGGCGATCACGGGTCATGAGCCTGTAGATGCCACATTAATCCTCACCGAGGGCTTTGGTTCGATTGCTATGGCTGCTCGCACATTCGATCTGCTCAAAACCCTGGAGGGCCGCAGCGTATCAATCAACGGAGCGACACAAATTCGCGCAGGCGTGATTCGCCCTGAAATAATAGCTCCGTTCGACGAAAAGCCGCCGGTCGACGACAAACCCGATCAGGGACAAACCCTGAGCATCGGAACCCATATCCGCGTGATTCGCGAGCCGCATTTTGGCAGGCTCGGAGTCGTCACAAAGCTGCCATCGGAGCCGGTCGAAGTCGAATCCGGCGCGGTAGTGCGAATACTCGAGGCAAAGCTCGACGACGAGGAGATTGTGGTCGTGCCGCGCGCCAATGTGGAGATTATCGAGGGGTAATGGGCTGGTTGCTTAGACCTGCACTCAACCGGAGCCGTCACGAAACATCGTTCATTCCGAACGCAGTCGTGAGTATCCTGTACAGTTGGCAGCGTGCGGCTTGTCTCTTCTCATTAATTGGGGAGTAATCACAAGATGCTGGTCTTCATTGTAGTGCAAATCGTGGGATATCTCGGATTTCTGGCGGCCAAGCGTATCGCTGTTATCAAAAAGGGAGTTGGACAAGTAGAATTGGCCGCTGCGATATGGGCCATTGTCAGCAGCTTTGCGATGACGTGGTCGTTTGATTATGCAATTCTCTCCGCAATGTCTCACAGCGGGAACTACATCATCGGCATTGCGATTGCCGGATCATCTCTAATACTGCTATATGTGTACTTGGGTCTGGGCAGGCTGTGGCCTGGGGGCGCCAGCCTTGGCTTCCCGCGAGTATGTCTACCGGGGCTGGCCTTGGGCGCTGCCGTCGGGTGTGTGCTTATTACTGCCTTGTCACCACAGGTTTGGGCCAGCGTTGTAGACCCTCCTTACTGGCTGTGGAATTATGTCGCTATAACTGGCATCGTTCCAATAAGCATTCTAGAGGAAGCCGTCTTTCGCGGGAGGGTCATGGAGGTCTTGTCTAGGAGGATTCGGTCACCCGAAGTTGTGCTGCTGTTTCAGGCCGTTTTGTTCACTGCATCGCACATGATCCCCGTGAGTTCGATGGGCGGACGGAATACGGCAGCCGCTCTGAGAAAACTGTCGATAATTATGTTGACGGCCTATGCCTATGGGGTACTGCGACAACGGACAAGAGGGTTGTGGGCGCCCGTCGGGGCTCACGTCGTCTACAACATCTTGGCCATACTGAACAACATGGATACTATTGGATGTGTTCATCTCTGAGACAGCCTGAGAGTTTCCAGAAACAACGGAACGGGCGGCGGGTAATCCGGAGTGGCTCGTAGATGTTTTTGAGACAGCCTCAGGGTTTCCCGAAACAACAAAACGTAGTCTCCCTTCAATCTTGCGTGTCATTCCGCCTCTAGCTCCTGCGCTTTCACAATATCCACCTTGGCTCCGCATCCAGCAAGACGAGCAGCTACAAAATCTGCCTCTCTCTTTGAGATTGCTGTTTGAAGAGTATTCGGAGTCTCCTCGATTATAGAATGAGCCCTTTGAAGCCCGATGCCGTACAACTTACGGAGACAGCGAATCACAGCACTTCTATTGGTTTTTGCGTCGATCAGCACGACCTCGAACGCTTTTCCGTATCGCTCGTTATCTGCTACTAAGCCAGCCTCAGTCTTTACGCTGTCAGTGAGTTCGAGAGGCGGTAATGGCACAGAGTGAGTAGAAGTCGCCAACAGAACGAAAACGGCAACAAGTATTATAAGCTGGGCAACGGCGAATAGCGGCCACATTCCAACTATCACGCCCAAGGAGGAAAGGGCAAGCCCCAACCCCCACATAACCCACGCCCATCCTTTCTGAATACCTAGCAGTCGTGAACATAGCATCATCCACAACCCGGCAACGCCGCCCAATAGTGCAGCGCCAACGCGAATTGTAACTAGGCCGAGGCCCCATATTACGATGATGAGCAAGACCGCAGACACCATAACCCATGCACTCATTACGGCTTTTCTCATCGGTATCACCATACTATCCCGTGACGCCCAAGCCAGTCGCCGATTGCATCACCAATGCCCCCGGTAGCCGGCTTGATGCTGCGCGCCGTAGCGGCCTCAAAGACCTTGTCTTCGGTTGACCGCACGTTGCTGTTCGTTGGCGTGAGGACCGCCTCGTCCAACGCCCAGACCGTCCCGCAAATCGAGACAATGCCTATACACACAATAGCTATTAAGCTCGTTAATGCTTTTGCTTTCAATGCGATTCTCCTTTCAATCATCTGTGCGTAACTCACCGCTCTTGCTTCTCTCTCTGCTTCGGCGTGAAATGCCTCCGAGGCATCCGCTTAACTACTGCGTCTCTCGTCCCGAAGCATAGAAAGACCACCTCGCCATTTGCTCATGACCGCCGACCGGCAGGCTGAGCGCTGAGACATAGCCAATAGTGACTTTGGTTTTATGTGAT
>JAAYKE010000176.1 GCA_012522575.1 Armatimonadota bacterium | reverse complement strand
TAACAGTATTGTTCTGTTCCCATCATCTTCATCAGGTACAGCAGGTATGTGACCGTGTCGGGATATTTGTGGAAGGAAGACTTCTGGCCGAGGGAGATATCCGGACCCTTTCGGAGAATCTTTTTTCAGGAAGTCCGTATACGGTAGAAGTCGGAATAAAAAATCCTCCCCAGGGCTATCATGATCAGAACAGTGCAAGATGGCTGCAGGGACTTCTGGGTAATATAGATGGTGTGGGAAATGTCAGTCTGAATTATGGAAAATACATGGTTGAGTGTACGCGTGATGTGGCTTCGGAGATAGCGGCAAAGGTGGTGGAATCCGGTGCAGGTCTCAACTATCTGAACAAAAAGGAATACGGACTGGATGATATTTATCACCGTTATTTTGAAGGGAGGGAGGAATAATGAATGACATGACAGCAACAGTGAAAAAAAGGAGAAGACTGTGGAAGGCTGATGAGGTGGTACACCCTTTCAGGGTGATCGTTCACAAGGAGATTTCCGACCAGGTAAGCAGCTGGCGCTTCATCATCCTGCTTTTTATAATCAGTCTCACCTGCTTCGGGTCGATGTACACAGCCCTGACAAATATAGGAAGTGCAGTGCAGGCCAATGATCCGGAGGGAAGCTTTTTGTTTCTCAAGTTATATACTATCTCGGACGGAACCCTTCCGTCGTTTTTTGTATTTATCAGCTTCCTGGGACCATTGCTGGGAATCAGTCTGGGATTTGACACAGTCAACTCGGAGCAGACGAAAGGAACTCTCAGCCGCCTGATGTCACAGCCTATTCACCGCGATTTTCTTATTAATGCAAAATTCGTGTCGGCTCTTACAGTGATCAGCGTACTGTTTTTTGCACTGGGATTTTTGTTTATGGGACTGGGAATGGTTATTACAGGACTGCCTCCGACGCCGGAAGAATTCTGGAGGATTGTCTTCTTCATCCTTGTAAGCATTTTATATGTTGCTTTCTGGCTTAACCTGGCGATTCTCTTTTCAGTGGCCTTTCGCCAGCCCGCAACATCTGCCCTGGCATGTATCGCCGTCTGGCTGTTTCTCACGGTTTTTTACAATATTATCGTCAATCTGATAGCCAAGGCTATTGCACCTCCGGCTATGGCAGGCACCCATCAGGTATTGCGTTATCAGGAAATAATAATGACCCTGATGAGGATATTGCCCGGTGAACTTTACAGTGATGCGACAACAACCATTCTGATGCCTTCTGTAAGAAGTCTGGGACCCCTTACCATGGAACAGATTGTCGGAGCAATACCCGGTCCGTTGCCGCTCGGGCAGAGTCTTCTGCTGATATGGCCTCAGCTGACGGGACTTATTGCAGCCACCGTATTCTGCTTTGTGATATCCTATGTTACCTTTATGAGAAGGGAGATACGTTCGAGATAAATCATGCGGGTTCCACATGTATGTTCACCGACAGGTTCTTGTAATTTCTTGACAGTTCATCCTCGATCATGTCACAGAACCTGTGTGCATCAGCAACTGAG
>JAAYKE010000084.1 GCA_012522575.1 Armatimonadota bacterium | reverse complement strand
GTCCAGGCTCAACCCATCTATATCGTGCTTGCTCACCAGTTCTGCTATAAGCGAACAGACATACTTTCTGGCATCGGCGTTGCCCGGGTCAATATAGCCGCGCTTTTCTCCCTCGTAGTACCAGGCCCAGGTCGGGTTTTGAGTGAGCATGGTATCAAGTCTTTTTTCTCCGCCCTCCGAACACACACATAACCACGGATAGACTTTCAGTCCTTCGGCGTGTGCGTATTTGATCATATTATTCAGATATGTCGGGTTGCCAATCTGATCTTTGGGCGCAACCCTGCTCTCCCAGTTGACGGCTCCGCTGGTGTTTTTGGCAATCGGAATGATGAAGTCAATGCCGGTGGCCTTAATTCGTTTCATAGCAGACCTGAGCTTAGCCGGGGAGTTCACCTCTTTTTCCAGGCGCAGATAGACGCCGCATCGGCCCGGCATAACGGCTGCGTTTGCAGTTGCAGCCATAGCGATCAGGACAACAAAGAATAAAATACGCCACATGATATCACTCCGATTCTAACTGATGATCAGGTTACTTCCCCTGCCATCCGCTGATCGAGCCTCTGCGGAGGGATCAATTCCCGTCTGACTCGCGCCATCAATTCATCGGTGAACGGGATATTTTCGCTCACGCTTATTCGTTTGGCCTGCAATGTAAACCACAGATCAGTCAGGGTCACTTCGCCTTCTCGAATGCTGGCAAAATCGTTAGTCAATATCTGTTCTACCTCGCTCAACTCGTTAAAGTGCAGCGCAAGTTTTGCCGCCACTATCAGCATCCGCTCGTGTCGGCTCATTTGATCAGGCAGGCCGGATAGCAGCGTCCGAAGATCATCCCACCTCTCATATCTCTCCAGTATATTTGCATATTCCAGAGCGAGAGATATTTCCTGCGGCCCGGTATACCAAGCACGCTTCAGATAGTCGCAGGCAGCGTCAATGTTGCTGTCACGTGAAGCGATCACTGAAAGGTTGCGGTAGGCCCAGCTAGTGGGCTTATGCTCAATAGAACGAATCCAGGCAGCACGCGCGCCCTCATGATCAAGGTTCTCCAACCTCATTACTCCCAAATGCAGCCAGCCCAGCCAGTGATCGCTTTTGCCGCATTCGATGGATTCTTCGAGCTGCGCACGCCATTCCGGTTGCACCATAAAATGTCCCGGACCTTCTTCCGGCTCACGCTCAGGCAGGTAGCCTTCATCAAGCAGGGTAAGCCAGGGCATCTGATCGATTGTCAGGTATTGCTTCGCAAACGGCAACTCCTCAATAACGCTCGATGGGTTACGAACGGCTTCGAGGCTGCCCCACCCCTCTCCTGCGAATATAATTTCTTCCGGCGGCCTTGTCGTGACTGCGGCAAATTCTCTGTCAAGCGCAGTGACTTCCCCGTTTGGAAGCATCTTTTCAAGAGCCACATCCACCGCATCAACGGCATCCGTCCAACTCTTACAATGGGCTTGCGATGGGGACAACTGCATAAGGCCATACGCCTCCGTCCAATCCCATTGAGCTTTACCCGGCATTGGGATAGATTCGAGTTGCGTGCGAGCAAGGCCGCCCTGAATCTCCACATAGGCGCGATCACGTCCGAGCAGGTACTCCTGCCATCTCTGCCCGCCTCGATTGACGCCCCAAACGAACATTTTGCGGCCACGAAGCCGAGGAGTTGAAGTATGAATCAATCCCCGTCCGTCTTTATCCAAAGACGCCGCCCAAGGCCGCTGACCATCGTCGATTCTGAAGAAATACTCCCTTGAATATGGGATATTTGTTGGATAAGACACATCAACGTCTTCAACATTAGGCAGTTCTACCATCGCAAAGCCACCCGGTGCGTTGGTAACCGCTCTATGAGCGGAAGCCAATACCCTGCGATCGTGAGATTGCGGAACCGCAATGTTGCTCCACCAATACATTGGCATCTCTTCGTCGTGGGAATTGATGATCCGAACTCGAACATACAGGAACTCAGAGCCCGGAGGCAGATGAAAATCCAATTGATACGGAAAACGCTTGGTGCGCTCCCACGCATACATTCGCAATACAGGCTCGTTATGGACGCCCGTTACTTTTGCTGCAAACATCGGCGCGCAGGTGAGATAATGATGCCCAAGCTGCGCAGTATTCCATTCCACTCCGCCGGCAATCCATGCATTGCGCAGCGCAACGTTCGCAGGCTGGAAGTGTTTGACAGGCTCCAACAACTCAACACCGGTCTTTTTGTGAATAAGCGAGGTTAGACGACCTCCAATTTCGGGAATGAACTCGGCGCGAAGATGCTCATTTTCTAATATGACGGCCAGATATTGTCTGTCGGACAGTTTGCGACCGTATGAATCCTGCATGCGATGCGGCAGGACACGAAAGGACGTGCGCCAACCCATATATCGTCGATCCTCCACCGGCACGCTTTCATCGATCGTGAATTTGGAATCTGGGTCGATGTGGCGAAAGTATGGCAGCGGGTTTTCTGGGCCAAGCTCGGCCGCAGGCAACGTTATTTTCTCGATTACAAGAGATGTCATAATGCCTATATTGTAGCACAGCCCGGTTGACAGCATATACACTGTTGACTACAATCTCCGCAGTAAACATATTTTATCGGGAGAATAACTATGTATTATGCAACTTTAACCGCGCTGCTGGCTTTGACGATGGCCTGCGCAGCCTGCGCAGTTCCTCAGAGCCTCTCCGTTTCGACATTCGGCGCAAAAGGAGATGGTGTTGCTGACGATACTGCGGCAATCCAAAAAGCCCTCAGCAGCCTCGATGGCAAAGGAGGGGTCGTTCATTTGCCGGCGGGCAGATATTTGATATCCGATGCGCTTAAAATCCCCGGCGGCGTCACCCTGATGGGAGAAGGCGCGCGATGGGAAAACTCATCTTCAGGGCTGGTTATTCAAAAAAATGGCTTCTCCGCGGTCAAGCTCGGCCACGCCAGCGGAGTCAAGGCGTTTGAAATTGCCTACCCAAATAATCTGAATACCGATAAGCCTGAGGAGTATCCCCCTGCCGTTCTGCTCGAAGGCATCAATCCCAGCGTAGAAAACATTGTTTTTGACTGCGCCTATACCGGAGTTTCCACACCTCCCGGTGGAGCAAACGCCGGCCAGGGGATGTTCAAAAACCTTACCGGCTTTGTCCACAAGACCGGCATTCATCTTTCAGGCTGTCGGGATGTGAACCGCATCGTGGATGTTCACTGGTTTGTCGGCGGAAGCGGCTCCGGATCGTTTTTCAGGCATAATAGAGTTGGATTCGAGTTTGGGGACGTAGACGGCGTTCTTATGGACCGCTGCTTCATTATCGGCGGCAAAACATTCTTCAGGCAGTTGCCACTTAAAGACACTCCGACCGGTAAAGATGAACTGGCGCATTCTCTGGGCTTTCATATTAACTCCTGCTGGATCGAGGATGTTGACGAGGGATTTATTTTCGAGGGAGCCACCGGTTTTGTTTTGAACAGCTCCAATATCCTTCTGCGCAAAAACGGCGTTGGAGTTCAGGTAAAGACGCAGGGATTATTCTATAATGCCGTGATCAGCGGTGTTCAGGTGCGGTCATTTGGCGATCCTATCGTGGGCTTTGAATATACAGCTCTCAGCCCTCACAACCGCAATCGCCTGAGCATATCGGACTGTCAGGTTGTCGACGGTTCACCGGCATTGCTGCTTGGGCCGGGATCGACTCGCATAACCGCTCAGGGCAATCATTTCCAAAGCGTGCCCGGCAAGCCCGCAATTCAGATAGATGCGGACGCCGACCTGATTTCGATCACAGGCAACGTGCTTTCCTCAGAGATCCCCATCCTTGACAACACCGGCGCTGATGCCAATAAAAGCATAACGGGCAACATTGAGGAGAAATAGGCAAGGCCGGGAGCGTGTAACTCCCGGCCAATCAAAGGCAGTGCGTCGTCCTCTTTATTCTACTGAGGGCCGCCGCCCGGCATTCCCATCATAGGAGAAGGGTTCTTGATCTGCTCTGCCAGGTACTTATACTGCGGCAGATTGATCTCGATTTTGGCTTTCTTTCTCTGCTTCTCGAACTTTTCCTGGAAGTCCGGACTCATGGTCTTTTGGAAAGCAAGCTGCGATTTAAGCTCGTCTTTGACGTCCTCGAACTTCAAGTTAAGCTCGGGGACTTCTCCGATTACCTTCAAGATACATTCCAGATCACCGGTCGAGCCTAAAGTGAACTTGAACGGCTTGCTCGTTTCGCCCTCTTTGAGCTTCTCGGCTTTTTCATACCAGCCCTCAGGAGACTGATCTTTGTCGATAAGGGTCTTGATCGGCCCGTTCATACCAAACTGCTGATCGGTATACTTGGCAGCAACGACTTCGAAATCCTCACCTTCTTTGAGGTCTTTTTCAGCCTTTTTGATATTTTTGTTGTCCTCGGTAAGCAAGGCCATAACTCGTTTTCTTGGGCCGTGGACATATCGAGCTTTCATGTGCGGCTCATTGTAGAGTTCTTTGAGTTCAGCATCGGTAAATTTGTTAAACTTGGCGCCGAGGTTCATGCGCGCCTGCAACTCTTTGTATCGGTTTCTCACGGTTTGTTCTGAGCCGATACCGGCAACCGCATCCTCATAGCTGCCGTCTCTTTTGAGTTGTTCAATCTGCTTGTCGATCTGCGCCTCGGTGACCGGGACGCCCTCTTTTTCAGCCCAGTTCAACATCACTTGATATTCAACAATAGAGGGCAAGACCTGCCGGCCAAAATTCATATTGAGTAACTCATAATAGAGCGCTCCCGATATCGGTTGGCCATCGACAGTAGCCACAACAGCGGGCGGGCCGCCCGTTTTCCCCGCGCAACCGATCAAAAAGACTACCGGCAGAGCGATCAACAAGAACAGTATGGTTCGCTTCATAATGGGTATATGCTCCTTTGCCATATCTAAAACACTATAGCGACTATTCTCTAGCCGTCACTATTATTCCTGCATTTACAGACTATATACGTGATAAAGGGCAATATAATGCCTTTGTCTGCAAAAATACCCTAAAAAAACAGGGCAACCGCGTAAGGCTGCCCCGTTTAGGAGTGATTTCAACAATTCTAAGCATTAACGATTCAACAATCTGCGTGCTCGTCTCAGCATTACAAGGCCACTAGTGCCAAGAATCGCCAGGACCACGCAAGCAGGCTCCGGCACAATTTGTGTATCTACTACTATTTGGTCAATGATAGCTCCGCGTTCGTCTGACGAAACATCTATCCCAACCAGAACCTGTCCTGTTTCCAAGCGCCACAGCGTCTGGTAAACCATCCAGCCGGTCTCCACTCCGCCATATACGCCGGTGGATTCCACGAAACTGTTATAATACCAATCGCTATCAATCAGCGCAGGAGTCGATTCATACACCCCTTCTCCGCTGAGAGTGCGCAAGTTAATTGTAGGAACCCCGGCCATGCCTACGTGATATTTGACCTGAATCCAGATATCCATAGGTTTGCCGACTGCGATGGGATCGTTCAAAGCAAGAGTGATCATTCCTCCCGGCCCGATATCCCAAAAGTTGGTGGCCGAACCATAAGCATCCTGAGTCCAGTCGCCTCCCTCGATGAATCCCGCTCCGGCTTCACCCAAAGTGAATAGAGCCTGGCCCGATACGTCGCCAATCACTTGATCAGCAGACACGTTATTGGAGTTTTCCCCATCTCTGATAGCCCAAGCGTTCCAAAAATAGGTAGCTGTTGCAGGCAATCCGCGGTTCCAGTATGGGTAGAAAACGTCGTTTTCATCTGGTGTTGGATCGTACATCATAGGATCTGCAATGGCCATAGTAACGGTCAAACCAAGTAGGGTGGCAACAACTATCGCGCACACTGCAATTTTACTAAAGTTTTTAAGTCTCATTCCTCCACTCCTAATTTCACGATGGCCGTCAAATGTATTTTAACTCACCAACCGCCATCCACAGACTGGCGCAAATATTCTGCCATTTCGATTAACAGGCCGGCGGCATTCGTATGTCGCCGGCCAAACACACAACGCAACTACGGAGCATCGCCTACAGCATACCAGTTCCAGAACATAACAAGATAGTCGTTGTTATCAGTGAAACCGTCGCCGGTTATATCACCGGCAGAGCCATAACCCCAGGACGTTCGAAGAACCGCGTAGTCCAAAGCGTTGACTACGTTGTCCCCCATTGGTTTGCCGGGGATGGCCAGGTCGCCTCCGCGCAGCTCGTATGCTCCCGTAAAGTTAGCTACGAACTGACCATTATCCGAAGTGGGATACATCTTCGTGCGAAGATTCCACTGAGTCTTGGCGCTGATAGACGTAATCTCGTCAACATCAGTAAAGGAGTATGTCGCTCGACCAGTTTCGAACTCGAGGCTCACTGTCCTTGAATCCGTGCCGTTGAGAACAAAAGTTACCTCGCGCTCGAAGTCCGCCTCCGCCTCCTGGCATGCGACATAGCCACTGACTTCATTGATGTTTACTGTGAAGTCCACAGTCTCCTGAGCCTCATTGCCGGCAGTGTCAGTTGCAATTATTGTTATCGAATGCTCCCCGTTTTCCCAGTCCGCATCCAACTCGAAGCTTGCAACGTATTTGCCGCTTTGCTCATCCAAAGTCATAGCGATCGGCGTTTTTGAGTCGATTTGATATTCGACCTTATCGATAGCCACATCGTCGGTAGCATTAGCCTCTATACTGACAATGCCTTTCAGGAAGTTATAGTCAGGCGCACCGCCGGTCTCGCTGTCGGTAACCGAGACATCTTCCAGCACAGGCGCAATGTCATCATACACAACGGTCACCTGAGCGCACGATTCGCTCAAGCAGTCGGTTGTAGAGTTCTTCGCCTTGGCATAGTAGGTTGTAGTCTGAGTCGGGCTTACCGGAGATGTAACCGGCGTGCCGTCACAACTGCCAGCATACCATACCACTTCTTCGCCGTTGCCCACTGTTGCTGACAGAGCCGAAGATCCGTCAGGGCCGATGACAGCCGGGGTGGCCGTGGCATCAGTCGGAGTATTCGGCAGTGTGTTAACAGTGCCTGTTACCGCCGTTCGTGTCGCGCTCTCGCAGCCCTTGGCGCTCACGCTTGCAGCATAGTAGGTCTTCGTTGCAGAAAGGTTCTCGGTATACGGATTATCCTCGCTTACCAAGTTGCCGCCGGTAGCTGCTTCATACCAAACCACGGAACAACCACTATCGGCCGTAGCTGAGAATTCGACTTCCCCTGAGCCGCAGACAGAATTTTCAGATGCATTCGTCGGAGCAGCAGGAAGAGCGTTTACAGTGGCAGTAACCGCCAACCTGGTCGCACTCTCGCAACCCTGTGCGCTCACGCTGGCCGCGTAGTAGGTCGTGGTGGACGAAAGGTTCTCGGTATACGGATTATCCGTACTTATCTCGTTGCCGTCGGTAGCTGCGTCATACCATTTTACTGTGCAGCCGTCAGCCGCATCCGCCTTGAAAACAACTTCCCCTGATCCGCAGACAGAATTTTCAGATGCATTAGTCGGAGCAGCAGGAAGAGCGTTTACAGTGCCTGTTACAGCCAACCTGGTCTCACTCTCGCACCCCTCTGTGCTCACGCTTGCAGCATAGTAGGTCTTCGTAGCAGCAAGGTTCTCGGTATACGGATTATCCGCACTTACAAAGTTGTCGCCGGTCTCTGCATCATACCATTTAACCGTGCAGCCGGAAGCGGGCGTGACCTCAAATTCAACATTTCCGGCGCCGCACAGTTCATTTTCCGATGCGTCGGTCGGAGCGTCCGGAAGATCGTTTACGGTTACGGTAACAGGCGTAGATGTAAATGCCGCATCTCCGCAAGTCGGCGTCACCAGCACGTTATAGGTGGTGGTGGTCGTCAGTCCTGCGGGCGGATCGTAGGTTGCGCTGTTGGCGTCTGCGATCAGGGTATCGTCGGTTGTGGGATCGTTGTCTCCCTCCACTGAGTACCACTGATAAGTCAGGTCGCCGCCGCCGGAGCCGCCGCTGTATGTCATCAGTTCCGGATCAGCGGAACCGCAGAAATCGCCTCCGCCGCCGCTGATTGAGCCAACGGAGAATGTGGCGGTCGCGTCAACGGAATATGTGTAGGTCCCGTTGCCTACGTCATCGCCGTTATAGCCCTTGATGTGCAGGTACCAAGTTCCGCCAGCAGACGGGGTAAGGGTCAGCGTGCCGCTTTCCCACTTGGTTTCGTTATCGGCAAATGAATGCGTCGCGTTCTGGTTCCACGCGTATCGGAAATACTGCACTTTGCCTTGGCCCCAGCCAAGGTTATTGGTCCAAACAACATCGCTTCCCTGACAAGGAGTCGTGACATCAGCCGAAACGGTGTCGGATGTCGGAGCAACGGACAGAGTATATTTTTTCGATTCAGCGGAATATCCGGTAACGACCCCTTCCGCGTTGATCGCTTTGGCCTTGAACGTATATTGAGTGTTCGCGGTCAGGCCGGTTAAGCCCTCTGAGAGCACGGTGATCTTTGTCCGATCTGTGCCGCCATCATTAAAGACCACTCCGGAAGAACCGACAGTGATATTCACCGGGCCGGTCGTGTTTACCGTGAAGCTATCTGTAGTGAGATTGGTAAATGTCGGAGCGGTAGGCGTGTTCTGCAGGGTGTATCTCGACGCAGTTGAACTATTGGCGCTGTTGTTGTCACCATTCCAGGCTCTGATACTACGTGTATAAGACGTGTTTGGGGACAAGCCGGATTCGGTAAGGTCTGCACTAGCCTGCCGTGTTGTTTCGGAACCCGCTACTTTTCTAGTGCTGCCATCCATTAGGTCGAACCCGTATTGGTTATTATCGGATGCTGCGTTTGCAGTCCACTTAATTTCAGTTGGGCTTAGAGCAGTCGCCGCAATTCCAGTGGGCGTGCCAACGGCGTTACCAGTCCAACTAATATCGTCCCAATAGCCCTGGTTTAGAGATGCGGCTCCTAATCCCAGTGTTACATTCCAAATACCATGGTTAATGATAGCGGCATTGCGAGCCACAGTGCTTGAGCGTGTAACAAGTTCGTCATAGGCTTCACGATAACAGTTACCGTCAGCTTTGAACTCAATTGTAAATCTAACCCACTTTTGAGAATTGCAGACGCTCGGAGCGCCCCGCGTCCCAATAGAAGTATAATTGGCGCCATTATCTCTGCGGAAGTATGCAGTTGCATCACCGGCATGATAATACCCAACTGCCCATTCATAGTCTAAATAACTCTTACCAGTAAAGCCTATGACCTGAGCATATTTATACCCGCAAAAACCAGCCCTCCAGAGATGCTCATCATAGAAATAACCAATGACTTTACCAGTATGATAAGGACGTGAACCAGTTGACCGCCACAATTCACTAGCACCAAGTGCGTGCAAGGCTGATCCAGCTCCAGTATAGCCACCTCTGTTTTTTGCGGTGGAGTATTCCATCCGAGCGCCGGTTCTGGTTAGCCAACTGGCAGGTATACTGCCATTCCAGCCTTCAGTCCAGTTGGCAGCCAGAAGTGGCGTTGCAGCAGATATTAGCAAAGCGATAATTACTACGGCCGGCGCAGCAAGCCAGCTACGTTGACATAATTTTTTCAGTTTCATAAGTGTGCCTCCAAAGGTCAACAGCCCATTACTTAAGGCATAATTCCGATCGTTGGGCATTTTTTGCTTATACCCATAAGATATGCAATTAAGGCTCAAGGCCCGAATTAACAATGCTGCTTAATCCAGGCTACAACAGTTGTCGAAGCGCACATCCTGTACACATTTTTGATCAGCTAGGAACGTTTTCTCCTGATTCCAACCAATCCCACCAGACCAGTCAGCAGGGCAAGACAACTTGCAGGCTCCGGAACGATCTCCGGACCCGGCCCGTAGGTGGCGCATCCGAAAACCCATCCCGCTGAACTGTTCGCCCATAAGTCCATGTTGTCGTCCGGCTTGTGATATGACTTAAAGCTAAACGTCAGTGTGTCGCCAACCTCCAGCCGCGCATTATCAACAAACGCTTCGCACTGCCAATCGACAGTGTTGTTTGACAGAAAATTGACATGCCACCAGCTATTTGTGATATTGGGCTGGAAATCCCACAGTTCCGCCAAGTTTATATAGCTCGGCAGAACCACCTGAAACCCGTCAATGTCACTTTTCGCGGTATTATACAACTCGTAAGAATATGTATATACGCCTGAATCCAAAGACCAACTCGGCGTTAGAATCGCCTTTTGCGTCGTGCCCCAAGCGATCATTTCGCCGGATTCCCAGGCCGCGAATGATCCTGATGCAAGCACAACGGCTGCGAACAAGGCGAGCAGCATCGCCGACAAAATACGCTTAAACATCTTTCTCTCCTTGTTGTGTCGTGTTTTGAAGCGAGCCTCACCGGGCCCTTTAGCTTCTCATAAAACGCCGTCTTAATAAACCGGCCAGTCCGAGTCCGGGGGCTGCCATCAACAATGCCGGCCATTCCGGAATATCAGGCTCCTCTCCGGGGCCGTAGACAAGTTCATTGTAGTTATAAACGGCAGTGGCAGATGCAATGCTGCTGGCAAAAAGCTCCGGGCCATACATATTTATAAATGAAAATCCTATGCTATCACCGGGCGCAAGCCCATCTCCAAGCACATTCCAGCGGAATCGGGTGCTGGTCAGTATTGAGTTTGTGATATCGTCATATATATCATAATGGCTTATATGCGGGTACTGGGACTGCCCGGATATCAGGTTGCCCCAGTCGTAGTTGTCATATCCCCAATAGAACTCGACTCCGTTAGGGGTTTCAACGCGCATGCCGTCTATAACTCTGTATGAGAAAGGATCGAACACGGCAATATCTGAAGACCCCACCAAAGTGAGATAAAAACTGTTCATTTCAGCAGAGGTATTGTTCGTCACCCAATAAACGTACTCATAAGGGCCGGGAGCAGCCCCCGGGGATACCTGCAGCACGACCTCAACGGACTCCGACGAGCCTGGATGCCTAAGCTCGACAGGCTCAAACCAACGCGTATATTCGTCAGCATGCACCGGGATGGATATTATAGAGGCTACTGCTATAACCAATAATGCCGTTATGATAAAGCGACTTCGCGCACCACCAGCTGCGAATCGGCGACCGTAATTCATTATTATAAGTTCTCCTTGTCGCGAGACTTACTATGCGATTATACACGTAATGCGACTTTTCGATGGGAAAGGAGGGGTGTTTGCAGAACCTTTCGGCAACTGTGCAAGCATAACCAACATACAAAACGGCTACGCCGAGGCCGCCCGCAAACCTTACCGCTCCTCGATTCTTTCACCGCATACGAGTGATTAATCATATAAAAACTTTGACTTACAGGCTCAGTTTAGCATGTAACTGCGTATATTGCAATGAGCAGTCTGCATATTCAACCCGGTAATATTACCAGATTTCGCTGTTTGGCAGACATAATTACACATCACAGGTCGACTTCGACATCTTCAGCCTGTATGAACCTTTCGCCATCCCGGGTGGTAATTCCTCCAAAGACCGCTATTTTGTCTCCGCAATCAATGGCCTGATACCATAATATGCCGATTCCACTGGTTCGATCGATGTTCTGGGCGTAGAATAATCCGGCAAAATGGGATGATGAGGTGGAAGCAACTAGCTCCTCCACCCTGACCATTGTCCCATCCGGGCACGATTTCGCCTCACTCAAAGTGATCGCCGGCGGTTGATCGAGTATAGTCAAATACGTATGTGCATGCACGCTACGGCCCATAGAATCGGTGAGGGTCGCCGAAATCACTATTACGTTAGCGCCCTGAACATTGGCTGCCGATATTAACCCTAACAAAATAACCGGCGCAACGATCTTCCGAAGCAATATAGCTGTCTTAAGTTTAAGAAAGTAAATCATCAGGCATTATTCCTGCACAAATCCATGTATTCAATATACCACCCTTCGGCAAATATGCAAATCCAATATGCCTGTTATTTGCCGATGCGGGCATGTCGTGCCGGGAACCGAATGTGAATCCTTTTCGTATCTAAAATCTGTTCGCAGGATATTGCTTGACTTTCGGTGCGTATGCAGGAATAATCACATTGGCTCGAAAGCTTCATTTACATGATAATAAGCTGCACATTTTGGGCCACTCGGCGCGTAGAACGCTTTTTTTGTTCTATCGCTCGCCGCGCTCAAGGAGAACCACGGCAGATGATTAGACCATTGGCTATAATTTATTCGATTATTTTATCCGCGGCTCTGCTGCTTGGGATATCTGTCGCTGCGTTATGCGATGGCTCCAACCTTGTAGTTGGGGATGTGGTATCCGTTATCGTTGACGGGGAGCAGGACCTTTCCAAGGCATATCAGATCAACGGGGAAGGGTGCATAGAAGTGTCGATGGTCGGCCAGATAAAACTGACCGGTTTGAACACGTCTGAAGCGGCCGCTGCTGTCACCAAAGCTCTGCTTGAAATACTCGTCAACCCGCAAGTGAGCGTGCAGTTCCTTGAGCGGGCGAAGATGAATGTGTATGTGGTGGGACAGGTCACGAAGCGTGGATTGGTGGATATCGGCGTGGGTGACAGGGTTATCCAGGCCCTTGCGCAGGCCGGATATGACGACAATTCCGACCTCTCACACGTTCAGGTGCGTCGCGGAGAGGAAGTAATTCAACTGGACTTGACCAAATATCTTGACGGCCAGGATC
This sequence comes from Armatimonadota bacterium, assembly GCA_012522575.1. Taxonomy (GTDB): domain Bacteria; phylum Armatimonadota; class UBA5829; order UBA5829; family UBA5829; genus DTKD01. The sequence continues at coordinate 6,570 of JAAYKE010000084.1, read as the reverse complement.
TGTCTGTCAATGTCGAGTTGCTATCAGGAGATACGGTGGTAGTGCCACACGTAAATATGGAGGGCACGGTGATGGCGCTGGGCCAGGTGGCCAAAGCCGGCCCGATTCCACTCAAAAGAGGCGGCACTTTTCGCGATATTATGGGATTGATCGGCAATGTGACAATCGATGCGGATACGGACAATATCATCGTCAAACGAGAAAGCGTCCCCGAACCGATTGCGGTAGACTATTCAGCGGCAATGGCAGGTGATCCCACCGCCGATATTAAGCTAATGCCCGGTGACACTATTTTTGTGCCGCAAATGGAAGGCGCATTTTTTACCGTGCTCGGCGGAGTTAACAGGCCGGGGCAATATCCTCTGAAGGATAAGCTGATGCTCAGCGAAGCGATTGGAGCCGCAGGGGGCGGGACCCTTAACGTCGCCGACTTGCGCAAGGTATTGGTGATGAGAGGCAGTGGCCGCGATCCCAAACAAACCGATACAACCACGTTTAATCTCAAGAATATAATCGACGGCTCTGAGCCTGAACCGGCGGTCAAACGCGGGGATGTGATTTATGTCACTGAGCGCAAACCCAGCCTCACCTGGCTGCAGATAATGCAAAACGCCCTGCCGTTCATCTGGCTGTTTAGACGATAGAGAATCGTGTGATTATGGCGTGACGCCGGTCATAACGATTATCCCGTATGGCGTAGCTCCCCAGCCCTGTCCGGGCAGCGCTCGCACAATACCGGCATCTCGCACGACGAAACCGCTGATGCTGCGGGAAAGAGCAAGCGTTCGTCTTCTCTCTTTCATATACTTCTGGAATCTCTCAAACCAGAACTGAGGCGGCTCTGCCGTGCGTTGGAACTCCTCCATACAAGCATCGGGGTCGCGGATGTAGTCACGCCAAAGCTTCGACCGGTGCACCAGATACCATATTTCCGCCGGCGGGTAGTCTTCGACGGCCGGAGTCATTATTATTACACGCATGGGAAAACCCGCGCTGGTCAGTTCGACTACATCATCATCGCTTTGCGGCAGCCAGACAGCGGTAACATCCATACGCCACGCGGCAAGCCAGGGTTGGTCGGTATATACCACTCCGCGCAGTCCGCCGGCATTGAGGGAAACAAAATATTCGTTGGGAGTGACGATCTCGCTGCGCGGCATAGCATCACGGCGAACCATCATCTCAGCAAGAGAAGGCCAGCACGACGCCAGAATCACCGCGCCGATAGCCAGGTTCACATAGACCGGATGCAGATTTCTTTCGGTCATAACCTTGAAGAAGTAAGCTGATCCAAAAATGCCGACGATGGGCGCAAACAGGATGATAGACCGGGTATCGACGCTGAATACTGCGAACAGAATGGTTAATATTATCACCGCCGCGTAGATGAATCGCCTGACGATGTTGCCGGATTCGGAATCGAACTTATATAGCACGCTGACAACCACCATAGGCAGAATCGCCAAGCCCAGCATCGGGACAGAAGCCAGGGCCAAAGCCGATGTCCCGGCAATCAATTTTGCGCTGAATGCGTTAAAATGCTCGAGCGGGAAGAGCAATGCTCTGAATATGCTTCTCTGGCTTTGGTCTGATGATCGGACAAACACGTCTCCGGGGCTGGCTTTGGAGTTGCTGAAGATATCCCAGGCGTTGGCCGCGATAATCGAGCCTCCGGCCAGTGATGCATATCGATATGCCCAGGGAGCAATTAAAATGAGGGCGGCCACTATAAATACTATGGTGTGCAATCGTCTGCTTGGGCCGGTGAATGCGTAGTGCAGGGCAAGCGGGATAAGCAAAAATACGAGAATGTGATTCGTCATAAAGAGCGCGGCGATAATGATCGCAGAAGTAATCACATACGCTATGCCGGCAAACTTGCGCCCGTTAGATACCGCCCTGTGATGAAATAGCACGCTGAACAAAAGCAATGTAAATAAGAACGCCGCCATAGTCCATTCGGTGCCGGACGCGCCCGCATCAATCACCGGCCCGCTGACCCCCACCACGGACATTGCCAGTAATCCCACGCGCAGGTCAAAAATCAGCCAGCCCAATAAGCCTGTGCTGATTATCGTTAAAATCAGAAAAAATAGAGACACCCATATTATGCCTTGATCGCTGGAGCCTTTTTTGTGAAACAGCGCGGCCACAGCGTAAGGGTATGCCGGGGCGGTATTGATTTCCACGGTATATCGATGGGTGCTTTCAATCAGGCCGACGTTGAAAGGACGAATTATGCGGGTGGTGAACCCCTTGCCCTTGGAGATATTCTTAGCGATCTGCGCAACATCGAAAGCGTGCCGATCTGTGAGGCCGACAAATGTTGACTTATAATAGTGGGCAACAAACAACGACAATGCGGCGACAAGGACGATTGTCCCTATTATGCTCTTCCAGGGCAGTTTTATATTCAAACGTCGTCTTTTAGTCACTTTCGGATAAATATCAGTGCTCAAGAATTGCTCCTTAAATCAAACGCAGATTTGTGTCTAAAACTCCTTGATGGCTTTTTCATATAAAATCTCAAGCTTTGCTACGCTTGACTTCCACGAGAAGTTCCTGACAACCTCCTGTCGTCCCTGCTCGCCGATTTCTCCCGCAAGTTTGGGTTGGTCGAGCAGATTGGAAACTTCATCTATCATATCAGAAATGCTGCCCGCCTGGATAATACCAGGGCAATTAACGCCCAGCGGCCTAGTGGAAATAGGAGTAGCAACGACCGGCAGGTTCATCGCCATAGCCTCCAGGGCTTTATTTTGGACGCCTACTGCAACCTGCATCGGCACAACCGCCACCCCGGAAGAGTCCAAATAACTGCGGATATCATCCACATAGCCGGTCACGGTGATCCCCGGTCGATCTCCCAGTTTGAGTATTTCAGCAGGCGGGTCGCTGCCCACGATCACGAACTCGGCCTGAGGATGTTTTCGCTTCACTGCAGGGAATACCCCGTCGGCAAACCACAACGCAGCCTGAGCGTTCGGGTGATAACCCATCTTTCCGCTGAACACTATTTGATGCGGGTTTTTCGTCGAAGACATCGGAGAAAAATAATCTGTATCTACGCCATTGGGCGTTACTTCTATATTTAGTGATTTGTTCAAGGCGATCAGTTCATCTCGTTCGGATTGGGAAGTAATGGCGACTCCCTGAAATGAGGCCAGAACGCGAGGCTCATAGCGTTTCAGCTTGAGATGCTCTTCAAGCATGATAAGTTTTGCGATCGGATTTTTCTTTGAGTGATACAACTGCCCAAACAGGCCTGTTAAACAATCCACCGAATCGAACACTACAGGCAGGTTTTCACAGGATTTAGCAAAGTGCGCTGCGCGTAGATGCTCTATGTGCACCACATCAAATTGGGTGTCGCGAATTATGTTTCGAATCCGGGCCTGCATTGCACTAGACCAGCAATATGCGGCGCACATTGGAACCGGAGTCGGCAGGGCGATGAAAGATTGAGCAAGGCCGCGTAGTTTGGAGTGAGCTATGACATCGAATGTCGAGACTTCGGATGCAAGCTCCCTTGAGCCGGATTTTGCTCCGCCCGGTTCACCCAAAGCCAGCACGTGCAACTCATGTCTTTTGGCTAGTTCCTTAATGAAGTGGTATGGTCGTACCCTGATGCGCGATGGGACGTATGGAGCGATGAATAATATATTCACGCATTCAACCCATTGTAAAGAGACAGCAGACGATCCCCTACCCTCTCCCATGAGTATTTTTCACAGACCAGCCTTCGACCGTTTGCGCCCAGATCATCGGCAAGCTGCGGATTATTCAGGATTTCAATAATCGCCCTGGCAAACTCTGCCTCAGTATCGGCAATCATAAGATGCTTTCCTGATTCAACAGCCAAACCCTCTGCGCCAATAGAGGTCGAGACCACGGGCAGTCCCATTGCCAGCGCATTTAGTATCTTTACACGCACGCCGCTGCCGGAACGCAAAGGCACGATGAAGACACCGCAGTCCTCGGATAATTTTTTGTCATCATCCACATATCCTATGACCGTCACCCTCGGATCATCAGACAGCGCTCGGATGGAATCGACTGGTTTTTGGCCTGCAATCGTCAGGTGGCAATCCGAGGCCTGCTCACAAACAAGCGGCAGAATATCGCGATAGAAATATAACATCGAATCCACATTCGGAGGCCAGTGCATAGTTCCAATCGAAAGAATATTGCGCGACCCGGCAACTCGTTTGATAGGCTGGAAATGGTCGATATCGACGCCGATGGGCACAGCATATACATTCTTTATGTCGGGATCAAGGGCCATCAGGCTTTCTACGTCCTGTTCGCTGACCATAAGCACGAGATCAGCGTTTCGACAAGCCTCAAGTTCATACTTGCGCAGCTTGGGCCATTCCATCGCGGCATAAGCTCTCACGAGCGCATTGTCAGCAGTCTGCGCCACACGTTGAATGATTTGCGATTCCACATTGTGGTTATCAAGCACTGTTTTGTACGGCCCATTGAAATCGACAAACTGCGCCATCTGCAGGTGGTCTATGTGAATCACATCCGGCTTGAACGCATCGATTGCTTTATTCACGGCGTCTTGCATGCTTTTTCGATAGTCGCGACTGATTATAAAGGAGCGAGCGGAAGAAAAACTGCCGAAAATATCGGCCAGCCGCCTGATTTTACCTCTCGTAAGCGGAACCTCCATACCATCGCATAGCTTTCTCAATTCAGGAGCCATCTGAATCTCTTCGCCGCCTCTGAGATAGGATATGCAATATAGTTGGTGAGCCTCAGATAGAATGCGCAGGGTATGATAAGACTTGATCTTGCCGCCCGAATCCAGAGGCAGCGGGAGAAGATGCGCCAAAAACAGGACTCGCATAGGTTCGCTCACTTTGACGTCACTCGAGATTCCGATGTTGTGAGAGCCTTACGAATCGGCGTCGATGCAGCAGCAAAGAAATCGCGGATTATCTGTTCGGTATGCTCTTCGGATATAAGCTCCGGGCTGGTAACCCGAATGTAGGCCCAGCCATATTTTGAAGGCCTGATTCTGCACAGAGCCATCTTGAGTTGCTGTTTTGCAAAGCTGGATTCGGTGTTGGGGCCTTGTGCAAAAAGGTAAATCGATAGAGTTTTGAACCCTGTATTAGGGTCTTCTACCAGCAGCTTCACCGCAGAGCTTTGGGAGCCGTCATAAGTCACCGTGGTGATATCCTGTTTCACATTATAACCCGACCCTCCAAAGCACATTTCCGACAAGTGCCACTCGCGTCTGTCGAGAGCCTTATAAATAATCATCAACTCGACAGGAGAGCCTTCTTGATCGAGGTAAACGCGCTTCAGGGAATCTTTGGCCGTGATATTCCAGCCTTCGAGTGATTGCTTGTCAAATGCTCTCGATGGGCCATCACTGACCCACTGACCCATTTCTGTCGGCAGCGATTCGATGTTAATGCCGGGCAGCGTTATAGGCGGCCTGGTCTGCACCCAGTATGATATCACTATCGCAGCAACTATAATCAGGATGACCGCGATGTAGTTCGGCCGGCGCTCAGCCATTCAAACCCCCAGTCAATAAAAAACAGAAGCAATATGGCGGATAGAAAAAGCAAAGGGCTGGAAAAATCGTGATATATCTTCAGGGCAATGTCCCAATCCCAGTGGTATCCAACCAACGCTATTGAGGTAATTCTCACTATATTGGCCGCAAGCGCAATAGGCAGCGCCAAAGCAAACAGTGTCCATTTTAATTTCACAGGCAGTTTGGTGATATAAGCGAAAACAGCGGTCACTCCCACCAACGCAACCAATGAACTCATCCCGCTGCAAGCTTGAGCTACTTCAAAACTGAAGCCTTCGACGCTGAGTTGAATCCCTGCGCGCACAACTTCAATACCCGTCAAACGAAGCAGTGAGGCCGTAGCGGCGCTGGCAAATATCTGCATCGGAAATCCCAATCGGTCGAGAATGCCGCCCGGCACCGGGATCATAAACAGCAGATACGCCAGCGGAAATGCCAGAACCCTGACGAGTTGTCTGCCATGAAAATACAGACACCCGCCCACGATCAATACTATTATCGAAAGCTCCGATGGCCCCGATACGCCGAGCACTACGCCGAGCAGGTGCAGCAAGATAGCAAACGATATTACCGCTAGTCCCCAGGGCGTCGGCGATCTCTGCAGCGTCTTAACATCCGGCCACTTTCGCCATACGAAATAACCACACACAAATGGAACAAGAAAGGCCAGCGAATACTGCGTATCGTGCATCCATTTGCCCCACAGCAGGCGAAATGTGGGGATATACATCAACACGCTGAGGACAACAACGGCTCCAATCCAGCGTTTCTCTGCTGCGCCGACGTTAGTTGCCTTGGGTGATTTGAGCGATGTCATATAATTACGCAGTCCTGTTAGTCGCAGTCGTCTCCGATGACTATTTTACCACTTTTGCCTTAAATGTCCTCGTCCCCGTTTGGTGGGCGGCGATGGAGCCAATAACCCAACTCACGGTATTTGCTTCGGAGTCGTAGCTGCCGCCTGAAGCCTACGCGCTGCCGGCGACATAAGTCATTCCAGACGGCACTTTCGC
>JAAYKE010000083.1 GCA_012522575.1 Armatimonadota bacterium | reverse complement strand
GAAGTGGCTTAATCTGGAGTAAGTTTAGTCAAAGTGTGATGGCCGGTCTCAGCCCCGGCCACACAAATCATGTCATTTCGAACGAAGTGAGAAATCTGCTTTTTTCGATGTCCGAGGTCAGATGTCCGAAGTTCGAGCCGGTATCGCCACCCCATTCCCAACCTCTAACTTCCAACCTCTAACCTCTAACCTCTAAACCCGTGCCAACCACCACCGGAGCCGAGCACCTATCGCCCGGCTGCAGGTCATATATGGTGAATGTATCGTTCGGCCCGAAGATGGATGGGTCTTTCACGCGAACAGTGCGCTGATTGGCCTCTACGTCGATGATGGTCGTCGTCTGCCCCGTTGCATCGTTACGGATCAGCTTGCCCTTAAAATAGTGACTGGGCTTTCTGCTGACTACGACAGAGCGTGGCAGGGGCACAATGTTTGCAATGGCATCCGGCATAGCCGCCTTATCCGTCCCTATGCGGCCTCTTCCGATGATCATATCCCCGTCAAGCGTTACCGCCGCTCCGTCGATCGATTTTACGAGGTAAGGGGACGTGTGGGAATATCTGCCGTTTGAGAAATATGCAATGCCGCCGTTAGCGAGCAGATTTGCAGAGGTCTCGGAGTATAAAGTGACCTTTGCGTTATCATAATCGATATTTTGGATCGTGTCGCGCACCTCTGTCCTGTCCGACGTAAGTTTATGTTTTTCCATCGCCAGCAATGCGCCGCCGATGAGTCTGCTGTGTGTAACCCTGCCTTTTGAGGTGCGGATGAACCCAAACTGTCCGTCAAACTCTATGCATTTGCCGTCTTTTGTCCTCAGCGTTGACGGTTGGTCGGAGATGGAGCTAAGTATATAGTCGATCCCGCTTGCGGTCTGCACCTCAATTCCGATCGCCTCCCCGGACTCGCAGATCATTCGGTTGGCCGAGATCACTTTGCAGTCAGATTCGCAAGGCTCCACAATCGAAATAAACGCGCTGGTCAGATCAGAGCCTCTGCGACGCAAGATCGAGAAATCCGTGTTTGGCAGGCGGGTTAGAATCCCCGGGCCGGTGGCGGTGATCAGTTCGCAATCCGGTTCCGGAAGCAGGGTCAACTTCACCGATTGCGGGTTGTCCGGCGCAAATTTCCAGGTCATTGTGCAGTTGTTGCCGCCTGTATCGGCCCTGCGCACGTTGTAGAGGAATCCATATCCGTTGCCCGGCGGAGGGTTCCAGTAGTCCCCTTTATCCTGGCAGTCGATCAAATATCCGGACGGGCCGATTTTTCTGCCCCAGTCGATATCAGGTCCCGCAAGGCTGCCGGTTTCCTGCACATCGCCGAGTTGTGCGCCTGTTACCGAATCCAATTCACCCAAAAAGTGCCACATCAGGTCGTGCTGAGCGCCCCCGGCCACGCGGAATATGTCCAGCAGGTATGAACTATCGTCCGTATCGATCAGCGCCATTGTCCGCCGGTAGGTTTTCACATTTTCCGATGCATAGGAGGCTTCAGATGACGCCTCGACCGCTCGCAGGGGAGCTTGATCCGTGCAGAAATATAGATACCCTCCGCCTCCGTCGGACAGCATCTGAGATTTCTCGTTGACCACCACTAAATTGTGGCTCGCTGTTTTGTTCGCCCATCCGACCTGCACGTGTGCGCTGCCGAGGCTGTAACCTATGTCATAGGTCAGTTCCCGACCAAGAGCGAAGAAGTTGATGTTGAGGTCGTCGTAGTGACCATGATTCAGCGACGGCCCATAGCGCAGCAGCGCAGCCCGGCCATTTATTCCTTCACCGGATCGAAAAATAGTCGCACCCCGCCCGCCAAGCAGGGTTTGCGGCTTGAGCGCAAGCGGTTTTTGGGAGTGTGCGATCGGCTCCGCATTGAAAGTGAGCCATTGCCTGAAGCCGGCCAGCGCTTTGCTAGATCTACGTTGTTCCTCATCGCCAAAAGCAAGGGATTTTCGCAATACGCGCCAATGCTTACTTGCCGCCTCATCCGCAGCGCGGGCAACGAGATATTCCGTGCGCAAATACGCCCACAGCGAAAACTGATCGTAGGCGGCAAGCGCAGCGACGTCCGGTCCCCAGTCACCAAAGCGCGGATAATGGCCGAAGCATTCTACATCCGTTATCGATTGCGCCAGCGTTTTTTCGAACTTAGGATGGGTGAATATATTGATTCCATCGGGATAATCCGCGGTGCGCATCCGGTAGAGCATCTCTCCCATATCTATATACAACCCAATGCCGTGGTCGCTGTAGCCTACCGAGGTTTCATAGTATTGCCCGTCGCGGTCGAGGCAGTTATCCAGAAAACTGTAGATGCCGTAAGGCCCGGAGACCGCGAAGTCGATCCACTCCTTTTTATCGAGCATAATGCCCGCCGCCAGCGTCCCGCGAATGTAGTCCGCCTGACCATTGGTGAGGCCGCAATAGCCGGTGAACGCCATATCGTAGCAATATTTGCCTCCGTCGGCGATCACGTTAGTTTCGATGTGATCTCGTACGCTGCCCTTGCCATAGACGGACGGCGCGGCAAAATCAGGGCTGTCGTAAAGCAAATCGAAAGACTCAGCGAGCTTGACCAGCAGACGCGCCACCTGATACTGCGGTTGTTCGAGCCTGCCTGAGTTGTTGGTCGAAGGATAGTCGATTGAGCCGGTAGTCGAGGTTGGGTAGAGCTCCGCCAGCTTATCGTAAAGCATAGCTGCGGCGTGAGAATATTTGTTATCTTTCGTCAAAGCGTAGGCGAACGCAAGGTTAGGCAGCGCCTTCAGCATGACCTCCCTGCCGACATAAGCATTGTGGCAGCCCAGAAAATAATAGGTCTTGCCGGATTTTTCATCCCGCCAGCCCTGGCCTGAATCCGGATATTTCTCGTTTGGAAACTCCATTTTGCATTTTATGCAGGTCACCACTCCCGGTTTATCCAGCGAAGTGATGCCGCTTCCCCAAAACGACCAACTCGCGCCGCACTCAGGACAGCCGTTGAATCCGTAAGCGAAAACCGATCCGACCGGCGGAATAAGGGCGCGAAGCTGCTCGTCTGACATCGCCGCCCACTTATCCGCAGCCGCAACCGTATCGTCACGATACATCTTTGCCCATTGAGTCTGCTGCAGATTGTCCGCCGCGCGACTCAGGTCGGCAGGGCTTTGATATAATCTGGGATGCCCTCCGGATGCGAGAATAGCCATAATCAACAACCAATCCACAATCATAATGTCCCACTAGCTCCAGCGAAAAGTTTTCTTCATCGCGCCCTTGAGGGCAATTTCGACGCCATCTTCCTGAAGTTGCACCGCAGTCACCGTGCCCGCAACTCGCGATGGCTCCAATACAGTCGCAATACGCAAAGACTTGCCGGCAGAGCGCAGAATCACGCAGCCCAGGTAATCCGGGATCGGATTTCCGGCCGATTTGCACGCGGTCACCTCAACGGGTTTGTCCGCCACGCTCATTAAATGCAGATTGACTCCTCTTGCAACTTTCCAAGATGCGTTGATCGGCCCGGAGGTTTCTGCGCTGAAGCGATCCGTAAGCATGGCAAAGGCGCCTTCCTCGTGCAGCGCCGGCATGCCCATGAATTCCCTGGACCCGGCTTCAAGGTTGGGTTGGGACACCGTAACATCTCCGAAGGCGTGGTAGACCCAGCCGAATCTATGCTCCTCATCGGAGGAGTATTCGTCCAGTAAAACGATATAAGGCGCGGCAAAAAACACCGTCCGCCGATATTTGATCCCTTCCACAGTCATCTCCGCGCGGGCGCACTGGTCCTTTTGATCTCCTCTCCAGTCCAGCTTCGCCTTGCCCGGAATATTCTTCTCGTCAGCGAACAGGGTGTTATGCGCGACCGTGGCGCGATAGTAATGCTTCACCTTGGCAAGAATCGAATAGCCGGTCGTCCCCAAATCCGGGGAAATCGGGTGGCCGAATGCGCTGAGGGTGATCTGCAGCCGGTCGGGATGGTCGTGTCCGCCTCTGTAGTTGCCCGCTCGAAACAGCGCCTGTATGGAGCCGGATCTGAATACTCCGATATTGCCCGCCGGCAGAAGCGTGCTGGTTGCGGGGATTCCGCCGGGCTTGGGCAACTCATCCGGGCCGAAGGCCAGCGCCGCCATCTCTCCGCGAACTGCGCCGGTTCGGGCATAAATCTCCGCAAGCGCAGGGCCGAACCTGTCAGGGTTGATCTGTCCGGCCGCGTATTCGTAGAGATGTCGATATGCGGCAAGGTTCATCACCCTGGGCGCTCCGAGGTCCCCAATAAGCGGCAGCCTCAGCTTTTCATCGACCAGTTGAATCGGCGCGGCGAACATCTCCTCGAACCGGCCCCATAGTTCCTTGTCCGAAAGAATCGGCGCATTGAGTTTCTTTGCCTGTTCGAGCAGCGTCACCAGCGGGCACATCGAATAGAAATGATAGAACATCGTGCCCTCATGCCACAGCCCATCGGTCTTGCCGTCTGCGTCCTGATATAGACATTTGGTGAGCAAGTGGCGCACTCCCGATGATTCGCCCATTGCCGCATCGGTCCAGTCCGCTCGATCATATACCCGGCCCGCGCATGCCAGCGCGCCGGCAACGTAGCAGGACATATTCCCTCCGGGATATTTGGCTATGAACGCCAGCATCTGATCCATCTGCTTTTCGAAGATTCCCGTTCGAATGGCTTGCGCGTCCTCTTTTGTGTATGCGCTGCTGTTTTTGGTGAGGCTGTAGATGTTTGCCAGAATCATCAGCATCGCGGCATCGTAAAGCGGCTGCCAGTATAGAGCGGATATGCCTTCACCTCTGGCGAATTCGTCGTGTTTGAAATATTCTACGGCCAGCCGCATTCCATCGGCGACCCACCGAGCATATTTCTCATCCCCGGTGACTCCATACAGCACCCCAAGGCTGCGCATCATCCTGAACGTGCGCTCATGAGTGAGCAAAGCCCAAGCTCTGCGCTGAGCATCGTCATATTCGTACTTTCCGGTCAGAGGATCGAGGAACTTGTCCGGAGATGCTGAGTCGTAGAGCAAATGCTCCCCTGTGATTCGAGAATAGAAATCGTGTCGCCAGCCGGCCTGTTCAACCGGAAGCTGAGGCGGCGTGCTCATAACGCTCTGGGCTTCTTTTTCCATCCGCTCTATGGATTGTTTCGCCCAATCAAGCTCGGCTGCTTTTCGTTTGATCTCGCCTATGGCTTCATCGCCAAAGAAAATCGTCGGCCAGGCATCCTCTATAACCATCCCTTTGTCATAAGGGGACAATGTGTAAGGACGGTAAGGGTTGAGTTCGGACGGATTTTTGTTGGAATTGGCGGCGGATACGGAGGAAAACGAGGGAATAGAAAGTGCGGCAATACTAAGTCCGGTCAAGGCAATAAACTCCCTTCGGGTGATAGCATCGAATCTCATAGCACATCTCCATTGGAATTCTATTGCGAAGATTCTATCACGGAAGCCCGGATTTTAGAAGTTGCATGAGCCAAGGTAACTGCTCACTCTTCGTGAGTGATAGTATTGGCTGGTCTCTGTCCCAGCCACACACATACTATGTCATTTCGAACGAAGTGAGAAATCTGCTTTTCCGTAAATCGCGAAAGCTCGAAAGAAGCGAAACCCGGAAAAGAGAAGGGAAAAAGCAGATTCCTCGGCTTTTGCCTCGGAATGACAATTTACTTGACGCATTCAAGTTTGGTGGCATCTGTCCTACCCTAGTCCGAGACGGTGATCGGACACTACGGGCATAGGTACCTATCATTCGTGAGTTGTTACAATCCAAGAAGCCAAAAAGGGGACGATCAACGATCGCCCCAGATTTTTGTCATCTGATAAAGCTGTGACTACTTTTTGAGATTATAAAACGCCGCCAGTCCCGGATAGCGGGCGGTCTGGTCGAGGTCCTCTTCGATTCTCAGAAGCTGGTTGTATTTTGTCACACGCTCGCTGCGGGCGGGAGCGCCGGTTTTGATCTGTCCGGCGTTGGTTGCTACCACGAGGTCGGCTATGAAGCTGTCCTCGGTCTCACCTGACCTATGGCTGACCACTGCGGTCATCCCCGCGCGCTTGGCCATCTCGATCGCTTCCATAGTCTCAGTCAACGAACCGATCTGGTTGACTTTGATAAGAATCGAGTTGGAGGCCTTCAATTCGATGCCTTTTTTGAGGCGCTCGGTGTTTGTCACGTAGAGGTCGTCGCCGACTATCTGGCACTTGTCACCGATTCGGGCAGTCAGCTTAACCCATCCGTCCCAGTCGTCCTCGGCCATGCCGTCCTCAATGGAGATCACAGGGTACTTCTCCACCAGGCTGACAAGATAGTCGACCATCTCGTCGCTGGTGCGGGTGACTCCCTCTCCCTCAAAGTGGTAGGCTCCGTCCTTATACATCTCAGTCGCGGCGCAGTCCAATGCAATGTGGAACTGCTCTCCGGGTCGATATCCCGCGTTGGTTATCGCCTCAAGGATAACCTCTATCGTCTCCTCAGAGGTCGTCAGGTTCGGCGCAAATCCGCCCTCGTCGCCGATTGCCGTAGACAGCCCTTTGCTTTTGAGCGCCTTGGCAAGGTGATGATAGACCTCAGCGCACATCCTAAGAGCCTCCGCCCAGCAGCTTGCGCCTGTGGGCATAACCATAAACTCCTGAATGTCGACGGTGTTGTCGGCGTGTGCGCCACCGTTGAGGATGTTCATCATCGGAACCGGCATATCCTTGGCGTTGACCCCGCCGAGATAGCGATACAGAGGGATGCACAGCCCTTCGGCTGCCGCCTTTGCACAAGCGAGGCTCACTCCAAGAATCGCGTTCGCTCCCAGCTTGCCTTTATTGGCGGTTCCGTCGAGGTCGATCATCGTCTGGTCTATCCAAACCTGCTGCGTCACCGGCCTGTTGATAAGCTCCGGTGCGATAAGCTCATTGACGTTGCGCACGGCCTGCATAACGCCCTTGCCGAGGTAGCGGCTTTTGTCTCCGTCGCGAAGCTCGACAGCCTCATGTGCGCCGGTCGATGCGCCCGATGGCACAGCAGCGCGTCCAAAAGTGCCGTCCTCCAGAAAGACCTCCACCTCAACCGTTGGGTTGCCGCGCGAATCCAAAATCTCTCGCGCTCTAATTTCGTCGATATACATTATGTCACCTCTCCATGAAGGATATTTTTGTTCAAAACCCACACATTATATCACGCTGAACGCCTCAGCGGAAAGGAAATTGTGCGCCGACCACGATTACGATTGTGCCGCTGCACAGCGAATGTATGCCAAAATGATGTTTTGATTATTTTGGCCAGTGCTGCAGGAACAATACGGCGTAGTAATATGCGGCAGGCCCTGTGAAAAGCAGGCTGTCGAATCGATCAAGCACACCGCCGTGACCCGGCACAAGGGTTCCGAAGTCCTTTATCTTAAGTTCGCGTTTTATGGCGGATTCCGAAAGGTCGCCGAGCTGGCACAGTATTCCGAAAACTACTCCCATCGCCAGAGAGTGATACCACGGCAGATGAATGACCCAGCCCGATATCATTGCAACAACCAGCGCGCCGACAAGTCCCGCAATTGAGCCTTCAATAGTCTTGTTTGGGCTGAGGTTAGGGGCAATCCTGGTTTTGCCAAAGGCTTTTCCGAAAAAATATGCGCTTGTATCGCAAGCCCAGGTGCAAAGAAAGACCATCATCACCAGGCATGCGCCGATTTCCGGTTCAAACCGACCGACCTGCACGACCCGAGGCGTCGTCGGCAGGCCTTCCAGCCATACTCCTCTGAGCACTACCAGGTGAGACATCAGCCACCCCACATAAATTGCTCCAAACAGGGTAGCTCCTACGTTGATTATGGGGGCGCGCTCCCGGCGTAGCATTTCCACGCAGAACGACAGTATCAAAAGCAGGGTAAGAGCCGTCGGGAAGATCGCGCCTATGGTGGTTCCTTCTGAATATCGAAAAGTGCGGGCAGAGAAGACGAAGAACAGCACCGCCAGCAATCCGGCCCACTTGACGGGACGCGCGCCGATTTTGCTCACTTCTTTGTAGAATTCAAGCGCTCCGAGCACCGATAAGACGCCCATTGCTATCGCGAACGGCAGGCCATGTGGAACGAAGATGAGGAGCACAGCAAGTGGTATGCCCACCACCCCGGTCAGAATCCGCACCAGCATCGTCTCATGCAACTCCTTGGCAAGCCTAAGCCAACATTTCTGTTTCGCATTATAGCATTCGATCTTTGCTTATCGCAAATAAGAGGCGGATTCTGCTATAAAATGAACGCCCGTGCAGTCAAGGGTATGACGGAGGCCAGTCACTACGCTTGGATGTTTCAAGTTCAAAGTGTCATTCCGAGGCGAATGCCGAGGAATCTGCTTTTTCCCTTCCCTTTTCTGGGTTTCGCTTCTTTCGGACTTTCGCGATTTACGGAAAATCAGATTTCTCACTTCGTTCGAAATGACAAGGGTTGTGTGGCTGTAACAGAGGCCGGATCATGCGCACATCCTCACGACACCCATTAATTTTTTCATTTTATGCTCTGCTATTGCCTGTAACCCGCTGATCTAGTACACTAACGCAGAGGTGACCAATATGCTCAAATATCATAAATACTTTGACTGCGCTCCGCGTATCGTAAACACGAACAGCACGGTCAATGTGACGATAAAGCCACTTTATGACCACTGCAGGCTGCACGACGACCAGGACTACAAAATCGCTTTATTCCCCGTATCCGGAACCTTTGGACAGACCGAGGTCCTTGACGCCGAAAGGGTTATGGTAAAGTCAAAGGGCGGAATAATCACCGCGCCGCTGAAGTTTGACTCGGAGCAGGAACACAACCTGCTGCTCGAAGATGCGGACGGCAAGCTCATCGCGCAGTTCGCGATCTTTGCGCTCGATGAGGATCTTTTTGATCTGCGTCCCTATAAGGGCGACATGCACATGCACACCAACAATTCCGATGGAGTTGAATCTCCGGCCTACGTTGCTGCCTCGTGCAGGAAAGTCGGTCTGGACTACATCGCCATAACCGATCATCGCGCTTATGAGCCTTCCCTCGAAGCGATCAAGTCCTTCGAAGGAGTGGATGTCGATTTGCGGATGTATCCCGGCGAAGAGGTGCACCCGCCCGGAAATCCCGTTCACATGCTCAGCTTCGGCGGATCTTTCGGCGTCAACGAGTTCTTCAAGACTCCTGAATATGAGCAGGGCGTCGCCGAGTTGGAAAAAGAGTTGACCTTTATGCCCGAAGGGGTCGATCGACACAACTACGCCTCATGTCTGTGGGTCTACGCAAAGATCCGAGAGGCGGGCGGGCTGAGTCTTTTCTGTCATCCATACTGGATATTCAGGAACAAATATGATGTGCCGGAATATCTGACGAACCTTTTGTTCGAACACCAGCCGTTTGATGCTCTGGAGTTGATCAGCGGCTATTTTATCCATCAGGCGGAATCGAATATGCTGCAGGTGGCGCGATATTACGAGGAGCGAGCCAAAGGCAAAAAGATTCCAATCGTCGGGGTCACGGATTCTCATGGCGCTGAGGATGTCGGTTTGTTTGGGTGGTATTACACAATTGTCTTTTCGAAGTCGTCTGATCTTCGCGATCTCATAGACGGCATCAAGGGGTTGAATTCTGTCGCGGTTGAAGCTTTGCCGAATGAGCAAGTGAGAGCGTTTGGCCCGTTCCGCCTGGTGCGCTATGCGCAGTTTTTGATCAGGGAGATATTCCCCATACACGATGAACTCTGCGTCGAGGAAGGCCGTCTGATGCTGGAGCATGCTGCGGGCAACGCAGATGCATCCGAGGAGCTGTCCGGGCTTAAAGGCCGTGTCAAAAAGCTGTATGACAGAATGTGGGGCAGCGATAATTGACATCTGCGGCTATATTTTTGCTGGTGATTTCTGCGTTTATTCACGCGACGTGGAACTTCATCGGCAAACGCGACGATCCTTCGGCGAGGTTTTTTCTATTCGCCAACACCGCCGGAGTGATGTTGTTAAGCCCGGTTGCATTTGCAAATCTGCACATGCTGCGGCAGTTTCCCGCCAGCGTTTGGTGGCTTCTTGCGATCACCGGACTCTTTCAGGCTATCTATTTTCAGGGGTTGGCCGGCGCATATAGAGCCGGCCACCTCTCCGTAGCCTATCCCCTTGCTCGCTCATCTCCTGTTATTATGGTGGCGGTGGTCAATCTTCTGATCGGCAGGGGTTATCAGTTGACTCCGCTTTCTCTTACGGGAATGGCTCTTGTGGCCGTCGGCGGGCTTTTGCTGCCGATTGGGAGGCTGGCTGACTGGAAGCTGCGCGATTATCTGCACGCCTCGACTTTGTTTGCGCTGATGGCGGCTGTTGGGACGACCGGTTATTCTATGGCGGACGATGCGGCGCTGAGGGCGCTGCGCGAGACTGTGGAGGCGAACAGGGTTGTATTGACACTAAGCTATGCTTTTTTTGAGGGCATATCGACATTCATCTGGCTGGGCCTGTTTATTTTGATAGGCCGATCCAATGGGGATAATTCCGTCAAGCAGCCGAAATTGAAATTTGGCAACGTTGCACTGGCGGGTCTGGGCATCTGCCTGGCATACAGCCTCGTGCTGCTCGCGATGACTCTGGCAAAAAACGTCAGTTATGTCGTCGCATTTCGACAGCTCAGCATACCCATCGGAGCGCTTTTAGGGGTTACTTTGCTGCGCGAGCCTCGCAGCGTGACCAAATTCGTGGCAATCACGATTATGCTGGCGGGTTTGGTCTTTGTCGCTATTTTTTAGCACAGATTACACCGCGTTTCAGCCGCGCTCGCTTGACTAGAGCCTGCTTGCGGGGTAGAATTCACTGACAGCTTGAAACCGGAGAAAACTGTGAATATAAAATCCCTGACATGCAAACGAATGACCGCGGGGCTGGTTTATAATCCAATCCAGCTTCAACAGCCTCAGGTCAATAGAATATATGCCGATATAACCGAGCGTTACCCATTTCAGACGCTGCAGCATCTGCCCGACGGTGCGCGTATGGCCAACCCTACCAGCGATTTTTTTATCCAGTTTGGGCGAATGCAGGTCAACGACAACGTCGATTATTTCGCATCCTCAAAAGAACGGGCATTAGATCTGTTTCAGTTGGCGCAGGCAAGGCTGGAGGTTCCTAAGTTTAACGCTTTTGGCATCAAACTGGTCGCGTTTCTGACGGTCGATGAAGGTGGCAATTCGGCGGCCATCCTGGAGGAATCCGTTTTCAAATATGTTGAACACAATCTGGCTTTGCTCGGGCCCGGCAGGCAGGGAGCGGGGTTGCGGATTGTGCTGCATCAGGATGGCATTCTCGAACTTAAAATAGAGCCGTTTTTCAGCGATTTAACCCAACTTTATGTGGAGCTGGACATCCAGCATCCGACTCCGTTTACCGAAGTCAGCGACGTGGAGCCGTGGATGGACTCGGCTTATGATTATCTTTTCCGCGAGGTGCAGGGTTTTCTGGAGACCCTGGAATAATCCAGGGTCGACTTGCACGAGCGGAGCCGTCCCCGATTGACACACATGCCCCTTTGACCGTACCATGCCTGTGGAGGATACAATGAGGGTATACATAGGCGCGACACGGCAGAACGACGGCAAGACAATCACCTGTCTAGGGCTGATATCGGCATTCAAGAGGCGGCTTGAAAAGGTTGGCTATACAAAACCGGTTGGTCAGCGTTATGTTGACATAGACGGCGCGAAGATAGACGAAGACGCCCTGCTGGTCAAGACCGTCTACGAGCCGGACTGTGAGATCCGGGATATGTCCCCCATAGCCATCCCTCGGCATTTTACCGAGAACTACATCGATTCTCCCCATCGCGAAGAGCTTATAGATACGATCACTACGGCGTTTAACCGGGTTCGGGTCGGCAAAAACATTGTTGTCGTGGAAGGCACCGGACATGCCGGAGTCGGGTCGGTCTTTGATTTATCAAACGGAGATGTTGCCGCGCTGCTGGGCTGCAAGGTTGTCCTCATCGCGTCAGGTGGCATTGGGCGTCCGATAGATGAGATTATGCTCAACAAGGCGATGTTCGATGCTGCCGGGGTGACGGTCGTCGGAGCGATAGTAAACAAGGTAGAGGACGAGAAATACGAAAAAGTGAAGCGCTACGTCAGGCTCGGTCTGGAGCGAAAGGGCGTAGATTTGCTTGGAGTGATGCCGTACAGGTCAGCGCTGTCAAGCCCGACTATCGGGCAGTTGCTCGAAGACATAGACGGCAAGCTGCTGAGCGGCAACGATGGGCTTCAAAATAATGTGGAAAAGATGGTCATTGGCGCGATGCCCCCGCATCAGGCTCTGGATTATCTCACCAAAGGCGCGCTTTTGATCACCCCGGGAACGCGCGAAGACCTCATATTAACCGCCATCAGCTCTTGTCTGGTCGGTTCTGATCGCGACCCGTCTATTGCGGGTATGATACTAACCGGAGGTACTCCTCCTCAGCATAACGTCGCCAAGCTGCTGGATCGCATCGCCGTGCCGAGCATATTGGTCGAGGAGGATACATATTCGGTGGCATCGAGGATAGCCAAGCTGATTGTAAAGATCAGACCAGGTGATTTCCAGAAGATATCCACGGCGGAGGAGATTGTGGATGAATATGTCGATGTGGATCGGCTTTTGGAGAAGCTGCACGATTAGATACGTGCCCTGTCGTTTGTTATGACCTATCAAGAGTCTCTGGATTATCTGTCAAGCCTGCTCAAGTTCGGTATAAAGTTCGGGCTGGATCGCATCACCGCGCTTGCCGAGGCGTTCGGCAACCCTCATAAGCGGTTACGGGTTATTCATGTTGCGGGGACAAACGGCAAGGGCAGCGTCTGCACTTTTATTGCGTCAATTTTACACGAGGCGGGATATTGCACGGGGCTGTATCTCTCCCCTTATGTATTCGATGTGCGCGAACGAATTCAAATCGACGGGGTAAAGATTAGCAAACAGGAGTTTGCATCGCTGATATCCGAGATAAAGCCAATTGCGGAGGAAATCGGCAGCGGCGATCTTGGCCCGGTGACGGAGTTCGAAGTGAAGACGATGATGGCCTATCTTTACTTCGCTCGCCGGAATGTCGATTTTGCAGTATTGGAAGTCGGCATGGGAGGGCGGTTCGATGCCACAAATATCGTCGATCCTCTGGTGTCGGTCATCACCTCGATCAGCCTTGATCACACCGAACGGTTGGGCGATACAGTCGAGAAAATAGCCTTCGAAAAGGCCGGGATCATAAAAAACGGCTCGATTCTGGTTACTGCGGTCGAAGATGACGCGGCCTGGCGGGTCATAGTGGAACGCAGTCGCAAAGAAGGCGTCGAGGTTTGGCGGGTTTTAAGCTCTCGATCGCGGCACTGCGGGTCCCCATCGGCGGATGTGCAATATCGATACCTCAGCAAGGCAGGCTCATTTTCGGTTACAGGTGGGAGACTCAAGATAATCGGATTGAAACCTTCGCTTCAGGGGGCGTTCCAGCACACAAACGCCGCGACCGCCGTTGTAGCCGTTAGCGCGTTGGAGCAGTATGAGGTGCGGATTACCCCGCAAGCGATCGCTGCAGGGGTCTCCAATGCCTCTTTGCCCGGTCGGATGCAGGTGTTGCGGATGAAGCCGACGCTGGTCATCGATGGCGCGCACAATTCCGATGCAGCCGCCAAGCTCGCCGATGGTATCGCCGAAAATTTCCAATATGAGAGGCTGATTCTGGTTATCGGCATGACAAACGGCCACCTGCCAGATGATGTGCTGCACCCGTTGGCTCCTCTTTCAACTAATGTCATTGCGACTCAGTCTCAATGGTTCAAAGCGACCCCTGCACGCGAGATCGCCGATGCTGCAGGGGCGATGGGAGTCGAGGCGGAGATCGTTGACAATATACCTGGAGCCGTGCAGCGCGCTATGGAAATTGCGCGTCCCGACGATCTTATCCTCGTCACAGGTTCGTTTTATACCATAGGGGAAGTCGACCGCGGCGGCGTCAGTTGAGCCTCCGGTCAGGCGATAAAATATCCACTTTCCTGTCCGCAAAAACGTGGCATATTCAAGTAGTGAATGTTTTTTATTCATTAGCCTTTCTGCCGCCACAAAACCCGGTAATATTACCTGATTTAATGCAAGTTGTTCGCATCCATTGACAATCGACTAAGTACAAAGGTAATATGCAGGTAGGGGTCATGGCTTTCGCAGCAGGCATTAAGCGCGAAGTCGGTTGGCCCTGCCAGTAAGTTTATGGCCTTTCGGTCAGCAGGTTCGCTGCCCAGTAGCTCTTGGGGGTTTTTTATCAGGAGGTATACAATTGAACACCGGCCCGGACTATGTGAACTTGGCAGAGTTCTGGGCGCTGGTCGTGATTGCTCTAGGAGAAGCTACTGCAATCATGTGCGCGGCGTCGTTGTTTTGCAAGCATAAATTGAGCTTCATCGATTGCAGCAATGCATCTATGAGCGCATCTGTCTGTTTTGTGATTTCAGGGCAGATGTCGCTTTGCGCCTATTCGCGCTCGGGTGGCGCGGCCTCAGCTTAACCATTGACTTTTACT
>JAAYKE010000169.1 GCA_012522575.1 Armatimonadota bacterium | reverse complement strand
TCATAAAGACCCTGGACAGCGATAGAATGTTTGGAATTGTCCATATTCTTTTGTTCATCGGGCTCTTCTTCTCCCCTTCGACACGTTCAATAGTACACCGATTCCAAGCACAGCGGAACCACTCCTGCAAGATTCGTCACTGATTGTGGAAAACCATATAATCCGTGAGTTGCAACCAGCACGCTGTACCACCATCTCGATCTTTGGTGTTCTGTCTCCTATATGCGCTATGTATTGGGCGCATGAACAACACCCCCTCCATTCATCTTCCCTATCAAACATGGAGTATGTGAAGCATCACGACGCTATTCTTGCCTAGAGATGTTCAGGCAACCGTACTTCCTTCATAAGACGATGCGCCTCAGCGGCCATGCGTCCACATGTGGAATCGTCAGATGATGGGATGATGTGGGGGATTACGAACCGGATACAGTTTCTGAGGCTTCGCTAGGAGAGAGCTGCCTCATGTCGGGAAACGCAAACCTCGCCACGGAAGTGGCCAGGTTGAGCTAGAGCAGGTGATCTATTGCTCCACCCCCCAGGGAGATTGGTGGACTCCCTCCCTTGGTTTCAGAAACGGTACAAGCGTGTGGGATGCGTTTCGTGAGGGCTAAAAACCATACCACAATCCAATTCTAGCCGTGGGGCGGCCGGCAAACTCACCCAAGGCCCGTATTCCGGCGCTCACCTCGAGCATCACCCTGCCCCTTATCCCGACACGAAGACCTCCCATCAGATCTAAGTGCAGTTTCTTGATGAAGTCGAGGTGCGGATAGACCCCTCCTCCCCCATGACAACGGATGAATGCTATCGTGTTGATGGTGGATGGCCTCCAATAGGTATCTGGTTTCATCACCAGAGGAAATACACGCTCCATCATTATTGAGAGTTCGAATAAACCTCCCAGATACCCATCAGCCAATCCGGTGGTCGACAAGCCGGCATTGACCGCAATTCCACATCGTACGGCAGGGACCTTTTTAGTACGCGACGAAAAGCTCGCCCCAAAGGGTACGTACAAAGGGGTTTCGTGCACTAGGGGATCGGTGAACAACATCCCGATCGTCACCGAAATGGCATACTCCCCATTCAAGTATTGATCACGGAGGAACGAAGCAACATCAAGCTTAATCTTCCTTTTCTTCTCCGCTCGGGCCATCGCCCCGTCCAATACCGAGGCATAGCCGCCCTCGATGGAAAAGGCAGGTTGGCTCCGGTATGTCCCCTCCTTGAGAAAGCGAGGGAATTCCTCCTTCTCGGAGAGAATCGTCTTGCCGGTGTCGGTGCGACGGAGCGTGTAGGACTGCACGGTAATTCGGTACGTCGACGGTCTCTCCCCCACAAAGACCCGATACGTGAGTGTGCCATACAGCGTATTCCTTGAAGAGGAGAAGTACGCATCGAAGAGATCCACCTGGTCAAGATACTCTTCATACGTGCGTTGCTCCTCATCAGTCTGTGGACGGAGATTCGGTATTGTTGATCCGGTGACCATTTCATACGGGATGTAAAAGTCCAGGGAGAAGGGGACGCCCATCAAAGAGAATCTCAGCGCAACCGGCCAGCTGTTCCGGTAGCCGTCATACTCTCCGATATTGATTGCCGCCTTCTCCGTCGTGATATCCAGCGAGTACGTATTCTTCTCCAGCTCCTGGTACCCTTTAAGTATTGCTGACCTCAGCGCCTCCATCTGGGC
>JAAYKE010000082.1 GCA_012522575.1 Armatimonadota bacterium | reverse complement strand
TTAAATCCCTGAGCATTTTGTCGACGTGTTCACGATCTTTGGGAGGTCCGGTGAGCAGCGTCGCGTGTACGGCCTTACGATATCGCGCACAGACCACAGTGCCATCGTCCCCCGGCCTGTTGTGCCAGAAACCCAGGGCTGTATTTGCGACATCTCCGGCAATCTGCGTGGGGTCTTCCAGTTCCGGAGCGGTTTTGGTCACATATTCCAGTATCCCGTCCTCCTGCCATCCCATCGGCAGCCCTTCGCCCACTCCCGCGTAAACTATCCCATCGGAATACAACACCACCGCATCGTTGGAGCTTAGACGAAAATGCGATTCGTGAATACTGCGCTCCATTATTATGCGCTCGGCGCTTTTGATCGGAGCCGCGGTCGATCCGTTGCGCAGATGCAGCATCGCAGGGGAGTCGTATTGGGCCACGGTGACGTGTCCGGTATCATATATCCGCACTATCGAAAATGTGGAGTATGCAATGTTGCGCCATTTGCAGACCGGCAGAGTGGCTATCAGGGTCTCCACGATCTCCTGCAGCGATAGCTCCCCGGTGAACAACCCTGCCGCCAGTTCCACCGTCATAGTGGCAAGCACATTGGCCTTAACGCCACTGCCGAGGCCATCGGACAGGACAATGATAGTCGAGTCCGATGTGCGCAGCACCTTAATTGCATCGCCGCATATATCCTCGCCTTTTTTAGAGAACTGGCGAGTGGTTACATCAACCGCGAATTTTTTCATTGTGATATATCGGCGCGACCGCCGTTCTCGTCGGATTCCTTCATCAGTTCGGTAAGCTTGCGCAGCAGCACCCTGGTCTCGCTGGTGGTTTCGCCAAGTATCCCCGCGATCTCCCGCGCCATCAGCATCTTTTTTGGTATGACTTCTTCTGCATCGGACAGGGTTTCTTCACGGATGTGTTCGAGGCGCCTCAGCCCTTTAGTGCCCTTATTGACGTTTGCCAGAATCCCGACAACCAACTCCTCGTGCTCAAGCCTGTAGACGTTCATACTCGCGCTGATGTGGTATGCCGGGAAGGATACGGGCTTGTTTACTATGCGATCTACCGCGCCCGCCATCACAATCTCGAAATCCCCTGGATCCATCAGGGTCGACAGCGGCTTGCCGACAATTCCACGTCCGCAGGAAAACAACTCGGCAAATGCGGTGTTGAAATCGACTATTCGCAGCGATGAATTGACTATCACGATCCCGTTGGGGCTGTTGTCTATGATCTGATCAGCTTTGCGTTCGGCGACTTTTCTCATCCACGGTATGCACATGCTGTGCTCGGCCATCCCTGTGATAACCGCAATGGCATTTTCACGACACGACGGATAACCGCACGCCCCGCAGTTCAGCTCATCATCGGGAGACTCCTTGCCGGTGCGCATCAGGACCGTTCTTATCGCCTCTTCCGTGATCTCCCTGCGATCGATGGCATTTTCGCTGTATCCCCGCCTGAGGTCGATTTTTTGCATAATCCCGTCGAAATCAGGGATTTCTTCCCCTCGAATAGCGCGTTTCTGGTGCTGCAATATTTGATTGCGCCTGCGAAAGATGTCCTTGCCATCGCCGAAACACGCTCCATTGATGCACCCTCCCGAACAAAACAGCGCCTCAAAGAGCTTTACGCTGCTGCCGTTCTTGAGGTTTTCCAGCATCTCCTCGACCTGTTCGTTGCCTGACAGAGCCACGAAATCCTGCTTCAGCAGATCCGGACTCATAGACGCCGCCTCGGCCAGGCCGCCTTCGAGAGGAAACAAACGAGCCAGTGACGCCGGTATGTCGTCCATATCAACGCATCGAAGCTGATCTTTGCGGATTTGCGCGGAATCGATCCACGCACGCAGTTCCTCAAACGTCAAGACCGCATCAACCTCTCCGGCCAGATCCGGCTGCTCCGCCTCGGCTTTTTTTGCCGAACAAGGCCCGATAAAGACGACCTTCGCGTCATCGCCATACACCGCCTTGAGATGTCGGGCGTGTGCGATCATCGGGGATACAACCGGCGCGATGTTGCCGGTCAGGTCGGGATGATATTTAACTATCAAGTCCACCAGCACAGGACAGGCCGAGGCGATATGCGGCTGAGGCTCCTCTGAGACCACCTTAGCGGTCTCTCGAGCCACCATCTCCGCGCCTACCGCAGTTTCGGCCACCATATCAAAACCCAACTGCTTCAAAACTGCCGGGAACAACCCTCCGCCGTAGTCCGGAAACGCAGCTACATAAGAAGGGGCTACCGACGCGATAACTTTGCCCGTGCCGATCAATTCCTGCGCCTTTGCGAGGTCATTGCGAACCTGTTTGGCCTGCTGCGGGCATTCGCGGACGCACGTGCCGCAGGCCAGGCAGCGGGCGGGGTCAACCTGCGCCTGGCCTTCGGAAATACGGATAGCCTTTACCGGACAAATCCGCACGCAGCGATAACAATCTCTGCATCGCGCTTTATTTGTGGATATAATCCCTGTGTTCAACTTTAACGCCTCAGTATATGCTCGAAGAAGAACGACTCGGCCTTGTCCGGAGTGATTCCCCCATAGGTGACGCCATCGACCACCACATTAGGAGCCTGAATACAGTTCTCCAGACATAAATCCGCCACCAACTCGACCTCCTCGGTCAGTTTGTGTTCGTCTATCAGCGACTTGATGACCTTCATAGTCTTTGCGCCACCTCTAATGTGGCACGAGCTACCAACGCAGCATTTTACCGTTATCACGAACTAGACCTCCAGCGTCTCGGCATCGGACGCGCCCTGAGCGGCAGGCTTGATCGTATTCTCAAAGAACTCATCGATCTTATCCGGGGTTATCCCGCCATAGATTGTGTCCCCTACCTGCACATTAGGGCTGGCCTTGCATTTTTCGAAGCAGAACGTCGCCTTAAAGTCGATAGCTCCGGCAAGCCCGGCCTCGCGAGCCTTATCTATCAATTTGCGCAACGTATCGTATGACCCGCGCAGATAGCAGTTGGTTCCTATGCATACGGAAACCGGAGTCTTCTCACCTGTTTTGGTTTCGCTGAGGTCGAGGTCTTCGCCTTCTATTCGTCTCCTGGATCGATAACCCGTGTGCAGCAGCTTATGAGCTATCGAGCTGTTGGGTTTCTGCAGCAGGGTGGAGTAACACTCCTTTATATACGGATTATCCGCGGCATTGTGCAGCGGCAGTATCGCGTCGCAGTCATAAATCGTAGCTTTTCGCTCCTCGCGAGCCGCCATATCGTTAGGCAATGGCTGACCGCCGCCGCCGATGCATCCGCCGCGGCACGCCATAACCTCGATGATATCATAATCCGCTTCACCGGACTGCAGCCTGGCCAGCACCTCTCTGGCATTGGACAACCCGCTCAACACCGCAAGTTTAATCGTCCTGTCGCCAAGGGTCACTGATGCCTCTTTGAGACCCTCCAATCCTCGCACATCGCGGAACTCAGTAGGGGCGGGCTTTCCATCCTCGCTTGTGCCGGCTGACGCCAGTCTCAGCACCGCCTCCGCAACGCCGCCGCTGGTCCCGAAGATGATACCCGCTCCGGTTTTGAAGCCGAAAGGCAGGTCCATCGATTCCGGAGCCAGATTGGACACGCGAATACCGGCCTCATCGATCATACTGATCAATTCCTGAGTGGAGAGAACGGCGTTAATATCCGGATCGCCATCGACTACAAACTCCGGTCGGGTAGCCTCGAACTTCTTTGCCGTGCAGGGCATAATGGAGACCACATACAGATCCTCGCGCTTTACTCCCTCGTGGTCGGCGAAATACTGCTTGGCAAGAGAGCCGAACATCTGCTGCGGGCTTTTGCACGAAGACAGATTGGCAAGATAATCCGGGTAGAACTGTTCGGCGTATTTCACCCAGGCCGGACAGCAGCTCGTAAACTGCGGCAGCTTCTCTCCCTTTGCCACTCTATCCAAAAATTCAGTGGCCTCCTCGACAGTAGTCAGGTCGGCTGTAAATGACGTGTCGTAGACCTTATCAAATCCTATGCGGCGCAGGGCGGTGACGGTTTTTGCCATTGCATGCTCCCCGCCCGCGATGTCATAGCTCTGAGCGATTGCGGCTCGAACAGCCGGCGCAACCTGCACTATGACGGTTTTGGACGGATCATTGATAGCTTTCCATACCTTCTCCGTCTGGCTCTTGATGATCAGCGCGCCTGTCGGACAAACCGAGGCGCACTGCCCGCAGTAGACGCACTCTACCTCGTTGAGGTTTTTGCCGAACGCCGGGCTGACGCGCACATCGCTTCCCCGCCCAACAAAATCCAGAACCCCGACTCCCTGCACTTCTTTGCACATCCGCACACAGTCCCCGCACAAAATGCACTTGTTCGGGTCGCGCACCAGGGACTGGTTCAGGTCATCGATCGGCAGCACATCGTTGACTTCGTCAAATCGCACATTCTTGACGCCCAGCTTCTGGGCAAGTTCCTGGAGCTTGCACTGGGTATTTTTGCCACAGGTCTGGCAGTTGCCGTGATGGTTCGCCAGCAGCAATTCAAGGGCCATCCTGCGGATCTTCATCACCTGCTCGGTATGCGTGCGCACCACCATCCCATCTTCCGGAGGAGTCGAACACGAAGCCTGAATTCCCCGCCCATCGATATCGACGATGCACATCCGGCATGCGCCGTAAACGGACAGCTCGGAGTGATAGCAAAACGTCGGCAACTCGATGCCGGACGCCCTGATGACCTCCAGCAGATTCTTGCATCCATTTATCGGGGTTTGCGCCCCATCTATTGTTATATATCCTTCCATCAAATACTCCTTAGCCCAGCGTCACAGCTTCAAATTTACACGCATCGGCGCACGCGCCGCACTTAATGCAGAGATCCGCATTGATGACGTAGGGCTTTTTGATCTCGCCAGAGATAGCGTCGGCCGGGCATTTCTTTGCACACAGACCGCAGCCCCTGCACTTCTCTTCGATTATAGAATATGTCTTAAACGCATCACATTCCCCCGCTGGGCAGACCCCATCTACGATGTGAGCAAGATACTCATCACGGAAATGCTTCAGAGTCGAGATAACAGGGTTCGGGGCCGATTTGCCCAGGCCGCACAAAGAGCCGTCGCGCACGGTCAGCGCCAACTCCTCCAGCAGATCGATGTCCTCGACCTTGCCGCGACCGGAGACGATTCTTGTGAGGATATCCAGCATGCGCCTGGTACCCTCTCTGCAAAGCACGCACTTTCCGCAGGATTCCTTTTGTGTGAAGCTCATAAAGAATCGGGCAATTTCCACCATACATGTGGACTCGTCCATAACCACAAGGCCGCCGCTGCCGACCATCGCGCCAACGGACCTCAGCGAATCGTAGTCAAGCGGCAGATCAAGGTGCTCCTCGGTCAGGCAGGCTCCGGATGGGCCGCCTATCTGAACCGCCTTAAAGGCCTTGCCTGTCCGTATGCCCCCGCCGATCTTAAAGACCACATCCCCGACAGTGGTTCCCATCGGGACCTCGATCAGCCCCGTGTTTACCACATCCCCGGTCAGGGCGAAGACCTTCGTCCCAGGGGAGCTTTCTATCCCGAAGCTGCGGAACCATTCGGCCCCGTTGAGGATGATCTTGGATACGTTGGCGAAGGTCTCGACGTTGTTTACTACAGTCGGCTTGCCCCAAAGGCCGGAATTGGCGGGAAACGGCGGTTTGGGCCGAGGCATTCCCCTTTGGCCTTCGATGGAGCTTATGAGAGCGGTCTCCTCGCCGCAGACAAACGCGCCCGCGCCCTCTTTTATTCGAATATGGAAAGAGAACGGGCCGCCGAGGATTCTATCGCCCAGCAATCCCGCTTGTTCGGCCTGAGAGATCGCGGTGCGCAGCCTCTCGATCGCCAGCGGATATTCCGCTCGCACGTAGATATAACCTTCGTCGGCTCCGATCGCGTAGCCCGCAATTGCCATGCCCTCCAAAAGCGCGTGAGGATTGCCCTCCATAATGCTTTCGTCCATAAACGCGCCGGGGTCGCCTTCGTCGGCGTTGCAGACAACATATTTCTTATCGCTTTTGACTACCTGCGTAAAGCCCCACTTTCGACCGGTGGAGAACCCCGCGCCTCCGCGCCCGCGCAGCCCGGATTCGGTCACCTCCGCTACTACCGCCTCCGGAGTCAACCCATAAAGGGCCTCGGCCAGCGCTCGATAGCCGTCGCGGGAGATATAGTCACGAATGTCCCCAGGCTCGACAACCCCGCAGTCCGCCAGCACCACGTTGACCTGATCCTTATAAAATGGCAGGTCATCGCGGGTTGCATAGCTCTCGGAGCCGTCGTTGAACAGCAGTCGTTGCACAGGCTGGCCGCCCAGAACCGTCTGAGTTACGATTTCCTCGGCGTCTTCGGGTTTGACGTGCGTATAGAAATAGTCCGCCGGCAGAATCCTAACTATCGGCCCTACCTGACAATAGCCGGGACAGCCGCTGTAGCCGATGCTTATTGCGGCTTCGTCCTCTTCGTTCATAATATCGGCGCGCACCGGAACCGAGTGTTTTTCCAGAGCGCTTTGCAGAGCTTCGAGAACCTTCGGGCTTCCGCTGGCCATGCATCCGGTTCCTCCGCAGACGAGCACGCGAGTGGCGCACCCGCTTATCGCGGAGATCGCTTTGCGTTTGAGCGCATCGAGTTCGGATGGTGAATTGAGTTTTGCAAATGGTGTCATTGGGCAGCCTCCGCTTTATCGGCCTCTTCGATTTCATCAATGGCCGCCACTATGCGTTCCGGGGTCGTCTGGCCATAGACTCGTCCGTCGATGACGACCGCCGGAGCCAGAGCGCAAGCGCCTATGCAGCTCACAATCTCGAAGGTGAAGCGATGGTCGTCGGTGGTCTGCCGCCCATCGGAAAGATTGAGCCTCTGCTCGATGGCGTTTATTATCGTCTGGTTCTTTCGCACGTGGCAGGCAGTGCCGTCGCAGCACTTTATTATGTGTTTGCCCTTAGGCTCAAGGGAAAACTGCGCATAAAACGTCGCCACGCCATACACGGTGGCCGGCGGGATATCGAGCGCAGTTGCCACAAACGTAAGTATTTCCTCGGGCAAATAACGGTATTCGTCCTGGACTTTCTGCAAAATAGGGATTAGTGCGCTTTCAGTCGCTCCATAATCTTTTATGATCTCCTGAACGCGGCTGAAATTTCGTCCGGCCTTAGGCCCGCTATCGGTCAATACGGCAGACTGAGCCAATTGAGATACCTCCAAAGTCTATTAGCCCTTCTTACAGGGCTGTATGATTTTTGTCTTTATCTGATTTCATTGCGTAGGAAAGGGTGATAAGCCCCCACGCCAGAGATTGATTTTCGACCACGACATCGTCCGGCACGCGCAAAGTGACCGGCGCGAAGTTCCAGATTGCGCGAATGCCCGCCCCGACCATAAGATCACCGGCTTCCTGCGCATCGGGCGCGGGCACGGTGATTACGCCCGCTGCAATTCCCTCAGCCTTGACGACTCCAAAGAACTCGGTTATGTTGCGCACCCGAACGCCCGCAGCCTCTGTGCCTATAATTTTTTGGTCCCTGTCAAATATGGCGGCCAACCTAAACCCGGCCCTGGCCCATATATCGCTGGCAGCAAGCGCTCTGCCGAGGTTGCCCAGCCCGACCAGGCAGGCATTTTTCGGAGTTTCCAGGTCGAGAACGGATCGTATCAGGGAGGCAAGCTGCGAAACTTCATATCCTATTTTGGGCTTGCCTTCCGAGCCAAGATGAAAAAAATCCTGCCTGACTTTAACGGCGGAAATGCCTGTCGCCGCGCCCAACTCGGCGCTGGTTACGCTCTGTTGGCCATTTGCTTCGAGTTGTTCGAGCAGCTCGAGGTATAGTTCCATTCTCAGAACGGACGCTCTGGGCAGTTTTTTGTGTTCTTGCACGTCGGGACTCCGCTTTCGTTAATTACTTAACGATTAGATATTACCCCATTACCGATGAGTTGTCAATACAAATTTGCAACGCATAAATAAATTATTTGACCTGACACAAATAGCACGGTTTAGAGGTTAGGGTCTAGAGGTTGGAGGTTAGAAGTTAGAGGTTAGAAGGGTTATTGAGAGGGTTATGCGTAGCCTCCAATTTTTGTCATTCCGAGGCGAATGCCGAGGAATCTGCTTTTTCCCTTCCCATTTCTGGGTTTCGTTAATTTCGGGCTTTCGCGATTTACGTAAAAGCAATTTAACGCTCACTTGCCGAAGGCGCAGTTTGGGGATAAAATGATCTTAATGACAAATACCATTCGCCAAAGATACGAAGAACTGGAAAAACAGATGCTTGCCCCTGAGGCGACCGCCGCCGCGGACTCGCGAGGCAGAGACATCTATGAGCCGAAATGTCCGGTGCGAACCGATTTTCAGCGGGATCGCGACAGGATAATACACTCCAAATCGTTCAGAAGACTAAAACATAAAACACAGGTCTTTATAGACCCCGAAGAGGATCACTACAGGACCCGGCTTACCCACACCCTTGAAGTGGCGCAGATCGCCCGCACCATTGCACGGGCATTGCGACTCAACGAGGACCTTACAGCGGCAATCGCCCTTGGCCACGACCTCGGACACACCCCTTTTGGTCACGCCGGAGAACAGGCGCTCGACGAGGTCTACCGGGAATATGTGCCTGACGGCGGATTCAAACACAATGTGCAGAGCCTGCGAGTGGTGGAAACCGTGGAAAAGAAAGGGCTTGGGCTGAATTTGACCTGGGAGGTGCGTGATGGGATCGTGCATCATTCAAAGGGCAGCGCTGATCTCTCACTGGACACCGTCGGACCTTCCACCTATGAAGGCAAAGTAGTCAAGATCAGCGACAGGGTCGCATATATCAATCATGACATAGACGATGCAACCCGTGCGGGAATCATATCAAAAGCCGACCTGCCCCGCGAAGCGGTCGAGGTGGTGGGAGAAGATCACTCCGGCCGCATCGGAGCTATGGTAATAGACATCATTCAGTCAAGCTCAACGCGGAAATCGATATCTATGAGCGAACCGTTTCGTGCGGCTACTGACTGTCTCAAGGATTATCTGTTCGCTGAGGTCTACGGCAAAGATGCCAGAGGGATTGTCGAGTTGGAATATGCCGGCGGAATGCTCAAAGAGCTTTTCAGATACTATATGAAACACCCGGAGGAGATCAAAGACAACGCAGCCGACAACGCCGGACCCGAAAGTGTCGTCGACCGCGCCCGCAAGGTCTGTGATTTCATATCCGGCATGACAGATCGTTACGCGCAGCGGGATTATATCGCCCGTTTCTCTGTAAGCGCAGACAAAATGCCATAACTCGCCTGGTAGCGTACAATGTTGTGTGTAAAATCGAGCTGAGGTAGGTAAGGCGCATTCCTCTCTCTAAGATGCGATTGTCACGAATGCAAAAGGAGGAACACGCCGTGAGAGAAGTATACGTCGATGAGTTG
>JAAYKE010000081.1 GCA_012522575.1 Armatimonadota bacterium | reverse complement strand
GTGTGATTCTCTTTTCCTGCACCATCTTTAGAACATGATGGCGTGATATCTGCTTGGTTCCTATTCCTTTAACCCCACTTTCCATGGGGACATTATCCCACGGCAGTTAATGGGGACATAATCGCTCGGCATATACATCGTGCAAAAAAAGTCGTTGACAGGTCCATAAACAGGGTTTATAATTACGAAAATCTGAAAGTCACCTTTAATTCAGCCCCGCGAGGCTGGCAAGGGAAAAAGTGAAGATGATTTCGCAGAATAGTTGCGTAAATACCAGCCTTCTTGCCAACTCGCGGCAGGGAGGCTTTTTTGTGTGGCCGTCACAAAATTGCGCTCTCATCAATGACACCCAGGAGGGGACATGGCAGACAGTGTGAAGGAAGTGATGAACGAAAGCGAGATCCGGCGAGCTTTGAAACGGATCGCGCACGAGATTGTCGAGCGTAACAAGGGCGCGGAGAATCTTGTAATCATTGGCATCCAGAGCAGGGGAGTGCCTATGGCTATCAGGCTTGCCGAACTCATTGGGGAGATGGAAGGGCTGTCTGTGCCGACGGGGAGCCTGAACGTAGCCCTTTATCGCGATGACTTTGCCACCCGCACCGCGAGAACTATTTCAGCCAGCGATATTCCTTTTGACGTGACCGATAAAAGCGTCATCCTTGTCGATGAGGTGCTATACACCGGGCGCACCACTCGCGCTGCCCTTGACGCAATTATGGACCTGGGCAGACCCGCCATAATTCAGCTTGCCGTGCTGATTGATCGCGGGCATCGCGAACTGCCTGTGCGGGCGGATTATGTCGGCAAAAACCTGCCGACTGCCCGCAGGGAAAATGTGAAGGTAGTCTGGCTGGAGACCAACGGTCGGGACGCCGTGACTATATCCAGACAGGAATAATTTCGAATCTTTATGACCATCGAAAACTGAGGGCCGAGATGCAGCTTCAACGTAAAGACATTTTGGGTCTGCAGGATATGACTGCCGACGAAATTGGGTTGATCCTCGACACCGCGATCTCCCACAAGGAGATATTATCGAGGCCGGTAAAAAAGGTGCCGATTTTGCGGGGCAAGTCTATCTGCACATTGTTCTATGAGAACAGCACGCGCACTCGCACGAGCTTCGAACTCGCTGCAAAGATTATGAGCGCGGACACCACCTCCATATCAGTGGCGGGATCAGCGGTCAACAAAGGGGAATCCTTCAAAGACACCCTGCTTACGCTCGAAGCGATGGGAATCGATCTCTTCGTGATCCGTCACTCCGCCAGCGGATCATCGCACTTCGCTTCACAGACTGTGAAATCCTGCGTAGTAAACGCGGGAGATGGCACGCATGAGCATCCGACGCAGGGGTTGCTCGATATGCTTACAATGGTGGAAAACAAGGAGCGACTTGACGGGCTGAAAGTTGTCATCGTGGGTGACATCATGCACAGCAGGGTCGCTCGATCAAATATCTGGGGATTAAGTCGGATGGGAGCGCAGGTGCGGGTCTGCGGCCCAAGCACGCTGCTTCCGGCGGAAATCGATAAACTGCCGGTTCAAAAGCATACAAACCTCGACGAGGCTCTCGAAGGCGCGGATGTTGTCAATATACTGAGAATTCAACTCGAACGAATGGATCGAGGGTTCTTTCCGAGCGTTCGGGAGTATTGCCGGCTATTCGGCATCAACAAGCAAAGGCTGCGAAAATGTGCGGATGATGTGCTTGTGATGCACCCCGGGCCGATGAATCGAGGCATTGAAATCGCGCCGGATGTGGCCGATGGCGAGTTTGCGGTCATAACGGATCAGGTGACCAACGGGGTCGCTGTGCGGATGGCGCTGCTTTATTTATTGTTGGGAGGGGGATCGACTAATGTGGCTTCTGCTTAAAGGCGGCAGGATCGTGGATCCGTCGAGGGGAATAGATGAGGGCGGCGATCTGCTGATTCAAGACGGGCGGATAGTCGGCGGACATAATGCTCCTGTTGGCGAGGATGGCCGGACTATTGACTGCGCCGGGCTGGTTGTGGCCCCCGGGCTGATTGATATGCACGTCCATCTTCGCGAGCCTGGTTATGAGCATAAAGAGACCATTGCCACCGGAGCAAGGGCTGCAGCAGCAGGAGGGTTTACGACAATTTTGGGCATGCCCAACACCAAACCCGCCATAGACAACCGCGCTGTGGTGGAGTATGTGCTCAACGAAGGCGCAGATGCGGATGTGAACGTCCTTACCACAGGAGCCGCGACAAAAGGCAACGATGGCGCGGAGATGGCGGAGATTGGGGATATGGTCGACGCCGGCGCGGTCGCTATTTCAGATGATGCATTTCCGGTGCAAAACGCGGATTTGATGCGCAGGGTGATGGAGTACTCGCGCATGTTTGATGTGCCTGTTTTGACGCACTGCGAGGATACATCCCTAACGCTGGATGCGGTGATGAACGAAGGGGTCAATGCGACCATCCTTGGTCTGAGGCCGTGGCCGAGGCAGGCCGAGTCAATTATGGTCATTCGCAACATATTGCTGTCGGAACTGACGGGCTGCCCTGTGCATATCCAACACGTCAGCGCGTTAGAGTCGGTCGGCGAGGTGCGCTGGGCGAAGAACAGAGGGATTCCCGTAACCTGCGAGACCTGCCCGCAGTATTTCTCATTGACCGATGCCGCGTTGAATACATATAACTCAAATGCAAAGGTCAATCCGCCGCTGCGAACCGATGCCGATGTGGAGGCGATCAAGGCCGGCCTTGCGGATGAGACAATAGATGCGATTGCCACCGACCACGCTCCCCATTCGCTGGAGGATAAGCAAGTGGAACTGCAATACGCCGCGTTTGGCATGGTGGGGTTGGAGACGGCATTGCCGCTGGTTTTGACTAATCTGGTCAAGCCGAATGTGTTGTCTCTTTGTGACGCCATCGCCAAAATGACGATTGCTCCGGCGCGGATATTGGGACTGGACTCCGGCACGCTTGCCGATGGAGCTGTCGCGGACGTGACGATATTCGACCCTGATGCGACCGTCACAGTGCGCGCTGACGAGTTCAAATCTATGGGACGCAACACTCCGTTTGACGGAGTTGAACTGACAGGAAAAGTGATCGCAACCATAGTCGCGGGAAAGGTCGTCAGCAGCGATGAATAACCTCTACCGGAAGATATACGATGCGGGGTGTATCAAGTTCGGCGAATTCAAGCTCAAGAGCGGGATAATCTCCCCGGTGTATTGCGATTTTCGCGGGCTGGTTGGCAGGCCGGAGTTGCTGAAAGAGATCGGCGAGGCGCTGGGCGACAGGGCGAAACAGATAGGATGCGACAGAATTGCGGGCATACCATACGCAGGTCTGCCGCTGGGAGTGGCGACGAGTCTGGCCAGCGGCATTCCGATGATATATCCCCGCAAGGAAGCCAAAGACTACGGCACAAAAAAACTCATCGAGGGCCAATACGCCCAAAATGACAAGGTGTTGGTGATCGATGACATCATAACCGACGGCGCATCAAAAATAGAGGCCATCACACCTCTGCAGGAGGCGGGACTGGTGGTCAAAGATGTGCTGATTATTCTGGACAGAGAACAGGGCGGGGACAAAATCCTCGCAAAAGCAGGCTATAAACTGCACTCCCTCGGCGCGCTCAGCGAAATCCTGAGCGTTTTGACAGCCGCAGGAAGGGTAGCACCTGCAATGCAGGCAAAAGTCCTGGAGTTCATAGAAAAGAATCAGTTTGGCAGATAATGGTTGTCGGTTTTCGGTTCACGGGTGTCGGTTGTGAGATATCGGGAAGCGGTGCGCCGATTACGGCAAGTTTCAAAAAATTCGAGGATATAGAAGCCTGACAAAACGCGAGACGATTGACACTCGCTATATATGGTCTCACGTCAAAAGGTAGCTGGCAGAGAGATTATGGATTACGAGACCAAATACGAAGAGCT
>JAAYKE010000080.1 GCA_012522575.1 Armatimonadota bacterium | reverse complement strand
TTAGCTAACAAGGCTCAATCTACCTGCCTGCCGGGCGCAGAATTGCGCGGCGGACAACATATTTTAATCTGCGAAGGATAAGCTATGGCAACCGGCCAAATTAATCTTACGGATTAGCCACCTCATCGGAGGATGTAATATGAAAGACCTGCTCCGGACGATTTGTGATAAAGCCAGGGCGCGCGGGGCTGCTTTTGCGGATGTCAGGGTGTTTGAATCTGAGAACACAGGCATAAGCAGACAGGACGGGCGTGCGGACAAACTGTTATCCAACATATTCAAGGGACTTGGCGTGCGTGTGCTCAAAGACCACGCCTGGGGTTTTGCGTCGGTATCGGACTTTGATACGGACTCTGCGTTTGCCGCGCTCGATGCGGCGGTCTCTATGGCGCAGGCTTCGTCAGCCCGCTCAGAAGATGCAGTTGTCGATGAAACACAAGGCATAGAACACGACGTGAAAGCCCAGGTCGAGATCGACCCTCGATCGGTAAGTTTCGAGCGCAAAATGGCTGCTATCGAAGGTTATGAACAGGCAGCGATGAGTATCGCAGGAGCCAGGCTCGCCAACTCGGTAGTCGGTTATTCGGATCGCATTGAGACGGAGACCATTTGCAACACTCAGGGCGCTCTTATTTGCCAGGAATCGATTCGGACGCTTGTTCAGGCTATGATAGTGGCCAGCGATGGCAAGATATTGCAAAAAGGCAGCGCCAGGGTCGGCGAACAAGTCGGCTTCGAGCTTATCGAACGCACCAGCGCGGAGCAGTTCAGCGCGCTGGCAGCAAGGACGGCTATCTCTCTTTTAAGCGCATCACCCCCGCCGGCAGGCAAGTTCCCCGTCATTTTTCACCCATCTGTGACAGAGCTTTTGACACACGAAGCCATCGGCCACAACGCGGAGGCGGACCATATCCTGAGCGGGACCTCTATCGTCGATGGCAAACTTGGGCAGAAGATAGCCTCGGAACTGGTGACGATAATCGATGACTCCACTATCCCCGGCAAGTGGGGAACCTTTGCATACGATTCCGAAGGGACCCCCGGCGCGAGAAGGCTTATCATAGAAAACGGCGTGCTGAAAGGTTATATGCACAGCCTGGAGACCGCTGCGAAGATGGGAGTTGCGCCCAACGGCAGCGCACGAGCGCAGGACTACTCAAAGCGTCCCATAATTCGAATGAGCAATACGTTCATCCAGCCCGGCACATCGACCTTTGAAGATATGTTGAGCGGAATTGACCTTGGAGTATATTTGAAGGGCGGAGAATATGGCTATGTCTTCTGCGAGCGCGGTCAATATACCTGCCACGCAGGGGAAGCTGTTATGATTCGCAACGGAGAGTTGGCGGAGCCGCTGAGGGATGTGTCGGTGGCGGGGATGACCCTTGAGACCTTAATGAATATCGACGCGGTGTCTGCCGACTTCGAAATGAACAAGCCGGGTATGTGCGGCAAGAACGGACAGGGTATGTATGTCGATAACGGCGGCCCTCATATTCGAGTCAAGGAACTCGTGGTGGGAGGACAGTCGTAGACGTCAATTTTGACTGACAATCGAGGATAATTATGATAGATAAAAACAGGCTTGCCAGACTTGCGCAGACAGCCTGCGATGCGGCTGTGTCAAACGGCGCGGAGTTTGCCGATGTGAACGCGGTTTCCGGGTCGAGCCTGGGCGTTCACCTGGAATCCAACGCGATTACTTCGTGCGATGCCAAGCAGGGAAGCGGCATATATGTGCGGGCAATATATAAAGGCGGCACAGGGTGGTCGAACACGGATAGATTGACAGATCAAGACGCTGAAAAAGCCGGAAAGCACGCCGCTTCGCTGGCTCGACTTGCAGAACCTGACCCCGATTTTATCTCGCTGCCCAAACCCGCCGGGAGTTATGTCCAAATAGATGGGCTTTGCGATGCGCGGATAGGGCGAATGGATATCAAGCAGCTCATAGACTATTGCCTGTCCAATGTCGATGGAGCTTTGGCGGTATGCAGCGAGGCGATTGTGCAGGGCGGGTTTTCCTCGCATTATCTTGCGAGTTCGTTTGTCAACTCCCTTGGCATATCGCTTGCCGATGAAGGGTCTTCCATAGGCGGCAATATTATGGTGGTGGTCAGACGAGGCGATGAGGTCGGCAGTTTCTATGATTTCGACGCCGCCAGAACGCTGGCCGATTTTGACCCGGTCGGAGTTGGCGCAAGCGCAGCGCAGGAGGCGTTGAAGTTTTTGGGCGCAAAGAAAATAGAAACAAAAAGAATGCCGGTGATACTCGGGCCTCTGGCGTCGTCGTCTATCTTCGACAATATAGCGGGCAATGTGAACGCCGAAAGCATATTGCGCAAGAGATCGTTTATGATGGGCAAGTTAGGGGAGAAGATCGGGTCGGATGCGCTGGGAATTGCCGACGAGCCTCATATACCCGGCGGGTTAAGCTCTCGTGGGTGGGATGGCGAAGGGTTCCCGACCAGCCCGCTGACGATTATGGAAAACGGCGTATTGAAATCATATCTTTACGGCTCCTATACGGCCGGCAAAGCAGGAGTTGCAAATACCGGACACGGCAGCCGCGGTCCCGGGGCAAAGCCCTCCAACGTCATCCCGAAACTCGGCCCGACAAGCTCCGAACAGATCATAGCGGAGACCAAAGAAGGCCTCTACATAAACATGGGCGGGCTGAATCCCAACAGCGCCACCGGGGATGTCTCGGTGTCTGTGGATTTCGGTTTCAAAATAGAGAATGGAGAGCTTGCGTATCCGGTTATGAACGCGATGGTAGGCGGAAATTTTTTGGAGATGCTGGCAAATGTAGATGCGGTATCCAGCGACTATCGCGAAGAGCCGGGCATGCTGCTGCCGACGGTCAGGATAATGGATTGCCTGGTGGCCGGCGGCAAGTAGGGCTGAATTGACGGGCCGAGGCAGGATATTGCTAGTTTTGGGCTTTTAGGCATTTCTTTTTGCGCGCTATTATTCCCCTGTGAACCCTGTGTTGACCTCTTAGGTATAATAGTTGTCAGATCTCGATTGGGAGCTGAACCGTGCCTCACCACACGGATGAACAACTTATGCTGCGCCTTAAAAGCGGCGACCGGCAGGCGTTTGATGCGATCGTGGAGCGTTATCGTGATCGCATGGTATCGTTTGCTTATCGAATGGTGGGAAACGCCGAACTGGCGCAGGATGTCGCTCAGGAGACGTTTGTTCGGGTTTATAAAAGCGCGGGGACTTTTCGGGATGATGGGCGTCTGTCCCCGTGGCTATATCGAATCGCGAGCAATGTGTGTTTGTCTGAGCGTACGAAACGCGCAAAAGAGGCGCTCAATGTAGATTATGACACCCTTGAGGATATGCACGATTCCGGAGTGCTGGTCGATGAGCAGGCGCTGGCATCGCTGGATAATGAAAAACTTGCCAGAGCGGTCGCCAAACTAAGCTCGCTGCATAAGACCGCGCTGATTATGCATGTCTATCAGGGGATGACTTATGCGGAGATCGGAGAGGCGATCAATGTCCCAACCGGCACCGTAAAGTCCAGGATTTTCTATGCTATTAGAAAACTCAGAGAGGTGCTCGATACCGAGTGATCAAGAGGCCAGGATATGAAAAAAACCAACACGGCAAAATGCAGCCACATGCAACATGATGCGTTGGCGATGCTTGGAATTGAACTTACTGACGACGAGGAAGCCGACCTTTTCTCGCATTTGGCAGCGTGTCCCGCGTGTCGCGGCGAATTTCGTCGGGATAGAAATATATGGCGGGCGATGGGCGCTTGTCCCGTTGTGACTGCCGAACCGAGCTTTAGTCGAATGCTGTCGCTGAGGCTGTCTTTGGAGGAGTCGGCGGAAATTGAAGCGGCTCACATCG
Organism: Armatimonadota bacterium; assembly: GCA_012522575.1. Lineage (GTDB taxonomy): Bacteria > Armatimonadota > UBA5829 > UBA5829 > UBA5829 > DTKD01. The sequence goes on along the minus strand of JAAYKE010000080.1, from coordinate 3,478 downwards.
ATCGAGTGCTGCCTGATCTGGAGGCCGAAGTGTCGGGCGCGGATGCTCATTATGATCTCTCCAGCCTTGCGTCGATATTCGCAAGCGAGATGCCGCAGTAGGTTCAGGAGGTAGAGATTTGCCTAAACTGAAAGATGATGCCATTCCGGTAGTGCCTTTGCGAGATATGGTCCCTCAGCCGGGGACATCGCTTCCGTTATTTGTCGGACGCGATAGCTCAAAAAATGCGGTGCTGGCCGCAGGTGCGGCGAAATCCCCTGTTATCCTCGTGTCGCAGAAGTCGATAGCTATAGAAAACCCAAAGCCGACCGACCTCTACGGAGTCGGCATAATAGCAGAGCTTAATCAGTTGATAGAACATCCCGACGGCGCTCTGCGCATTGTCATCACAAGCAAAGCCAGGGTGCGGCTGCGCAATATACAGCAAAAGCCCGACTCGGATTATCTGATCGCCGAGTGTGACCCTGTTGAGAGCGTGCCTGCCTCCGCAGATGTCGCCAAAGCGGCCAAAAGCGCGGTTAAAGGGTTCGGGGAATACTGCGCATCGCGCGAAGATGAACTTTTAGGCGAATCCAGACAACTCCTTGGTCGGCTGAACGAAGTGCAGTCTCAGATTCAGGCTCTGCGCGCGGCGAATCAATCAGCCAACAAGCTCACCGACCCTTCGGCGATTGCCGATCTGCTGCCGGGCTGCATTCACACCAGAGTTGTCCCGGAGAAACTATCCGACCCGGATGTGGTCAAAAATCTGGACGAGCGCATACGCGCCAAGCAGGGGATATTATCCGAGCCGGACCCTGCCAAACGGCTGCATCTTCTGCGTAAATTTGTCGAGGACAGTCTGGAGGTTAGAGGTTAGAAGTAAGAGATTAGAAGCTGGTCGTACGACATACGCTTGCCCGTCATTTCGAGTGAAACGAAGTGGCTGTAAGCTTGTCCTGACCTGTGCAAAATTAAGGCGTAGTGGCCGTGTCTCCGTCCCGGCCACAAAAACCTTATCACTTCGAATGCTACCCTTGTCATTTCGAACGAAGTGAGATACCGCCTTTTCTAGCCTCTAACTTCTAACCTCCAACCTCTAAATCTCGCGGTTATAACGCTTCCGGCTTGCCGCTTTTGGTTGATCTTTCCGCGGCGTCCAGCATTGCCGTGATTTCCAGCGCATCATCCAGCGAAGCCGCCGGCTCTGCGCCGTTGAAGAACTCTATCACCTTTATCAGTTCATCGGGATACAGCCTGCTGTTGTCGCAAATATACGGCGCGGCCTTGCCCTTATCCCGCACGCATCCGCCATAAGCAGACGCGCCTTCGGTAAGCTCCACCACGCCTCTGCGGTTATCGGGATATTCTACTACGCAAACGACGCCGGCCTTATCGCGCCGTGCGAATACTCCCACTGCGCCCTGACCCATTGCGCGCTCCAGCATCTCGAATGCGTGGACTCCATACCATACAATCGAACTCCCTGCGGGCGCTTTGCCCAGCGGGCCATAGGTATAGGCATACATGGCATTCGGCACAGCCTCGCAAGCCTCGATTAGCCCCGGCACGAAGCGCAGGGACGAAGCCGAGAAGACTCTGAGGTTGTTATCTTTGGCCAGCTTATATATAGCGCGAGCGTTGGCTGTATTGTCGGCCATTGGTTTGTCGAGGAAGATGGGCTTTCCGAGGGGTACGCATTTGCGGAAGTATTCGAGATGATATGCAGGGTCGTTGATCTCCAGCATTATCGCCTCACATTCGGCCACTGCCTCGTCGAAGTCCTCGGTGACGGTGACGCCCCATTGCTCCAGTTGCTTCTGTCGCGCATCAAGCCCGTTTTTATCCTGAAACGGGGTTTCGAACCTCATACAACTGACCACGCGCGCGCCATGCACCTTCTGATCCGGCGCAACATCGGGCGCCTGCAGGCACTTCGTGAACGCGACCGAATGGCTGGTATCCAGCCCTACCATGCCGATTCTGATTTCTCCAGACATTATATACCCTCCCAGCGGTATCCATCTGAGGATAGGTTAGGCTCAAGAGGCATTTTTGTCAAGCGCGTCCCTCATCCTCGAAACAGCCTCTTCGACCTCGGCTTTGCCGGTATGACGGCAAGTGACCATCCTGATAGCCACTGGCGCGCGCGGGCTGACTATCACTCCCACATCGGCCAGCTTAGTAACAACTTCATTTGTCGAAAGCCCGGTTCCGGTGTGGTTTATGTTGATTATGTTAGTCTCCACCACATCCATATTGACCGACAGGCCGGATATGGTATTTGCGCCAGCGGCCAGCAATTTGGCGTTGTCGTGGTCTTCAGCCAGTCGATCGATCATTTTTTCAAGGGCTACGATTCCTGCGGCGGCGATCACTCCTGCCTGCCTCATTCCCCCTCCGACTCGCTTTCTATGGAACCTGGCCTGTTCGATAAACTCCGCGCTGCCGGCGATCATTGAGCCGACCGGGCAGCTTAGTCCCTTGGACAGGCAGAACTGAATTGAGTCGACCTCGGCGGCATATTCAGAAACGGGTATCTGCGCCGCAACTGCTGCATTAAAAATGCGTGCGCCATCGAGGTGGATTGCCAGGCCGTGCTTTCGCGCAATGCCGCAGAGTTGCTTGTGCAGATCAAGGGGAGTCACCCGACCTCCGCTTCGATTATTGGAATTTTCCAGACACAGCACGCGCGGAGTGGCGTAGTGGATGTCCGGTTTTTTTATGGCCGTCTCAAGCGATTGAGGGTCGATCATCCCGTTGTTGCTTGCAAGTGACAGCGGCATAAACCCGGCGATGCCGGCAAGCCCTCCGCCCTCGTTGCAGAAAATATGCGCCGACGGATCGACAAGCACAGCTTCGCCGAGTTTGCGAGCGTGCGTCATAAGTGAGACGAGATTTCCCATCGTCCCGCTGGCCACCAGAAGCGCAGCTTCCATACCCATCTTTTCTGCGGCAAGTTCTTCGAGCCTGCAAACGGTTGGGTCCTCGCCGTATACATCATCGCCGAGGGGAGCGTTTCGCATGGCATCGAGCATCTCCTCGGTGGGCAGGGTCTGTGTATCGCTGCGAAAATTGAGAATATCCATATCGACCTCTTGCTGGTTTTGTATGTGGAATTATATCACGCATCGGACTTTCGAAAATCGTGTTTTTCGACGAAATTGTCATTGACACCTCTCAGGCGGTCTGATATACTCCAATCACAATAGAAAAGTTCGGCGACTTGGGTAAAGGGAAGACGGTGAAAGACCGTCACGGGCCCGCCGCTGTAACCGGGGACGAACCGGCGTTAACCACTGGTCTTATGCAGACTGGGAAGGTAGCCGGCCAGAGCGATCCGGAAGTCAGAAGACCTGCCCCGTCGCATTATAAGCGCAGCATCTTCGGAGGCAAAGATGTCGGACGCAACATCCCGCGTAAACCGGGCTTCCGTCCTAAAATTTATCCGAAATGGGCGAGAGGCCCGTTTCTATTTGTACAGCGGATTCACCCTCAT
>JAAYKE010000079.1 GCA_012522575.1 Armatimonadota bacterium | reverse complement strand
TTCCAGAGACTGCGACGTCTTTGCATATACGATTCGCATATCAGCCGCTTATTTCATAACATTTCCCAAACTTGAAGGGTCGTCTACCATTGGCAAATCGAGCATCGACTCTTCCGCGCGAAGCTCAATTGCGGCCTGCGTGAGATAGTCTATTCGCTTCTGAGTTTCCGGGTGACCGGAGAAGATGGCTGACACTTCGTAGCGGTTCTGATCATTTTCTATGCTGAGAAGTTTTTTCATCGAAGTGACCGCTCAGGCAGGATTAAAACCGGCTTTGGTCGCCAGTCGGATTCCGTTCTCGTCAGCTTCTCTTTCCATTTTGCGGGAATATCTTGCGTTGACGATCATATTCCCCCATACCCAGGCATCAGCCCCGGCAGCCCCGCCCAGAACTATCAACGGAAGAGTCCAGAGCATGCGTTGTTGCTGCTTAATATTGGCGTCAATGCCGTGTCGCAGATCGCAGTGTGTGATCTCGTGCGCCAGCACAGCCGCGCGCTCATCAGGAGTAAGAATCCTCCACATGTGCTCGGTGAAATAGATATAACCGCCGGGCAGGGCAAAAGCGTTGATCGTGTTCCTGGAATCTGTGACGACGGCAAAATTATAGGGTATTTCAGGTCTGCTCACGAAAGGAGTCAGCTTGGAGCCTAAGGCCGTTATGCCATCCTGATAGCTCTGTTCTTCAGATAACGGCATCTCCTTGAGGATTAATTTGGACGTCTCCTGGCCGATCTTTATTTCCTGAGCGATCGACACAGCCTGACACACGCCCGGCCATGCGGCCAGAATAACCAAAATACTTAAAACCGTGATCGCACGCTTCAGAGCCAATACTGCACACCTTTGTATCAGAATACCTAACAAACCTATACATATCCCACCGCAATCTACCACGAAACTTGTTTACTCAGCCGGCGGTCGTTCATACACATCGAACCCATTCTTCACATTCGACATCTTCCATCCGGGACTGAATGATGTAAACTTCAGCACCACCTTAGGTCCGCCGCTGGAATCCGCCCTCGCCGTGCCGACGACACGCTTTTTGTAGGAATCCTTCGGATCCAACGCCGGATACGCCACATCATAAGTCTTCGAAGCATCCAGCTTTATATTGGACGGCACTTCGATATGCTCGTTTTTGACGCCGACCGATATGACCGGCGCGACCCATCGATTCTGATCCGGATCCTCGAGCTTTACGAGCGTTGAGCCGGACTGCATAGGCGCATAGGCATATTTTTGATTCTGCACTCCAACATAGCCACTTGGGTTTGTCGGGTCGAGCACCACCAGATAGCCCACATTCTCCGCGGCAAACTCGGCTGTCGTGCTATTCCAGACGGGTTGAACTGCCATCAGCCGATCATAAAGCCCGGTTTTGGGGTCCAACTGCAGAACGCCAACCGTCGATTTGGCGGATTGCTCTTTCAGCGTGCCGATTCCTTTGGCAATCTCCGGAGCAGGAGGCGCATATACTTCCATTCCCTTTGTCACCGGCCAGGTTTTAGTGGTGGCAATGAGGCTTACATCGGCGACGTTGTCTGATCCGACCGAGGTGACAGTGCATCGGGCCGCGGGCACGGGAGTCCGTTTTTCATAGCGCGAGTCCCATCCATCTCGCGTCACCCACACTATGTCCCCCACGTTAAGAGGCTTACTGGAGGTGAATGTCATCGTCTTCGAGGCTGTGGAGACCACTTCGCCGATCTTATCCGGCATATCGACCGTCTCGATTATTTCCTCCGGGATCGGGATTCCCCTTTCAGTGAGGAGACTTTTGAGATAATCCAAACGTTCCTTGGTGGGCGGGTGATCGGAGAATATCTTCGGCGGCGCTCCTCCCGCCTCGTCCTCAAATCGCCTTATCTTATACATCGAAAGCAGGATGCCGGCAGGATTATAGCCCGCCTTCTCGCAGAATTCCACCGCGCCAAAATCTGCCTCTTCCTCATCACGGCGCGAAAATTTGAGGGAATACAATTGCTCTGCCATGCTTGCAACATCACCGGCAAGGCTGCTCGCTCGAGTCGCAATAAGCAGGACCGCAAGTATCGTCCGGCGTTTCTGCTGCTTGCTTATCGCGTCAAGGGCGTGTCGATTGTCTATATGCACAATCTCGTGGCCGATGACCCCAATGCGCTCCTCTTCCCTGAGGATATTCCACAGGCGACTTGTGAAGTAGACATAGCCGCCGGGAATGGAGAATGCGTTGAACTGGTTATCTTCCAGGATTTTGAAGTGGTATGTAATCTCCGGCCTGTTTACAAATTTAGCCAGATTCTGTCCGTATTCTTCAATCTGCTTTTGGGCATTCTCGTCCGCATAAAGCGCGTAGTCCTTCAATAGTTGAGCATCAAGCTTCTCACCAAGCTCGATCTCCTTGGCGAGAGTTACCGCCATCGCCGATTGAGCCATCGCACACATTAACATAAATGCAATTGCAAAAACAAAAAGTTGTCTTCTCATTTTCCACCGCCCAGCATATTTGCTCAGGATTTCTTTTTCCCGGTTTTCGCCGGCTGCTTTGATTTCTCCGATTTTTCGACTTTTTCCGGCTCAGGAGCAAGTTCCTGTTCAACCGGAAACTTCAGTTCCACTCGGTTGAGTTTTTCCACAGCGTTCTTCCAATCTTCGAGATTTTTTCCTATCCTGTCCGCCAGCTTCGTATCCGAGTTTCTCACCATAGTTATCGCTGTGGCGGCCTGCACTTCATCGTTTATGTTCGCAAAAGCCTGTGCAAGGGCGACCCAAACCACCGGAGCCTTGGAGCCTAGCGTCTGTACTGCGTGATTACCCGAAGCAATTGCCTTATCATACATACCCATCTTGTTGTAGGTGATAGCCATACGCACCCAGGGTTCTCGAAACTCCGGCCACTGTTTTTTTGCCTGTTCAAATTTCTTCAGAGCTTCGGCGTGCCGGCCTTTTGCGTCCAGAACGATGCCTTCTCCGTCGTGTACACGCGCCAGCCATTTTTTTTTCTCCGGCGCGTTCTCGCTTTCTATTCGTTTTTGCGCCTGGCCAAACAAATCTAAAGCTTTATCGTCCCGTTTCGCCAGCACGCAGACATCCGCCGTGTCCAGCATAAGTGAATAGTTATCTTTTACAATCGGCAGCAAAGCCTCCATCTGAGCGGCTGCCGTGCTGTACTATTCATGTATGTATGACTCGTGCGCTTGCCTGAGCTTGCCGTAATAGTTGGATTTATAAGCATAATTAAGATATATTCCGAGCGCGGCCATGCCGACCAGTCCTGCTGCGGTCACATTCAGCCTCAAGGTTTCAATCGGCCACTGACGGGCCTTGCCCAGAACTATCATTCCCAAAACCAGCCCAACCACCGCCGCCACAGCCGACGGAGTCTGATCCGCGCCGGCGACAAGCCTGGCAGTGCTGCCGACCCCTGGCAGAGCATCGGCAAACGGGCCTAGCTTCGCCGTCACATAAGTCTGCGAAAACGCAATCACAGTGGCAAATAACACAACGACATATGACAAAATCCCTCTAGCCTTAGGCGCTCCGGTCAGGGTATGCACGGCAAGTCCCATAAGCAGCACATAACCAATAGAGGCCGTAGCCAGAACGGCAAACGCGAAATTGATATACAACGTGGGCGGCGCGCTCGACGCCAGGCTGAACGACATCACAATCATAGCGACCTGCACAATGGCAAGTGTCACCTGCGACCAGCCCATCAACGTCAGCAGCCCGGCATAATCCACCTCGGTACCTATCCATTTGAGCAGCCGCTGCATAGCCAATGCCAGCAGCATCGACAATCCCACCCACGCGACAGGGTTAGATTTGCCCAACATCAGCGCCTGCACCCGTTCCCCGCTGGCAACGGTTATCAATACCGGAACACTTGACAGAGTTCCCGCAATCAGCGATATGATCAGGGCAGAGCCGAGCAGATTTCTCCTGTTAATTTCTTCGAAAGCAGCCCCCGGCGATGTCAGAACTGCCAGGGCCAACTTGACCTTGCTGTGTGTTGTTTGGTTTTCCAAGGCTCCTCCGATGACAAAACGATAGTCGGTCTAAACTTATTCCGACTACGCCCGGAGTCCTTCAAGCGGTTCTTCGCATATCAAAACAAAGAGGCGCGAGAAAGGCAAATCTTCCTCGCGCCATCAATGCATCAACCGCTTTCAATAATTACAGCTTTCCGCTTTCGCTGATATAATACAGCACCGGAACCGCCATTCTCGAAAGCAGCGTGGAAGCCACCTCTCCGGCCATCAATGCAATGGCCAACCCTTGAAAAATAGGGTCCATCAATATAACCGCCGCGCCCACCATAACCGCGGCAGCGGTCAGCAGCATAGGCCGGAACCGAACCGCCCCTGCATCGACAACCGCATCTTCCAGAGAAATCCCCTGTCTGCGGCGCAGTTCGATGAAGTCCACCAAAATGATCGAGTTGCGCACTATGATCCCCGCGCCGGCGATGAATCCGATCATCGAAGTCGCCGTAAAGAATGCGCCAAAAAGAGCATGCGCGGGCAGGATTCCTACCAGAGTCAGCGGGATCGGAGCCATAATCACCAGCGGCGTCTTAAATGACTTGAACCACGCCACGACGAGGATATAAATCAACACCAGCACAGCCGCAAACGCTGCTCCCATATCCCGAAAGACCTCGTAGGTGATATGCCACTCTCCATCCCACTTCATCGCATATTTGGTGGTGTCGAACGGGGATGCGGTGGTGTAGTTATCGATCTTATAGCCCACCGGAGTCTTCATCTTGCTGATAGTCTTGTTCATCTTGAGGATGGCATATACCGGGCTTTCGTGCGCCCCTGCAACGTCACCGATCACGTAGACCACGGGCTTGAGGTTTTTGTGGTATATGCTGCGATCTCCGACAGTTTCACGCACCGTCACCAGTTCGCCGAGCGGAACCAGACTGCCGGCAGCGCCCTGAATCTGTATATTTTTGATCTCCTGAATGCTGGAACGCTGGTGCAACGGCAGTTGCAGATATATCGGCACGTCCTCGGCTGCCTGAGGGATATGCGCCAGCTCCATTCCACTGCCCGCCACCGCCAGCGCGATAGTCTGCGAAAGCTGGTCGGTCGGTATTCCGCTGAGCGCGGCCTTTTCCTTGTCAGGAATCAGCTCATATTTGGTCTGGTCAGCTTCGACATACCAGTCAACATCGGTGACGCCTTCGGTTGCGCTGAAAACACCCTTGATCCTGTCGGCGATTTCCCATCGCATATCATCGTCCGGCCCATAGATTTCCGCGACGAGGGTCTGCAGGACGGGCGGCCCCGGAGGAACCTCGGCCACCTTCGCATTAGCCCCATATCTTCGGCCAATCTCGTGAATCCTGCCTCGCACGGATTTTGCGATGGCGTGACTCTGACGCTTGCGGTCGTGCTTATTGACCAGATTGACTTGGATATCGGCCACATTGCAGCCCTGTCTCATAAAATAATGTCGCACCAGGCCGTTAAAGTTATACGGGCTTGCGGTTCCTATATAACTTTCGACGTCGGTTACTTCCGGCACTGTGCGCAGATACGCCGCCATCGCGTTTGTAGCCGCGGCAGTCTGTTCAAGGGTCGTGCCCAATGGCATATCGACCACGATCTGAAACTCACTCTTATTATCAAACGGCAGCATCTTGACTGTTACCAGCTTTGCCGGCAGCATAGCCACCGCAGCAATCAGCAGGATGACAACCATCCCCATGAATTGATGCCTTCTGGCGGGACTTGCGATCAACGGATTCATCATCCGCCGGTACAGCTTGGTCGTCCAGCCTTCCGTCTCAGGGTGATGCTCATCGGTCGAACCGTCTTCGCTTGCCTCGCGGTGTAAAATGCGAAGAGCAGCCCAGGGAGAGATAATAAAAGCGATCAACAACGAGAAGATCATAGCCGCAGTCGCCCCGACCGGAATCGGGCGCATATACGGCCCCATCAGCCCTCCGACGAACGCCAGCGGCAAAATAGCCGCCACAACTGCGAACGTCGCCAGAATGGTCGGGTTGCCTACCTCGTCCACGGCCTCCGACGCGACCTCGATGAGCTTGCGCCCCTTATTGGACTCCATTCGGAAATGCCGGACGATGTTTTCCACCACCACTATCGCGTCATCAACGAGTATACCTATGCTAAAGATTAACGCAAAAAGTGTGATACGATTCAGCGTGTAGCCATATAAATAAAATACCAGCAAAGTCAAAGCCAGGGTCACCGGAACCGCTATTGCAACTACCAGCGATTCCCGTTTGCCCAGCGCAAAGGCAATGAGCAGGCCGACCGATATGATCGCAACCAGCATGTGCAGCAAAAGCTCATTGGACTTTTCGGTGGCGGTTTCGCCATAGTTGCGGGTGATTGTGTAGTGGACATCGGGAGGGATTATCCTGCCCTCCAGCGTCTTGACCTTCTCCAACACCGCATCGGCGATCACGATGGCGTTTTTCCCCTGTCTCTTTGCCACAGACAGGGTAACCGCCGGATGAATCGACTCCGTATCGGATTCGTGTTTCTCTCTGGCTCCAGGGCCAAATGCAATATTGACGTAGCTTCTTGCCTCTTCGGGACCGTCCTCTATGCTTGCAACGTCACGCAAAAAGACCGGCCTGCCGTTTGGCGCGCCCACAACTACCTGCCCTACATCCTCCGGGCTTTGCAGGAATTGGCCCGTCTCAAGGGCAAAACAGTAGTTGTTATTCGAAAAACCTCCCGAAGGATATTGAGTGTTGGCCCCTTGAATCGCCTGTTGTATCGCCCCCGGCGAAAGGCCATAACCGGACATCTTAGCTGAGTCCAGCGTCACTTTGACCTGCCGCCTCAGCCCGCCAATAACCATCGTCTCAGACACATCGTCTACTGATTTAATCTGGTTATTGACAGTCGCCACCAGCCTTCGAAGCTCATAGCTGTCATAGCCCGTGCCCCAGAAGGTCAATGCAAGAATCGGCACGTCATCTATAGACCTCGGTTTTATTATCGGTCGGCTCGCGCCCGGTGGAATTATGTCAAAGTTCGCCTGCATTTTATTATACAGTTTCGATATGCTGTCTTCGATATTTTCGCCCACATAAAAGCGGACTATGACCATCGACTGCCCAGGGCTGCTCGTCGTATAGACGTATTCCACTCCGGGTATTTCCCAGAGAAGCTTCTCCATAGGAGTCGACACTCTGGTCTCGACCTCTTTTGCGCTGGCCCCGGGCATCTGCACAAAAATATCGATCATCGGGACAATTATCTGCGGCTCTTCCTCACGCGGCAGCACAACCACGGAGAAGACTCCAAGCACCACTGAGGCTATGATTATGAGCGCGGTCAGTTTTGAGTCAATGAAATACCGAGCTATCCTGCCGGCAAGGCCGAAGTGTTTATCCATCGATGCGCTCCACCTTTGACATACTCGGCTTTCTGGGCTTAACCCGGACACCATCGGTCAGAACGCCTGTGTTCTCAATAATAACCCGATCCTCAGCCTGCAACCCGGATAATATCTCCATTCCGCCAGGCGTCGTTCGTCCCACTTTGACCATACGCATCCTCGCGATGTCCTGTTTATCCACTATGAACACACACGGCAGCCCTCCTGCGTCCTTGAGAGCCTTTGCGGGTATGATCACACCTTTGCTGAAGCTGGCCGGGAAACTGATTCGACCAAACTCACCCGCTCGCACATTGAGTTCTTCGGGCAGGTCCGCCTTCACCAGAAACTTATGGCTCCCGGTGTCGCCCGCCGGTGAAATTACCGACACTTTGCCGCTGCCGCGTCGCTTATCCGCGCCGATTTCAACTTCAACCTGTTTTCCTATATGCATATCACCCGCGGCGCTCTCCGGAACCGTAACTTCAAGTCGATAGCGGGAATCTGACTGCACGCATATCACAGGCATGCCCGGAGAGACCGTATCCCCGGGGTCGACCATCCGAGCCGACACAACCCCTGTAATGGGTGATGTGATAGTGGCATAGCCGAGTTGAGTCTTTGCAAAGGCAACGGCGGCGCGCGCCTGTTTGACCTGCGATGCGGCCACCTGCGCGTTGCGCACGCTCATGGCGTTTTCTGCAACTGAGGCCTTCGCAAGACGCAGTCCCTGCTCGGCTTGCTGAACCTGCTGCTGTGCGGCTATGATTTCCTGAGAACGAGAGCCTTCGTCGGTCATACTTGCCTGTTCCTTGGCGGACTCATATTGAGCCTTCGCAATGGCATAGGCCGCTTGAACGCCGTCCAGCCTCTGCTTTGGGACGACGTCTTGTTCGTAGAGTCTGTTGTAGCGGTCAAGCTCCAACTTTGCATTATTGAACTGCGCTTCCGCTTGAGCCACGGCCAGATGAGCCTGCGTTCGCTGCTGTTTGCGCGGCCCCTCTTTTACCATGGATAAATGCTCACGCGCGGATTTGAGGCTGGCTTGGGCATTGGCTATGTTTGCGCTGGTTTGCACTTCCTGCAGTCCCACGCCCGTATCGGCGCGCCCCGACCCCGCCAGAGCAGCCGACAGACCCGCCTCTGCCTGTGCCAGTTGAGCCTGCAAGTCGTTAGATTCCAGCCTGATCAACACCTGACCCTGCCGGACGCGATCCCCCTCATTGACGGTGACGGCGGCAACGCTGCTCATAATTTTAGGAGCAATTTTAGCTTCCTGAATTGCCTGCACAGCCCCTGAAGCCGAGACGCTGTTCGGCAGGCTCGAAGGACTTACCACAAACACCTCAGCTTCAATCGCCTCCGCTGTCTCCTGGGCAGGCTCGTCGTTGCCCTGTTTCGCCCTGCCGGCAAATACAACTACAATCGCCAGTAAGATCAATGCCGCTATCACGGCGTATGTCTTTCGTTTCTTCACCAAACTCTCGTAATCTCCCGTCATTCAATCCCTCCGCTGCGGTCTGCAAGGACTACTTGAGGCCGAGCTTGCGCAGAATGTTCATCATCGGACACCAGTCTGTGAGGCCGGACTGAAACAGATTAAGTCCGACAAACGCAGTAAATAAAAACCAATACGGGCTGATGAAATAGCCCAGGCCGACGCTGATCAGTATTAATGCGCCCGCGATCAGACGCAGAGTCCTGTCGACTGTCATTTTACCTTCTCCTACGGCATGCCGGACGGCAAATCATTGCGCCAGACCGTGACTGTGTCCGTATGCGCGCATCAGATTTACCGCCGCAATTTTCACATCATACACAGCCGCCAGCCGCGACACCCTCGCCGCAGTCAGCGCAGCCTCCGCCGACAATACATCCGTCAACGGCGCGATCCCCTCGTTATAGCCGATCTGCAGTGACCGCAGGCTCTCTTGGGCCGACTGCACCTGAGTTGCCGTCGTCTCGACCTTTGCCTGAGCAGAACTGAGGTTGAGCTTCGCTGTCTGCTGCTCAAGTTCCACCTGCTGCTGCTGTGCTGCCAGGTCATGTCGAGCCTTAATTGAGGCGGCATTGGCCTCGTCGATATTTGCGCGGGTCATGCCGCCGTCAAACACGTTGAGCTTAACCATAACCCCGGCCATCAGCGTATTCGAAAGCCTCGGAAACTGCGCTCCAACAGGCTGATTATAATAATCCGCAAATAATGCAACCGTAGGCTGCCTGCCGGAGGCCGCCGCTGTCTTTGCCTCATCGGCAGCCTGAACTGCGGCCGTAGATGCGGCAATTTCAGGTCGATCGGCAGGAGATTCCGAGATCAAAGTCTCCGGCGGGGCGTCCGCAGCATCCGGCGCGAGCTTGATAGTATGTCCCAGCGGAAGTCCGATCGCCGTGCGCAGAGCCGCAAGAGCGACTTCATAGCCGTTTCGCGCCTCAATCAGCGACGATTTGGCGGAGGTCAACGCGACTTGCGCCCTCAATACATCTGAATTAGTCACCACTCCGGCCTCATGCAGTTTTTTCGCTGAGTCATAGCCCGCCGCCAGCGATTTTTCGCTTGCCACAGCCACATCGATATTTTCCGCCGCCTGCCGCGCGCGAAAATAGGCTACGGCAACATTGGTCAACACCTCGGCCTGCGCAGCCTGCGTGCCGTGAGTCGTCGCGATATAAGCATGCCTGGCCTGTCTGATCCCCGCCTGCACCGCTCCTGCACTATAAACGACTTGCTGCAAGTGGAGGCGATTGGCCTCGGTGCTGTGTTCCATTACCGGCGTGGTCCCAAAGATAGTCTCTTTGCTGAGATAGCTGTATCCGGCCTCTGCGCCAATGGTCGGATACAGCGCGCTTCTGGCCTTGTCCACGACCGCTTTGGAGATATCAACCGATGCGCTTGCGCTCGACAAGCGAGGGTTGTTTTCTAAGGCGAGCTGCGCTGCCGATTTCAAGTCTACTGATATTGCGTCGGCATCGGCGGCCAGGCTCGCCGGAGCCATAGCGATAATTACTATAAGTAATGCTGCGCGGAATCTTGACATGCTCACGCTCCAAGCAGGCCGTTCAATTTCTCGGCAATCGCGGCTTTGGGCTGCGCTCCAACAATTCTATCGACTTCCTGTCCCTTGTTGAATGCAAGCAGGGTAGGGATGCCGCGCACGTTGTAGGCGCTGGCCAGCCCCGGGTTCTCGTCGATATCGACCTTGACCACTTTTACCTTGCCCGCGAAATCCGATGCGAGTTCATCGACGACAGGTGCAAGCATTTTGCACGGCATACACCAGCCCGCCCAGAAGTCTACGAGGACGGGAATCTCTGAGTTGATCACCTCAGCCTCGAAATTATCTTGATTGATTGCCATTGCCTGACTCATAATAATAGTCCTTTCCCGGAGATATTATATATCTCCCGTTATGCAGAGTTTTATGATAATAAGCGGATCGCTCCGCCGGCATCCATTCGAAGCGCCAACTGGCGCAACTTAGCGTCTTCAACCAAACATCCCGTTGGTGTTGCACGATCCGCCTCCCGAGTTGAAGTTCGATATCTCTCGCTCGGTGTTCTCGCTTCCACATTCCGGGCACTTTGCGCCTTTGCGTCTGGCCCAGATAGACTGCAGCAACGCGAATAACGCGCCGCAATCATTGCATTTGTACTCATAATTCGGCATATCTGTTGCACCTTCTTTCTTATTATCAATCAAGTTAGAGTAAGAAAAAGCTCCATATAGTCATCCAATGCAATTTCCGATTCGGCCCCGTCTCCTTTGCCGGACATACATTCTCTCATTTTGCCGGCAAGAATAACAAAGCCCACCTTGTCGAACGCTTTTCTGGCAGCGCGCACCTGCCTCAGGACATCGGTGCAGGGGCTGTCCTCCTCTATCATACGTTGAATGCCCCTCACTTGTCCTTCGATTTTCTTTAGCCTGGTTGTGACATCGTCTTTGGTATCCGTTGTCCTGTTCCTCCTGAGTAATACCCTAGGGGGTAGGGTATAAACATCTTATACCACATTATCGGCCGTGTCAACCTCTTTTTTCAGATCAGGGGTTTGGTTGCTGCAAAATGGGCAAATAGGCTGTTTTTGGCAGGTATTTCGGTTTTTTATGCAATTATTTTGCTCTTTACGCTCATCTGAGAAGGAAATAATCAGGGAATTGTTGTAGACTCTAGCATGAGAACGTCATGTGGCCGTTACAAACTAGCAACTAGACGAAAGGATGGTCTGTTCTAAATGGAAGGATATTGCGTTAAGTGCAAGGAAAAGAAGGAAATCAAAGATCCACAAGCCGTCACTATGAAGAACGGCAAACCGGCAACTAAGGGCACATGTCCGACGTGCGGCACGACTATGTTCAAGATCGGCAAGGCTTAAATCAGCCTTTGCTCTGAATTCTCCTGACGGCGGGGTCATCTGGCTCCGCCGTTTCTTCGGGTTCATACACCGCCTCATATTTTCAATCCGACTTTGCAAATCGCGATATTACAGGAGTTTGGGCGGGTTGCCGCGCCAAACCGAACGCATGTTCGTCACATCAGTCTTGTCGCAATCGCAAAAATAATAATTCCTAAAAATCTTCGCCGTACTCATTGACAAGAGCCAAGTCTGCTGATACACTCTTGATACCATGTTGTTTGGTAGGTATTTGGTGGTTTGGTGGGGGAATACTTCCTTATATTTATCTTATTAGGTTTTTGATAGTAAATCACTAGCATGAAAATGGGATTGGGCGAGGTAGCAGGTGTTCGGAGGAACCTACAGGCATAATCTGGATTCAGCGGGCAGATTTGTGATGCCGCTGGATATGCGCAATAGCCTCGGATCGCGGTTCTTTGTGACAAAAGGACTCGGATGCCTGTGTGTGTTTACCCAGGAATGGGCAAGAAAACTGCAAGACGAACTCGGAAAAGTCTCAAGCCCCCTTAAGCATTTGCTGAACTCTGACGTATCAAAGCTGCATAGACACTTCTTCAGCGGAATGAACGAAGTCAGCACTGATAAGCAAAATCGAGTTCAACTTACCCCGGAACATAGACGCTACGCGGGAATCTGGGAAGACGTTGTCATTTATGGCTGCGGCGAATACATCGAACTGTGGTCCCCGGAAGCGCTGGACAAATACGAAGAACAAAACGCTAAGGTCGAGGATTTGATTCGAGCCGGGGAGGCGTTACTGTCGACGACTCCTCCGACGGGAGATAACGATGCCGGAGTATCATCAGCCGGTACTGGTTAGACAGACTCTGGCGCTGCTCGATCCGAAACAGGGCGGCGTTTTTGTTGATGCAACCCTTGGCGGGGGTGGACATTCCGCCGAATTGCTCAGAAAAATTGGCCCGACAGGGACTCTGATTGGAATAGACAGAGACCCGCAGGCCATACAGTTTGCAGGGAAGCGTTTGCTGGCCACGGATGGCCATATTTTGCTTGTTGAGGGCAACTTTGCAGACCTGGCGGAAATCCTGAGCAGCAGGGATATATCGAACGTAGACGGGGCGCTTTTCGATTTTGGGGTTTCATCACACCAGCTCGATACGCCCAGAGGCTTTAGCTTCCAGCGAGAAGAGCCGCTGGATATGCGGATGGGAGCCGATGCCAAAAGCGCGGCCGATATCGTAAACAATTATTCTGAGATCGAATTGGCCCGGATAATACGGGAATATGGCGAGGAGCGGTTTGCTCGCAGAATCGCAAAAGCCATAGTGAACAGACGACACAAAGAGGCAATTACCACAACCACTCAGTTGGCTGACGTAGTTGTCACAGCGATACCCGGAGGCGGGAGATGGCAGGATAT